>NZ_WMEE01000001.1:0-357934 GCF_009709595.1 Microbacterium sp. ZXX196
CGCCGCGACGTCGGCCGCCGTCGCGGCTCCCGGACCCGCCGCCGTCGCGCCCCCCGGCCCTGCCGCCGAGCCGCGGCAGTCGCCGGAGACGGCGGCTCCTGCCGCCGCCTCGGGAGCTCCGGCCGTGGCTCCGACCGCACCCGCCCCGCAGCCCGCCGCGGCTCCCGCCCCCGGCGCGGCCGAGCCGGCGGAGAATCCTGCCCCGGGCGCGGCTCCCGACCCGTCCGCGGGGCCGGCGGCCCCCACCGCCTCGCCGGGCGCGGAGCCCGCCGCGACTCCCGCCCGGTCCGCGGAGCCGGCCCCCGCCGCGCCGCCTACCGCGGCGTCGCCCGCATCCGCCGGGCCGGCCGCCGAGGCCGCGCGCCCCGCTCCCGCCGCCGCACCCGCGGCGGACGAGGGCCCCGCGGCGGGCTGGGCCACGGCGGTTCCGGGCCGGCCCGCGGCGGCCGACACCGCCGCGCCCGCTCCGCAACCCGCGCCCGCGGGCGACGGGGGCTCCCCGTCCTCGCGCGGTGCCGCCGCTCCGCGCGAAGGCGCTTCCTCGTCGCGCGCCGGTGCGGAACCGGCCGCCGCCGCGCCCGCGGAGCCCGCGTCCCCGGCGCCAGAGCCCGAGTCCGCAGCGCCCGCGTCCCCCGCGCCGGCGCGCAACGGGGGCGACCCCGACCCGGTCGGCGCGGCGCCCGCGACGCTGTCGCTCGACGGTGTGCGCGCCGCGTGGCCGCGCGTGCTCGGCGCCGTCGAGGCCGCGAGCCGCTCCTCGTGGCTCGTCCTGCAGTCGGCGTCCGTCGTCCACGTCGCGGGCGACGTCGTCGGGCTCGCGTTCACGAACGCCGCCGACCTCGGGCGCTTCAAGACCCGGGCCCCGGACGGCGCGGGGGTGAGCGAGGACCTGCGCGCCGCCCTCGGTGCGGTCCTCGGCGCGCGCGTGAAGTTCCTCGCGAAGCACGTGCCGGAGGCGCCGCCGGAGGAGCCGCCGTACGGCGACGAGCCGCCGGAGCCCGACGACGATCAGGGCCCCCCGCCCGCGCGCGAGGCGCCGCGGCCGCAGACCTCCGCGTACGCCGCGGCGCCCGCGTCCGGGTGGGCGGTCGCCCTCCAGGCGGTCGACGCCGCCCGCGCCCGCGGCGGCCGCGCCGCCGCCCTTCGCCGCCGGCCCCGCGCTCGCCGTCGACGAGGACCCGGCCGAGGCCGAGGTTCCGGAGTCCGCGCGCCAGGCCGCCCCCGCGCGCGACGGCGAGGTCATCGATGAGCCCGCGGCGCCGCGCGTCCAGGCGCGTCAGGTGCGCCTGGAGGACGGCATCGAGCGGTACGGCGAGGCCGTCGTCCGTCAGAAGCTCGGCGCGCGCTTCCTACACGAGGAGGACTACGAGCCTCCCACCCGCTTCCACTGACGCCCCGAGCTAAGGACTCGTTATGTACGACGGCATCGTCCAAGAGCTGATCGACGAGCTGGGCCGCCTGCCCGGCGTCGGCCCGAAGTCGGCCCAGCGCATCGCCTTTCACATCCTGCAGACGCCGAGCTTCGACGTCTCGCGCCTCAGCGAACTCCTGCGCGACGTGCGGGAGCGCGTGAAGTTCTGCGAGCGCTGCGGCAACGTCTCCGAGGCCGAGCTGTGCGCGATCTGCCGCGACCCCCGGCGCGACCAGAGCCTTGTCTGCGTCGTGGAGGACGCGAAGGACGTCGCCGCCATCGAGCGCACGCGGGAGTTCCACGGCCTCTACCACGTGCTCGGCGGCGCCATCAGCCCGATCGCGGGCGTCGGCCCCGACAACCTCCGGATCCGCGAGCTCATGACGCGGCTGTCCGACGGCACGGTCCAGGAGATCATCCTCGCCACGAACCCCAACCTCGAGGGCGAGGCCACCGCCGCGTACCTCAGCCGCCTGCTCGCCTCGATGGAGATCGCCGTGACGCGCCTCGCGTCCGGCCTGCCCGTGGGCGGCGACCTCGAGTACGCCGACGAGATCACGCTCGGCCGCGCCTTCGAGGGGCGTCGCTCGGCGTAGCCCGATTCTCGCCCCGCTGGGAATCCGCTCTAAGCTGGTCGGACGGGCGACACGTCCTCCGCCCGCAGCCCCACCCAGGAGTGTCTTCGTGGCATTGATTGTGCAGAAGTTCGGCGGATCCAGCGTCGCGGACGCCGAGAGCATCAAGCGCGTCGCCAAGCGCATCGTCGACACCCGCCGCGCGGGCAACGACGTCGTCGTGGCCGTCAGCGCGATGGGGGACACGACCGACGAGCTCCTCGACCTCGCGCACGCGGTCGCGCCGACGCCCGCCCCGCGCGAGCTCGACATGCTCCTCTCGAGCGGCGAGCGGATCTCGATGGCGCTGTTGGCCATGACGATCCACTCCCTCGGCTACGAGGCCCGCTCGTTCACGGGGAGCCAGGCGGGCATGATCACGACGGCGGACCACGGATCCGCCCGCATCGTCGACGTCACGCCCGTGCGCCTGCGCGAGGCGCTCGACGAGGGCGCGATCGTCATCGTCGCGGGGTTCCAGGGCTTCAACCGCGACACCCGCGACATCACGACGCTGGGGCGCGGCGGATCCGACACCACGGCGGTCGCGCTTGCGGCCGCGCTCGGCGCGGACGTGTGCGAGATCTACAGCGACGTCGACGGGGTCTTCACGTGCGACCCGCGCGTCGTCCCCCTCGCCCGCAAGCTCGACGCGATCTCGGCCGAGGAGATGCTCGAGCTCGCCGCGAACGGCGCCAAGGTGCTCTACATTCGCGCCGTGGAATATGCGCGGCGGCACAACGTTCTCATCCACGCCCGATCCACGTTCACGTCGAACGAGGGCACGTACGTTCTCGGTGAGGGGATGACCGACCCCCGCCTGGCCAAGGGAGAAGACATGACCGACGTCATCGGCAAGGAGGAGCCCGTCGTCGCCGGCGTGGCCATCGACCGCAGCCAGGCCAAGATCACGGTCGTCGGGGTCCCCGACGTGCCGGGGTCGGCCTCCGCGATCTTCACGCGCGTGTCGAAGGCCGGCGCCAACATCGACATGATCGTCCAGAACGTGCAGTCCGCGAGCCCCGGCCGCACGGACATCTCGTTCACGCTCCCGAAGGAGCAGGCGCGGGGCGTCGCGCAGCAGCTCCAGGCCGAGCAGTCTGAGCTGGGGTTCGAGGCGATCGTCCACGACGACCAGGTCGGCAAGCTGTCGGTCGTCGGCGCGGGCATGCGGTCCCACTCGGGCGTCTCGCTGACGCTCTTCGACGCCCTCAGCCGCCACCGCATCAACATCGAGATGATCTCGACGAGCGAGATCCGCATCTCGGTCGTCCTGCGCGACACCGACCTCGACGAGGCGGCGCGCGCCGTCCACACCGCCTACGGCCTCGACGGGGGCGTCGAGGCGACCGTCTACGCCGGCACCGGCCGCTGAGCAGGAGAACACCCATGGCACACATCGCATCCTCGGGCGTCTCGGTCGCCGTCGTCGGCGCGACCGGTCAGGTCGGCGGCAAGATGCTCGAGATCCTCGCCGAGCGCGCATTCCCCGTCCGCGAGCTGCGGCTGTTCGCCTCGCCGCGCTCCGCCGGCAGGCAGCTCTCCTACGCGGGCGTCGACGTCGTCGTGGAAGACATCCACACGACCGACCTCTCGGGCATCGACGTGGCGCTGTTCTCCGCGGGCGGCGCGGCCTCGACCGAGCACGCCCCCCGCTTCGCCGCGGCCGGCGCGCTCGTCGTCGACAACTCGAGCGCGTGGCGCATGGATCCGGACGTGCCGCTCGTGGTGAGCGAGGTGAACCCGCACGCGATCGACGAGGCGCGCAAGGGCATCGTCGCCAACCCCAACTGCACGACCATGGCCGCGATGCCGGTCCTCAAGGTCCTCGACGGCGCGGCGGGGCTCGAGCGGCTCGTCGTCTCGACCTACCAGGCGGTCTCGGGATCCGGCCTCGGCGGCGTCGAGGAGCTGCGCGGCCAGGTCGAGGCCGCGGTCCAGCAGGGCGGTCTCGAGCGCCTCGTGCACGACGGATCCGCGATCGACTTCCCCACGCCGGAGAAGTACGTGGCGCCCATCGCCTTCGACGTCCTCGCCCTCGCCGGCAACCTCGTCGACGACGGGCTCGGGGAGACGGACGAGGAGAAGAAGCTCCGTAACGAGAGCCGCAAGATCCTCGAGCTGCCGGACCTGCGCGTATCCGGCACCTGCGTGCGCGTGCCCGTCTTCACGGGCCACTCGCTGACGATCAACGCGGAGTTCCGCGACGAGATCACGCCCGAGCGCGCGCGCGAGCTGCTCGCGGACGCCCCCGGCGTGGCGCTGGCCGACGTCCCCACGCCGCTCCAGGCCGCAGGCAGCGACCCGAGCTACGTCGGCCGGATCCGCCCGGACCAGGCGGCCCCCGAGGGGCGCGGGCTCGCGATGTTCATCGCGAACGACAACCTGCGCAAGGGCGCGGCGCTCAACACGGTGCAGATCGCCGAGCTCGTCGCGGCGCGCGTCGCGCAGGGCGCCTGATCCGCGCCGAGGGCGCAAGAATCCGCGAACTTTCGGGGGATCCACTCGGATTCCCCGCACCCGGGCGGGAGTAGGCTGGAACATCGTGAGCGAATCCGTAGATGTTGTGCTCGTCGGCGGCGGGGTCATGTCCGCCACGCTGGGCACCCTCCTCAAAGAACTGCAGCCCGACTGGAAGATCGTGGCCTTCGAGCGCCTCGGCGACGTGGCGCAGGAGAGCTCGAACCCCTGGAACAACGCGGGCACAGGCCACGCGGCGCTCTGCGAGCTGAACTACATGCCCGACGCTGCGGATCCGTCCAAGGCCGTCGGCATCAACGAGCAGTTCCAGGTCAGCCGTCAGCTCTGGTCGTCACTCATCGATCGCGGCATCCTCGGCGCCCCCGAGACGTTCATCAACCAGACTCCGCACATGACCTTTGTGCAGGGCGAGAAGGACGTCGCGTACCTGCGCGCGCGGTACGAGACGTTGAAAGAGCAGCCCCTGTTCGCGGGGATCGAGTACAGCGAGGACTCGCGGGTCATCCACCAGTGGGCGCCGCTGCTCATGAAGAACCGCCGCCGCGGCGAGCCGTTCGCGGCGACGCGCGTGCCGGCGGGAACCGACGTCGACTTCGGCGCGATCACCCGCCAGCTCTTCCGGCACCTCGACGATGCGGGCGTCGACGTGCGCCTGAACACCGAGGTGCGCGGGCTGAAGAAGAAGAGCGACGGCACGTGGGACGTGCGCTTCCGCAACCGCGTCGGCAGCACGCCCGGCCGCGTGAACGCGCGCTTCGTCTTCGTCGGCGCGGGCGGCTGGGCTCTGAAGCTCCTCCAGAAGTCAGGGATCCCCGAGATCAAGGGCTACGGCGTCTTCCCGATCGGCGGCCAGTTCCTCAAGACCTCGCGTCCCGAGCTTGTCGCCCAGCACCGCGCGAAGGTGTACTCGCAGGCCGCCGTCGGCGCGCCGCCCATGTCGGTCCCGCACCTCGACGCGCGCATGGTCGACGGCGAGGGCTCCCTCATGTTCGGGCCGTTCGCGACCTTCAGCCCGAAGTTCCTCAAGAACGGCCGGTGGACCGACATCGTCCAGCAGGTCCGGCTCGGCAACATCGGATCCATGCTGAAGGTCGGCGCGACGAACCTCGACCTCGTCAAGTACCTCGTGGGCGAGCTGCTCAAGAGCCGCGATCGCAAGATCGAGAGCCTGCGCGAGTTCCTTCCGACCGCCGACGGCGACGACTGGGAGCTCATCCAGGCCGGCCAGCGGGCGCAGGTCATGAAGGGCGGGAAGCTGCAGTTCGGCACCGAGGTCGTCTCGGCCGCCGACGGGTCGATCGCCGGCCTCCTGGGCGCCTCGCCGGGCGCCTCGACTGCGGTCTCGATCATGCTGAACGTGCTCTCGACCTGCTTCCCCGACCAGCGCGAGGCGTGGGAGCCGACGCTGCGCGAGCTCATCCCCGCCCTGGGCGAGCAGCTCAACGCCGACGCGGCGCTCGCCGAGCGCGTCACGGGGGCGTCGGCCGAGGCGCTCGCGATCCACGCCTGATCCGCGTCCCGCGGACCCCGTCCGGTCACCCGGGCGGGGCCCGCGGCGTCTCGGGGATCCTCCCGAGCCGGGCGGGCTACCCTGGGTCCGTGGCCAAACTGTACTTCCGCTACGGCGCGATGAACTCGGGTAAGTCCACCGCGCTCCTCCAGGCCGCGTACAACTACGAGGAGCGCGGGCAGGCGGTCCTCCTCGCGAAGCCCGCGATCGACACGAAGGGCGCCGACGAGATCGAGTCCCGGCTCGGCGTGACCCGCGCGGTGGACGTGTTGATCCGGCCGGACGACGACGTGCGGGCGCTGGTGGAGCGCGAGCGCGCCCGCGTCCGCCGGGAGGCGGCCGACGCGCTCTTCGACGCGGACCGCCCCGCGGACGTCGCATGCATCCTCGTGGACGAGGCGCAGTTTCTCTCGCGGGAGCAGGTCGACGGCTTGTTTCGCGTCGCCGTGACCGAGGGGATCCCCGTGATGGCGTACGGGATCCGCACCGACTTCCAGACCGAAGCGTTCCCGGGGTCCCGACGCCTCCTCGAGGTCGCGCACGCGCTGGAGGAGCTCAAGACGATCTGCCGGTGCGGGCGGAAGGCGATGTTCAACGGCCGCGTGATCAACGGGACGTTCGTGTTCGCGGGGGACCAGGTGGCGATCGACGCGGCGACCGCCGCCGTGCGCGACGCGCACTTCGTCACGTACGAGTCCCTGTGCGGCGCGTGCTATCTCGAGGAGTCGGGCGGCTCGCTCGGCGGCTGAGCCTGCGCCCTGCCGATAGGCTGGTTTCATGCGCGTTCTTCTCGCCGGCGGCGCCGGATACGTTGGGACCCACACGGCCATTTCCCTCCTCGAGGCGGGTCACGAGCCGGTCATGCTGGACGACCTGTCGAACACCTCGAGCGTCGTGATCGACCGCATCGCGGAGATCACCGGCGCGCGGGTCCCGCTCGTCGTGGGCGACGCGGCCGACGACGAGGTCGTCGAGGGCGCCTTCGACGCCCACGGCCCGTTCGACGCGATCGTGCACTTCGCGGCGTACAAGGCGGTCGGCGAGTCGGTCGCGCAGCCGCTGTCCTACTACGCGAACAACCTCGACACGACCTACGCGCTCCTGCGCGTCGGGCTCGCGCGCGGGATCCGCTCGTTCGTGTTCTCCTCGACCGGGACGGTCTACTCGGATCCGGCCGACCTGCCGTTCACGGAGGAGGCGACGCGCAACCTCGTGGCGCTGTCGAACCCGTACTCGAAGTCGAAGCTCATGAACGAGCAGGTCCTCACCGACGTGCAGGCGGCCCACCCGGAGCTGAACGTCACGCTGCTGCGGTACTTCAACCCGGTCGGCGCGCACGCCTCGGGCCTGGTGGGGGAGGACCCGAAGGGGACCCCCAACAACCTCATGCCGTTCGTCGCGCGCGTCGCGGTCGGCGCGCTCGACGAGGTCGGCATCTTCGGGGACGACTACGACACCCCGGACGGCACGGGTCAGCGCGACTACATTCACGTGGTGGACCTCGCGGAGGGCCACGTCAAGGCGCTGGAGAACGCGGCGCCGGGGACGACGGCGTACAACCTCGGCACGGGAAACCCCGTGAGCGTGCGCGAGCTCGTCGCGTCCTTCGAGCGCGCCGTCGGCCGCGAGCTCCCGAAGTCCGTGAAGCCGCGACGCGCGGGCGACCTCGCCGCCACCTACTGCACGCCCGCAAAGGCCGAGGCCGAGCTGGGGTGGCGGGCGACGCGCACGATCGACGACATGACGCGCGACGTCTGGAACTGGCAGCAGAAGAACCCCGGCGGCTACGAGGGCTGACTCCGCGCCGCGGCGCGCCTCACCAGATCGCGAGGCGCGCCGTGGCCGCGGCGACGGCGGCCCAGCCGAGGCTCGCGAGGGTGCCGATGATGAAGCGCTCGCGCGCCTCCGGCGTGCCGAGCTCCGTGAACCGCGCGATGCCCTTGATGGCGACGACGACGGCGATCGCCTCGGGATAGCCGACGACGATGGCGAGGGCGGCGCCGCCGCGCTCGAGGAACCCGATCGCGGCCCCGCCCCGCATGACCTCGGGCTGCGGGCCGGGGGCGCCCGGCGTCGTGCGCAGCAGGAGCCCGCCGTGCGGTCCCTCGCCGAGCGCGCCGCCGGAGGCGCTCGCGAGGACCCGCCGGGCGGCCGGATCCCCGCCGAGGACCGCGACGGCGACCGCGATCAGCGCGAGCACGGCGGCGATCGAGAGCGGCACGGACACGGGCGCGAGCGCGGCCACGACGAGCGCCGTCGCCGTGACGATCGCCGCGGCGAGGAGCGGGCCGGAGCGCGTGGCTCGTCGATCGACGAGCACGAGTGTGAGTGCCGCGCCGAGGGCGGCCGTCAGGACGATGCCGAGCACGGTGCCGGTCAGGGCCGCGGGGGTGAGCATGGCGATAGTGTCTCAGCCCGCGCGGCGCGGGCGCCCTATTCGCCCGGGGCGTCGGGATCCAGGCGGCCGAGTGCGCGCGCCAGGGCCGGGACGGCCGCCTCCTCGGCGCGCAGCCCCGCCGCCGAGGCGCGCCGGCTCGCCGCGCTTGGCGTGATCCCGAGCTCGGCCGCCGCCTCGCGCTGGGTGAGCCCCCGCGCGAGGAGGTCGTACACCTCCCACCCTTCCTCGCTGCGGCGGTCGCGCAGCTCGACGAGGAGGCGGACGAGGGCCTCGCCGTCGGCGGCGTCGGGCCCGGAGACCGCGACGCGCGTGGGTGCCGTCTTTGCCCGCTCGACGGCGTCGCGCGCGGCCACGAAGGCGTCGCCCCGCGCGGCGCGCACCTCCCGGGGGAGGGGGCGCTCCACCTCCCCGACGCCGAGGCCGACGCTCCACTCCCGCGTGCGGGTGAGGGCGAGCGCCACGTCGAGGGCGGCGGGCGCGGCGTCGAAAACGGCCTGGAACTCGTCGCCGGCCGTGCGCTCGGGCGGGAGTGCGAGCGCCGCGCCCGCGGCGGCGGTCGTCAGGGCGATCGCGTCGGGCACGGCGTCGCGGCCGGCCCGGCTGTCGTGCTGGTCGGCGGTCAGGACGAACATGGCCCTCCTTGTGCGTGGAGACTCAACACTCGCTTAATTGCGTCTGTAGGCACAATGGTAGACGAGGTGAGGGTGGGAGCGCACCACCCGCCCCGGATCAGCGCGCGACGACCTGGCGCTTCGAGGAGATGACCCCCGTGTCGAAACCGGCGAGGCGCAGGCCGCCGTGGAAGCGCGCGTGCTCGATCTTCACGCAGCGATCCATGACGACGTTGAGTCCCGCATCCTCCGCGATCTTCGCGGCCTCCTCGTTCCAGGATCCGAGCTGCAGCCAGAGCGCCTTCGCGCCGACCGCGACGGCCTCGCGAGCGACGCCCGGCAGGTCCTCGTCGCGCCGGAACACGTCGACGATGTCGGGCACGACCGGCAGGTCTGCGAGGGAGGCGTAGGCCTTCTCGCCCAGGATCTCGTCGGCGCGGGGGTTGACGAAGAACACCTCGTACGGCGAGCTCGAGAGCAGGTACGTGCCGACGAAGTAGCTCGCGCGCGCGGGGTTGTTCGACGCCCCCACGATGGCGATCGTCTTCGCGCGGCGCAGGATCCCGAGGCGCGCCCCGGCGCCCGGGCCCTGCCAGGTGCGGCCCGCGTGGGCGGGGTCGGATCCGCCGGCCGCGGCGGGCACGGGAGCTCCCGCTCCCGGGGTGAACTCGCAGGCGTTCGTCATCGGGTCGCTCCTGTCGCGGCGGTGAGGGCCTGGTCGAGGTCCCAGACGATGTCCTCGGGGTCCTCGAGGCCCACCGAGATGCGGATGAGGTCGGCGGGCACGCCCGCGGCCGTGAGCTGCTCGGCGGTGAGCTGCTGGTGGGTCGTCGAGGCCGGGTGGATCACGAGCGTGCGGGCGTCGCCGATGTTGGCGAGGTGGCTCGCGAGCTGGAGGGACTCGATGACCGTCTCGCCCGTGGCGCGGGCCGCGGCCAGCTGGGCCTCGTCGTCGGCGAACTCGCCCGCGGGCCGGACGCCGAACGCGAAGACGGATCCTGGCCCGAGCGGGAAGTACTTCTGCGCCCGCTCCTGGTGGGGGTGCCCCTCCAGGCCCGCCCACGTGACGAACGACACGCGCGGGTCCGAGGCCAGCCACTCGGCGACGATGCGCGCGTTCGCGACGTGCGCATCGATGCGCTGCGGGAGCGTCTCGACGCCCTGCAGGAGGTTGAACGCCGACTGCGGGCTGAGCGCGGGGCCGACGTCGCGCAGCTGCTCGCTGCGCAGCTTCGTGAGGAAGCCGTACTCGCCGAAGTTGTCCCACCAGCGGATCCCGCCGTAGGACTCGACCGGCTCGGTCATGGTGGGGAACTTCCCGTTGCCCCAGTCGAACGTGCCGGCCTCGACGACGACGCCGCCGAGCGTCGTGCCGTGGCCGCCGAGGAACTTCGTCACCGAGTGGATGACGATGTCGGCTCCGTGCTCGATGGGTCGGACGAGGTAGGGCGTCGCGAGGGTCGCGTCGACGACGAGCGGGATGCCGGCGTCGTGCGCGACGGCCGCGAGCCCCTCGAGGTCGGCGATCTCGCCGCCCGGGTTGCCGATGACCTCGGTGTAGACGACCTTCGTGTTCGCGCGGATCGCCTTGCGGAACTCCTCGGGGTCGTCGCTCGCGACGAACGTCGTGTCGACGCCGAAGCGGCGCAGCGTCACGTTGAGCTGCGTCACCGTGCCGCCGTAGAGCTGCGCGGAGGCCACGACGTGGTCGCCCGCGCCGACGAGGGCTGCGAAGGTGATGAACTCGGCCGACATGCCGCTCGCGGTCGCCACGGCGCCGATGCCGCCCTCGAGCGACGCGATGCGCTCCTCGAGCGCCGCGACCGTCGGGTTGCCGATGCGCGAGTAGATGTTGCCGTACTTCTGCAGCGCGAACAGGTTCGCGGCATCCTTCGCATCGTCGAACACGAACGACGTGGTCTGGTAGATCGGCACGGCGCGCGCGCCGGTCGTGGCGTCGGGGGTTCCGCCCGCGTGCAGGGCGCGGGTGCGGAAGCCGAAACGGTGCTCGCTCATGTGGTCTCCTTCTCGCGGGCGGCGGCGATGGCGTCGCGGACGCCGTCGACGGCCCAGGGGTTCTGCAGGCTCGTGGTGTCGCCGAGCGGATCGCCGTGCCACAGCTGCGCCAGCAGCCGTCGCAGGATCTTACCCGAGCGGGTCTTCGGCAGGTCGGGCACGCGGACGATGTGCTTCGGCTTCGCAATGGGGCCGATGTCGTGGCTCACGCGGCGGCGCAGGGCGTCCGGATCCGCGGATCCGGACGCCCCGTCGACGACGAACGCCGCGACGGCCTGGCCCGTGACCGGGTCCGTGACGCCCGTGACGCCCGCCTCGCCGACCGTGGGGTCCGCGACGAGCGACGACTCGATCTCGATCGTGGAGAGCCGGTGCCCCGAGACGTTCACGACGTCGTCGACGCGCCCGAGGATCCAAACGTAGCCGTCGGCGTCCATCGTCGCGCCGTCGCCCGCGACGTAGTAGCCGCCGGCCTCGCCCTTGCCGGCGTACGGCGCCCAGTACGAGTCGCGGTAGCGCGCGGGGTTGCCCCACACGGTGCGCGCCATGCCGGGCCACGGCCGCCTCACGACGAGCGTCCCGGCGCGGCCGGGGGCGACGGCCTCGCCCGCCTCGTCGACGACGGCGACGTCGATGCCGGGCAGGGCGACGGTCGCGGATCCGGGCTTCAGCGTCGTGACGCCGGGCAGCGGCGCGATCATCGCCGCGCCCGTCTCGGACTGCCACCAGGTGTCGACGACGGGCACCGCGTCTCGACCGACGTTGCGGCGGAACCACACCCACGCCTCGGGATTGATCGCCTCGCCGACCGTGCCCAGCAGCCGCACGCTCGAGAGGTCGTGCGTGGCGGGGAGCGTGTCGCCGAACCACGTCATGAACGTGCGGATCAGCGTGGGCGCCGTGTAGTACACCGTCACGCCGTAGCGCTCGATGATCTCGAAGTGGCGCTCGCGGTGCGGGGCGTCGGGCGTGCCCTCGTAGATGACCTGCGTGAGGCCGTTCGAGAGCGGACCGTAGATCTCGTACGTGTGGGCCGTCACCCAGGCGAGGTCGGCCGTGCACCAGTGCACGTCGTCGGGCTTCGCGTCGAAGTGCGCGTAGTGCGCCCAGCTCGCGTGCGTGAGGTAGCCGCCCGACGTGTGCACGAGGCCCTTCGGCTTCCCCGTCGTGCCCGAGGTGTAGATGATGAACAGCGGGTGCTCCGCGGGAAAGGGCGTCGCCTCGTGGGTCTCGCTCGCCGTGTCCACGACGTCGTGCCACCAGACGTCGCGCCCGGCCGTCCACGGCACGTCCTGGCCCGTGCGGCGCACGACGAGGACGTGCTCGAGGTGGGGAAGATCCCGCGCGGCCTCGTCGGCGGCCGACTTCACCTCGACCGCGCTCCCGCGGCGGTTCTGGCCGTCGGTCGTCACGAGCAGCTTCGCGCCCGTGTCTTCCAGGCGGAAGCGCACGGCCTCGGCCGAGAACCCGCCGAAGACGAGCGAGTGCACCGCGCCGATCCGCGCGCACGCGAGCGCGATGACGACGGTCTCGACGAGGACGGGCAGGTAGACCACGACCCGGTCGCCGGGCTCGATGCCGAGCGCGAGGAGGCCGTTCGCGGCGCGGGACACCCGACGCTGCAGGTCGGCGTAGGTGACGGCCTCGCGGTCGCCCGGCTCGCCCTCGAAGAAGAGGGCCACCTTGTCGCCGCGGCCGGCCTCGACGTGCCGGTCGACGCAGTTGTGCGCGACGTTGAGGGTGCCGCCGGCGAACCACGTCGCCGCGGGGACGGTCAGCTCGCCGTCCGGCCCTGGGACCGGCGGATCCCAGGTGTGCGCCGTGTCCCAGCCGCGCGCCCAGTCGAGGCGGCCCGCCTGGCGCTCCCAGAAGGCGACGGGATCCGCCGCCGCCTCGGCGTACGCGCCCGCGCCGACGTTCGCCTGCGCGGCGAAGTCGGCCGGCGCGGGGAAGGACCGGCTCTCGGTCAGCCTCGCCTCGTTCGCCATCACACCCACCTCTTGAGGACCGACTTCTCGAAGATCTGCAGCAGGCCGTTCGTGACCGTGCCGAGCAGCGCGAGCAGCACGATCGCCAGGAGGATCCGGTCGACGCGCCCCGTGGTCTGCGAGATGCTCAGCAGGTATCCGAGGCCCATCGACGCGCCCAGCAGCTCGGCGGCCACGAGGAACAGCCAGGCCTGCGCGAGCGCGAGGCGCAGGCCCGAGATGACGGCCGGGACGACCGCCGGCAGCTGCACCGTGCGGAACAGCGACCAGCCGCGCAGCCCGAAGGAGCGGCCCGCCTCGACGAGGAGCGGATCCACGTGCCGGAGCGCGTCGGCCACCGTCGTGTACACGGGGAAGAAGGCGCCGATCGCGATGAGCGTGACCTTCGACTCCTCGCCGATGGACATCCACAGGAGCAGCAGCGGCACCCACGCGAGCGACGGCACGGCCCGCAGGGCGACGAGCGTCGGGGCGAGCAGAACGTTGCCGGCGCGGGAGAGCCCGACGAGCGCCGCGAACACGAGCGCGACGGCGGATCCCACGAGGAAGCCGACGACGACGCGCTGGACGGAGATCGCGACGTGCAACCACAGCTCGCCGTCCGCGGCGAGGTCGATCCCGGACTGCACGACCGTCCACGGCTCGGGCAGGCGGTAGGTCGGCACGGCGCCCGTGGTCGTGGCGATCTGCCACGCCGCGAGGACGAGGACCGGCAGCGCGAGGCCGCCGACGATCTTCACCCACGTGCGCGACCAGAGGGGCGTGCGCGTACGCGCCGCCCCCCGGGTCGTGGTCGTGCCAGGTGTCATTCGGTGGCCTGGGTGGCGAAGGTGTCGTTCACGATCGTGTCGAGCGCCTCGTTCACGGCGGTCTCGCCGCCCTGCACGTCGCCGGCCTCCACGAGCACGGGCGCGATGACCTCGAGGACCGCGAGCTGCGCGTCGCCCGGGACGCCGGAGACGTCGAGGTTTGAGCGCTCCTCGATCACGGTCGAGGCGACCTCGAGGTCGATGCCCGCGGCATCGGCGAGCAGTTCGGCGGTCTCTTCGGGGTTCTCGAGGGCCCAGGCGCGGGCCTGTTCGTACGCGTCGACGACGGCCTGCACGACGTCGGGGTGGTCGGCGATGAACTCCTCGGTCGCGTTGAGGAAACCGTAGGAGTTGAAGTCGACGTTGCGATAGGCGAGCTCGTCGCCCGACTCGACCTCGGCGGCGGCCATGATCGGGTCGAGGCCCACCCACGCGTCGACGTCACCGTTGTCGAGGAGGGTGCGCCCGTCCGCGTGCTGGACGTTCTGCACCGTGACGTCGTCGATCGTCAGGCCCGCCTCGGCGAGCGCCTGCAGCAGGAAGAAGTAGGGGTCCGTTCCCGTGGTCGCCGCGATCGTGGCGCCCTCGAGGTCCCCGAGGCCCGCGATGTCGCTGTCCGGGCCGACGACGATCGCCGACCACTCGGGCTGCGAGTAGATGTCGACCACCTGGATGGGGGATCCGTTGGCGCGCGCGAGCAGCGCGGCGGACCCGGCCGTCGAGGCGAGGTCCGCGGATCCGGAGCGCAGGAACTCGTTGGCCTTGTTGCTGCCCTCGGACTGGATCCACTCGACCTGGACGTCGTCGCCGAAGGTCTCCTCCAGGAGGCCCTGGTCGCGGACGACGAGGCTCAGCGGGTTGTACGTGGCCCAGTCGAGCGTGAGCTCGCTCGTCGACCAGTCGCTGCCCTCGGCGGGCGCGCCGGATCCGCCGCTCTCGCCGGCGAGGCACCCCGTGGTCATGAGCGCCATCACCCCGGCGACGGCGGTCGCGGGAATGATTCGGCGGGTGAAGGTGCTCATCGGGTCTCCTTGGTGGTGAGCGGTTGGGGGTGGTGAACGCCCAGGCTGTCGAGCAGGCTGGTGCGCAGATCGGTGAACGGGCGGGCGCCCCGGTCGCGCGGGCGAGTGCCGGGCACGGGCACGACGCGCGCGATCGAGCCGTCGCGGCGCGGGGCGACGGCGGCACCGCCGGCGGTGGCGGATCCGTGCGGGCCGGCGGATCCGAGGGCCCCGATTCCCGAGGTCGAGCCGAGGGCGACGACGCGCGCGCGGGGGCGCTCGGGCTCGGCCGGCGCGGTGGCGTGGAGGTTCCGGAGCATCAGCACGCGATCGGCGAGGTAAAGCGCCTCCTCCACGTCGTGCGTGACGAGGAGGATCGTCGTGGGCTGCGCCCGGTGGATGTCGAGCAGCAGGTCGTGCATGCGCAGGCGCGTGAGCGCGTCGAGCGCGCCGAAGGGTTCGTCGAGGAGGAGCACGCGGGGGCTGCGCGCGAGCGCGCGGGCGAGCGAGGCGCGCTGCGCCATGCCGCCGGAGACCTCGCGCGGGCGCTGGCCGGCCGCGTGGGTCAGGCCGACGAGGTCGAGCAGCTCGGCGACCCGCGCCTCCGCGGCGCGGCGCTTCGTGCCGTGGGGGAGCCCGAGCGCGACGTTCTGGGCGATCGTGCGCCAGGGGAGCAGGCGCGGCTCCTGGAACGCGATCGCCGTGGCCTCGTCGTGCGCCGAGACGCCCGCGCCGTCGAGCGTGATCTCGCCGGCGGTGGGGGAGTCGAGGCCGCCGACGAGGCGGAGGAGCGTGGACTTGCCGCATCCCGAGGGGCCGACGACCGCGACGATCTCGCCGGGGGCGAGGTCGAGGTCGACGTCGGCGAGCACCGTGCGGGCGCCCTCCTTCGTGGCGAAGGTGCGCTCGACGCCGGTGATGCGCACGGCGCCGGCGGGCGCGCTCGTGCTCTCGAGGGTATCGGGCATGTTCCCAGAATGACGGTACGGGCGCGGATCCACAAAGTCGGCGCAATCCGACGTTACATGCGCCGTTTGGCGCCCGCGCCGAATTTCGCTACTGTGGTCAGACCACACGGTTTCGGGGCGAGGGGGCACGGATGAGCGAGACGCGCGCGTGGCGCACCGTGCTCGAGCACGTCGAACAGCGCCTCCGCGACGGATCCCTCGGCCCGGGCGATCGGCTCCCCGGCGAGCGCGACCTCGCCAGCCAGCTGGGCGTCGGCCGCTCCAGCGTCCGCGAGGCGCTCCGGGTGCTCGAGGTGATGGGCGTGCTGCACACGGCGACCGGATCCGGACCGCGCGCGGGTGCCGTCATCACGGTGCAGGCGGGTTCCGGGCTCGCGCAGGTGCTCGGGCTCCAGGCCGCGGCGCAGGCGTTCCGGTTCGACGACGTCGTGGCGACCCGCCTCGTGCTCGAGACGGCGGTGGCGGAGGCCCTCGCCGGCGCCCGCCCCGACCTCGCGGGCGCGGGGGAGGTCCTCGATGCAATGGACGCCCCGGACCTCGCGCGCGACGAGTTCCTCGCGCTCGACGCGCGCTTCCACGCGCTCCTCGCCGAGGCGACCGGTAACGCCGTCTTCGGCGCGATCATGACCGGCCTGCGCGCCGCCATCGAGGCCTACGTGCAGCACGGGGCGCACACGATCGCCGACTGGGGCGCCGCGCGCGACCGCCTCCAGCGCGAGCATCGCGGCGTCGTGGACGCGATCGACCGCGGCGATGCTCCGGGCGCCCGCGCCCGGATCCACGACCACATCCGCGATTACCACGCGCTCACGCGCGCCACCTGACCCCACGAAAGGACGTCCCCATGGTCACCCGCCAGTTCCCGAATCCGGCCGACGTGCTGGAATACCTCAAGATCAAGCGCCCGGAGTTCGGTAAGGACGCCCGCCTCGGCAAGGCGTTGACGATCGCCGACCTCCGCGCCATCGCGAAGCGCCGCACGCCGGCCGCCGCGTTCGACTACACCGACGGCGCCGCTGACGCGGAGCTCTCGATCGAGCGCGCGCGCCAGGCCTTCGAGGACATCGAGTTCCACCCCGACATCCTCAAGCCCGCCGTCGACGTCGACACGACCACCGAGGTCCTCGGCGGCACGTCGGCGCTGCCGTTCGGCATCGCGCCGACGGGCTTCACGCGCCTCATGCAGACCGAGGGCGAGGTCGCCGGCGCGGGTGCCGCGGGCGCCGCGGGGATCCCCTTCACGCTCTCGACGCTCGGCACGACGTCGATCGAGGACGTCAAGAAGACCAACCCGAACGGGCGCAACTGGTTCCAGCTCTACGTCATGCGCGACCGCGAGATCTCCTACGGGCTCGTGAAGCGCGCCGCGGAGGCGGGGTTCGACACCCTGCACTTCACGGTCGACACGCCCGTGGCGGGCAACCGCATGCGCGACAGCCGCAACGGCTTCTCGATCCCGCCGCAGCTCTCGCTCGGCACGATCGTCAACGCGATCCCGCGCCCGTGGTGGTGGATCGACTTCCTCACGACCCCCAAGCTTGAGTTCGCGTCGCTGTCGACGACGGGCGGCACGGTCGGGGACCTCCTCAACAGCGCGATGGATCCGACCATCAGCTACGAGGACCTCGACACGATCCGGGAGATGTGGCCGGGCAAGCTCGTCGTCAAGGGCGTGCAGAACGTGCCCGACGCGGTGAAGCTCATCGACCGCGGCGTCGACGGCATCGTGCTGTCGAACCACGGCGGCCGCCAGCTCGACCGCGCCCCGATCCCGTTCCGCCTGCTCCCGCAGGTCGTTAAGGAGGTCGGATCCGACGCCACCGTTATGGTCGACACGGGCATCATGAACGGCCAGGACATCGTCGCCTCGATGGCGCTCGGCGCGAAGTTCACCCTCGTCGGCCGGGCCTACCTGTACGGGCTCATGGCCGGCGGCCGCGCGGGCGTCGACCGCATGATCGCGATCCTCGAGAGCGAGATCCGCCGCACGATGAAGCTGCTCGGGGTGTCCTCGGTCGAGGAGCTCGAACCGCGCCACGTCACGCAGCTCGCGCGCCTGGCGCCCGTCGCCGACTGATTCGTGTGGCCCCTCCCGCGCCGCCCGGGCCGGGCGGCGCGGGAGGGGCCTCCGCGCCGACGGGGGAGCGGCAGCGACGCGCGCGGGCGGGGCCCCGGTTCGCCGATGCCCGCGGGATCGGATAGACTGATCAGGTTGTCACGGGATGTGGCGCAGCTTGGTAGCGCACCTCGTTCGGGACGAGGGGGTCGCAGGTTCAAATCCTGTCATCCCGACCAGACCACGAAAAGGACCCCCGCCGATCGGCGGGGGTCCTTTTGCGTCTCTCGGTGCGCGCGGCGCGCGCCCGCAATGTCGGGGGTGGCCCCTACCCTGGAGGCATGGACGCGGAGGAGCAGGTCAAGGAGGCGCTGCGGTCGTACGATCGCGCGCTTCCCGAGTACCGCGCGCTCCGCGACGCGCTCGAGCGGGAGATCCCCCTGCACCTGCGGCAGTGGGGCGTGAGCTACTTCCGCGTCGAGGCGCGCGTGAAGAAGCGGTTCTCCTACGAGCAGAAGGTGCTGCGCGACCCGGATAAGCCCGTCGAGGACATCGTCGGCGTGCGCATCATGGCGTTCTTCCGGAGCGACCTTGCGCAGATCGAGAAGATGACGCGCCGCCTCCTCGAGGTCGTCGAGGAGTCGTACATTGACAAGGGCGACCTGCTGGGCGACGAGAGCTTCGGCTATCGCAGCGTGCAGTTCGTCGGCCGCACGCGCGGCGAGGGCGCGTTCAAGGCGGTCCAGGCGGGCGTCCCTGTCGAGGTGCAGATCCGCACGATGCTCGAGCACGTCTGGGCCGAGGTCGAGCACGACTTCCGGTACAAGACCGAGGCCGACGCGACGACGCCGGAGATCAACCGGCGCTTCGCTCTGACGGCGGCCCTCCTCGAGCAGGCCGATCGGAACCTCGACGACATCCGCCGGGCGCTGGGGGATCGCTAGGCGGGCCGCTTCGGCGCGAGCGTCACGAGCGACACCTCGGGCGGGCACGCGAAGCGCACGGGCGCGTAGATCGAGTGGCCCACGCCCGCGCTCACGTTGAGCACGGCGGATCGGCCGTCGTGCTCCCACGCGGACAGCCCGCGCGCCTGCGACAGCGGAATGTCGCAGTTCGCGACGAGCGCGCCGACGCCGGGGATCCGCACCTGCCCGCCGTGCGTGTGCCCCGCGAAGATGGCGTCGGCCCCGCGGTCGACGAACGCGTCGAGCACGCGGCGGTAGGGGGCGTGGGTGACGCCGATCGTCAGCTCGCCGTCCGGCAGCTCGCCGCGCGCGGCGTCGACGGCGTCCCAGTCGTCGCGCTCGTGGTGCGGGTCGTCGGTGCCGACGAATCGCAGGCGGTGCCCGCGCACGTCGAACGCGACACCGTCGTTGTGCAGCCCGAACCAGCCCAGCTCGCCCTCGAGGAAGGCGTCGAGGCCGTCCGTATCGAGCGGCGGGACCGACTGCTCCTTCTGCGACGGCCCGATGAGGTACCGCAGGGGGTTGCGGGGCTTTGGCGCCCAGATGTCGTTCGACCCGTGCACATGCACGCCGGGCGTTCCGGCAAACGGCGTGAGCGCCCCGCGGATCGCGCCGAGCGCGGCCGGGTGGCCGAAGTTATCGCCCGTGTCGATGACGAGGTCGGGGCGCAGGGAGGCGAGGTGCGCGATCCACTCCCGCTTGCGACGCTGCCACGGCGCGAGGTGCAGATCGCTGAGGTGCAGGACGCGGATGGGGGCGGATCCGGGGGCGAGGATCCGCACCGTGTGGGTGCGCACGCGGAACCGGTACCGCTCGATCCCGATGCCCCACGCGGCGGCGAGGGCCCCCGCCGCGGCGACCGCGGTGAGCGCACCCCGCCCGGCCCCCATCAGTCGTCGTTCCCGTTGCCGCGGCCGTTGTTTCCGCCGTTTCCGCCGTCTTCCTCGTCGTCGCCGGTGTCGTTCCCGCTGCAGTTGCGGGCCTCCCAGTCGATCGTGACGGTCGTGCCGTCGCCGACGATCTCGCCCTCGCCGGGGCTCGAGGCCGTGACACTCTGGCCGCTGGCGCCGTCGTCCTGTGTGCAGGATCCGAGCGTGCCCTGCAGGCCCGCGTCCTGGAGTGCGGAGACGGCGCGCGCGGGCGTCATGCCCGTGACGTCGGGGACCTCGATCGCCCCCTCGCCGTTGGAGATGTTGAGGGTGACGAGGCTGCCGGTCGGCGCGGCGCCGGAGGGGTTCGTGCTCTCCACGCGGCCCTGGTCGGCGTTGCCGGGGACCTCGTCGCCGACCGTGACCCGGAAGCCCTCGCGCTGCAGGGCGGCCGTGGCCTCGTCCACCGTCATGCCGTTGACGTCGGGGACGTTCGTCTCCTCGACCTCGAGAAGCTCCGGATCCGGCTCGGGGAAGTCCTCGCCGCCGTACTTCGCGTTGGCGGCGGCCTGGTTCTCCTTCGAGATCTGGTAGCGGAGGTTCGCGAGCCCGTAGTCGAGCAGGTCGCCCTGCCCGTCGCGCTCGCCGCCCTCGACGTTTCCGACCCACGTCGCGGTCGTGACGGCGGTGGACGTCTGGATCATCCACGACTGGATGTTCTCGTGCGTTCCCGTCTTGCCGAAGGTCGCGATCCCGTCGCCCACGTTCGCCGAGGAGCCCGTCATCCCGGGCTCCATGACGGCCTCCATGTCGTAGGCGGTCGTCGCGGCGATGTTCGCCTCGAGCACGCGCTCGCAGTCGGCGCCCGGAACGTCGAGCTCGGAGCCCTCCGCATCGGTCGCCCGCAGGATCGCCGTGGGCTCGCAGCGCACGCCGCCGTTGGCGACGGTCGCGTAGGCCGTCGCGATGTCGATCGGGGCGATGTCCATCGAGCCCAATAGGCTGAAGTGACCCGCATACCCGTTCATCGTGGTGTAGTCCTCCCCGTTGGCGCGGGTGATGCCCATGCTCTTGGCCACCTCGTGGATCTCGCAGATGTCGAGCTGCGAGGCCATGGCGTAGAAGCCGCTGTTGAGCGAGAGGCCTGTGAAGGTGCGGACATCGTCGATACGACCCGGGCTGTCTGCGAAGTTATCGCCGGCTACGGGGGAAGCAGACTGAGCCGGCTGCCCGTTGCACGTCATCGGGAAGGTCTGCCCGACGCGCCCGTCCAGCACCTCGTTCACGCTGCGCCCGTTCTCGAGCCAGTCGATGATCGTGAACATCTTGTAGGTCGATCCGGCGCTGAAACCCGTCGACCGCCCGTGCGTATAGTCGCCCGCGTAGACGAGCGAGGTCTGCCCCTCGCCCGCGCCGTCGACCTCGCTGAACTCGGTGTTTTGCGCGAGGGAGAGAATGTTGCCGGTCGTCGGATCCAGCTGCACCGTCGTCGCGCCGAACTGCATTCCCGCCACCGACGGGTCGGTGTTGTTCTGCATGGTCTGCTGGGCCTGGTACTGCAGGTCGTTGTCGAGCGTCGTGTAGATCTCGAGGCCGCCGCGCGTGAGGAGATCGCTGCGCTCCTCCGTCGTCTCGCCGAACGCGTCCGCGTAGCGGTCGTCGTAGAGGATCGTGTTCTTCACGTACTCGCAGAAGTAGGCCGTGCCCTGCGCCGCCGCGCAGCCCTGCTGGCGCTGCGTGATGTTCGGCTCGATGGGCTGCTCGACCGCCTGATCGTGCTGCTCCTGCGTGATGACGCCCTCGGTCAGCATGCGGTCGAGAACGTAGTCGCGGCGCTCCGTGGTCTGGGCGTAGGAGTTGTCGGCGCCGTTTGCCTCGTTGTTCGGCAGGTCGATCCGGTACGTGTTCGGGTTCTGCACCATGCCCGCGAGCGTGGCCGCCTGGGAGAGGTTGACGTCGGCCGAGGACACGCCGAAGTAGTACTGCGCGGCGGCCTCGATGCCGTATGTGCTGCCGCCGAAGTTCGCGAGATTCAGGTACCCGATGAGGATCTGCTCCTTCGAGTACTCCTGCTCGATGGAGATCGCGTACCGCATCTCCTGCAGCTTGCGCTTGTAGCCGTCGACGCCGGACGCGTCGGTGGCCTCGAGGTAGCACTCCTCGAGGCCCTCCTGGTCTTCCGCGTCGCGCTCGCAGGCCTGGACCTGGACGTTCTTGACGTACTGCTGGCTGATCGAGGATCCGCCCTGCGTGCCACTGCTGACCGCGTTGCTGAGCAGCGCACGCGTCGTGCCGATCAGGTCGATGCCGCCGTGCTCGTAGTAGCGCGGGTCCTCGCTGGAGAGGAGGGCGTCGTAGATGAGGTCGGAGACCTGGTCGTACTCCACGGGCTCGCGGTTCTGGTCGTAGAACGACGCGAGCTCGTAGTACTCCTCGTCCGCGTCGCCGGTCGTCGGCGCGTAGATCGTCGTCGGCTCCATCGGCCGGTCCACCTCGAGGGCGCCCGGGAGGCTGTCGAAGAGGGAGATGGCGCTCGAGGCGGCGTAGCCCGACACCGCGATGGCGGGGGTGACGGTCGCGGTCACGAGAATCCCGGCGATGGCGCTGAGACCGATGAGGCCCACGAGCCCGCCGAGCACGCCGCTGGCCGTCCTTTTCGCATGAGGCATAGGCTTGATGGTAAGGGAGAAGCCTGAGTCACGCCGCGCGCGCACACCGTTCTTCGACCCGATCCCCAGCGACAGCCGCTGGCACACTCGCCTCTACGACGGGAGAATCCGTGACCACCTGGGAGTACCTCACTACCCCGCTGATGATCCACAACACCGCCGCGATCCTCAACAACTGGGGCAAGCAGGGCTGGGAGCTTGTGCAGGTCGTGCCGAACGCGGACGGCGGGCTCGTCGCGTACCTCAAGCGCCCCACGGGTGCCGGTGACGCCAACGCGGGCCTGGGCGCCGCGGCCGAGGCCGCCAAGCAGTTCGAGGGCCAGCAGTGACGGTCTCGGCGCGGCTCGCGGAGCTCGGCATCGAGCTGCCCGACGTCGCCGCCCCCGTCGCCGCGTACATCCCCGCGAAGGTCCACGGCGACCTCGTGTGGACCTCGGGACAGCTGCCGTTCGTGTCCGGGGCCCTGCCCGCGACCGGCAAGGTCGGCGACGGCCACGGGCTCGTCCCGGCATCGGACGCGCAGGAGATGGCGCGCACCTGCGCGCTGAACGCCATCGCCGCGGCCGCCGCGGCCGCGGGCGGCGTCGACCGCCTGGAGGGCGTGTTCAAGGTCACGGGCTTCGTGGCGTCGGACCCGTCGTTCACGGGCCAGCCGGGCGTCATCAACGGCGCCAGCGAGCTGCTCGGCGAGATCTTCGGCGAGGCCGGGCGCCACAACCGCTCCGCCGTGGGCGTCGCCGTCCTCCCGCTCGACGCCCCCGTCGAGGTCGAGGTCGCGTTCATCCTCGCCCGCTGACGCGCTCGGTCCCTATGTCCACATTTCTCCGGTAAGTCTCCGCGCTCAGCGCGGAGACTTACCGGAGAAATGTGGACTTGCGGGGTCAGCGGACCTGCGCGCTGATGACGCTCATAACGGCCGTGTCCGCCAGAGTCTGGGTGTCGCCGACCTCGCGGCCCTCGGCGACGTCGCGAAGGAGGCGGCGCATGATCTTGCCGGAACGCGTCTTCGGCAGCTCCCCGACGATATAGACGTCGCGGGGGCGGGCGATCGGACCGATCTGCTCGCCGACCCACGCGCGCAGCGTCTGGGCGAGGCCCTCGGCCGAGTGCGCGCGCAGGAAGCTCTCCTTGAGGATGACGAACGCGACGACCGCCTGGCCCGTGGTCTCGTCGCTCGCGCCGACCACCGCTGCCTCCGCCGTGGCGTCGTGCGCGACGAGCGCCGACTCGATCTCCGCGGTCGAGAGGCGGTGCCCCGAGACGTTCATGACGTCGTCGACGCGCCCGAGCAGCCAGATGTCGCCGTCTGGGTCGAGGCGCGCCCCGTCGCCCGCGAAGTAATACCCCTTGTCGGCGAACATCTTCCAGTAGGTCTCGACGAACCGCTCCGGATCCCCCCAGATGCCGCGCAGCATGCTTGGCCAGGGCTCCGTGACGACGAGCAGCCCGCCCGCGTCGCGCCCCACGTGCTGGCCCTTATCGTCGACGACGTCGATCGAGATGCCGGGGATCGGCACCTGCGCGGCCCCGGGCTTCGTCTCCGTCACGCCCGGGAGCGCCGAGATCATGATCGCGCCCGTCTCGGTCTGCCACCAGGTGTCGACGATCGGCGCGACGCCGGATCCGATCACCTCGCGGAACCACATCCAGGCTTCGGGGTTGATGGGCTCGCCGACGGATCCGAGGAGGCGAAGCGAGGAGAGGTCGCGCTGCTGCGGGATCTCGCGCCCCTGCTTCATGAAGCTGCGTACGGCGGTCGGCGCCGTGTAAAAGGTCGTCACGCCGTACTTCTCGATGATGTCCCACCAGCGCCCCGGGTTCGGGAAGTCGGGGGTGCCCTCGTAGAGCACCTGCGTCGCGCCGTTCGCGAGCGGGCCGTAGGTCACGTAGCTGTGGCCGGTGATCCAGCCGATGTCGGCCGTGCACCAGTACACGTCGCGCTCGGGGTGCAGGTCGAATACGTTGCGGTGGGTGAAGGCGGCCTGCGTGAGGTAGCCGCCGGACGTGTGCAGGATCCCCTTGGGCTTCCCCGTTGTGCCGGAGGTGTAGAGGATGAACAGCGGTGTCTCGGCGGGGAACGCCTGCGCCTCGTGCTCGGCGCTCGCGGCGGGGACGGCCTCGTGCCACCAGACGTCGCGGCCGGCGGTCCAGTCGACTTCCTGCTCGGTGCGGCGCACCACGAGTACCCGCTCCACCGTGGCCTGGGGCCCGTCGCCCCGATCCGCGAGGGCCTGGTCGACGGCGGGCTTGAGGGCCGAGGCCTTCCCCTTGCGGTACCCGCCGTCGGCGGTGATGACGACCTTGGCGCCCGCGTCGTCGATCCGCGCGCGCAGGCTGTCGGCGCTGAAGCCGCCGAAGACGACGGAGTGGATCGCACCGAGGCGCGCGACCGCGAGGAGCGACGCGATCGCCTCGGGGATCATGGGGAGATAGATGGCGACCCGGTCGCCCTGGCCCACGCCGAGTTCCGTCAACACGTTCGCGACGCGCTTGACCTCCTCGGTGAGCTCCGCATAGGTGACGGTGCGGGTATCGCCCGGCTCGCCCTCGAAGTGCAGCGCGACCCGGTCGCCGTGGCCTGCCTCGACGTGGCGGTCGAGGCAGTTGTACGCGACGTTGAGCTCGCCGTCGTCGAACCACCTCGCGAACGGCGGGTTTTGCCAGTCGAGGACGCGCGTAAAGGGGGTGTGCCAGTCGAGGAGTGTCTCCGCTTGGTCCTTCCAAAACTCCAGCCGGTCGGCGCGCGCCGCGTCGTAGATCGCGGGGCCCGCGATCGCGTTCTCGGCGAAGGCGGCAGAGGGGGCGAACCGACGGTCCTCCGTCAGGAGGTGGTCGATCTGCTGAGACATGGTGCGCTCCTTTGCGACGGGACTCTCGGGCGCGCGCCTCCTGCGGCGCCCGCCTGTTCCCGACCGTACGGCCAATCGGATCCGCGAGGCTACCTCCGAAAGGTGGCACGCGCGTGTCGCGGGCGCGCCAGCGCGTCCACAGGCCCCGATCGCGCCCGTTCATCTGAGGCCGCGCCGTGCACGCGCCCCGCCGCCCGCGGCCCGTTCCTAGCGTCGTCGTCATGCCCGAGCCGTTCGTCGCCCAGCCGCGCCAGCCCCGCCACGCGCGGGAGCGGGGCGCCGCCCAGCGCGTCGCCCCCGCCGACCTCGGGCCGCTCGCCCCGTTCGTCACGGATCCGCGCGTCACGGACCTGTTCGTCAACGGATCCGGCGGGCTGTTCGTCGACCGCGGATCCGGCGCTGAGCGGGTGCCGGAGTGGCGCGCCTCGGAGCGCGAGGTGCGCGATCTCGCGACGGACCTGGTGGGGCGTGGCGGCCGCCACGTCGACGATTCGACCCCGCTCGTGGACGTCCGCCTCGCCGGGGGGATCCGCGTCCACGTCGCGCTCGCGCCGGTCGCCGCGGCGGGCACGGCCATCTCGATTCGCGTGCCCCGCGCGGAGCGCCTCGACCTCGGCGGCCTGTGTGCCGCGGGGGCGTTCGCGGAGCCCGTCGCGGCGTGGCTCGACGGGCTCGTGCGCGCCCGCCGCAACCTCCTCATCACGGGCGGCGCCGGGTGCGGCAAGACGACGCTGCTGTCCGCCCTCCTCGGGCGCGCGCCCCACCGCGAGCGCATCGTCACGATCGAGGATGTCGCCGAGCTGCGCCTCGATCACCCGCACCACGTGGCGCTCGAGGCGCGGCAGGCCAACCGGGAGGGCGCCGGCGGGATCGGCCTGGCACGCCTCTTGCGCGAGAGCCTGCGCATGCGGCCCGACCGGATCGTCGTCGGCGAATGCCGCGGCGAGGAGATTCGCGACCTGCTGACGGCCCTCAACACCGGACACGATGGCGGCGCCGGGACCCTGCACGCCAACGGGCTGAGCGACGTTCCGGCGCGCCTCGAGGCGCTCGGCGCGCTCGCGGGCTGGGACGATCGCGCGGTCGCGCGCCAGACGGCCAGCGCGATCGACGTCGTCCTCCACCTGGGCCGGGGTGCAGACGGCGCGCGGCGCCTCGAGGCGGTCGGGCGGTTCGGGATCCACGGCGACCGGCTCGCGATCGAGGAGGTGCGCCCGTGGGAATCCTGACCCGGCGCCGCACCCCGCCCGCGGATCCCGCCGAGACGATCCTGCCGCTCGCCGTGCTCCTCCAGGCGGGGGCCGCGCCCGCAGCCGCATGGCGGCACCTCGCCGACAGCGGCGACGCGGCAGCCGGCCGGGTTCTCGAGCGGATGAACGCAGGCCAGCGCATCCCCGACGCGATCGCCGCCGAGCGGGCGGCCGGGACGGACGCGTGGGGCGACGTCGCCGCAGCGTGGGAGGTTTCGGACGTCGTGGGCGCGCCGCTGGCCGGAACGCTCCGCGACATCGCCGCCTCGCTCGACGACGCCCGCGAGCTGCGCGACGACGTCGCGATCGCGCTCGCGGAGCCCGTGGCCTCCGCCCGGCTTATGTCCTGGCTCCCCGTGCTCGGGCTCGTCGTGGGCTGGGGCCTGGGCCTCGACCCGCTTGCGGTCATGACGGGGAGCATCGCGGGCGCGGCCTGCCTCGCCGGCGGCGGGGTCCTCATGTGGGCGGGGCGCGCGTGGACGCGCCGGCTCGTGCGCGCCGCGCAGCCCGCGACGAACACCCCCGGAATGCACGAGGAGCTCCTCGCGATCGCGCTCTCGGGCGGTGCGTCGATCGAACGCGCCCAGCGCGTGCTGGAGGCGTGCGGGGAGTTCACGACCGCGGCCTCGGGCGGATCCGCCCCGCGGGCCCTCGCGCTGTCGCGCGACGCGGGCGTTCCTGCGGTGGAGCTGCTGCGCGCCTCCGCGGCGCACGCGCGCCACGCGGCGCGCACGGAGGGACGCCTGCGCGGCGCGCGGCTGTCGACCCGGCTGCTGCTTCCTATGGGCGTGTGCTCCCTCCCGGCGTTCCTGCTCCTCGGCGTCGCACCCATGCTCCTCGGCGTGCTCAGCGCGACGCCGATGCCCGCGTTCGCCGGATGACCGGCGGATCCCCAAAAGAGAAAGGAAGAGCAAGAGATGAAAGAACTGTGGGACGACGAAGAGGGCGCCTCGACCGCCGAGTATGCGATCGTCACGATCGCCCGATCCCCGCGAGTTTCCCGGGACGGCGGCGAGTAACACGCAGGGATCGGACGAGGGTCCGACCGCGCTGAGTTTCCCGGCGCTCCCGCCGTTCGCTTGGTCGGTTATCGAGGGGAAGGTGGCGGCATGACGCCCAAGGACAAGGAGCGCGACCCGGAGTACGCGCAGGCGCTGAAGGAGTACCGGGAGGCGGAGGACGCCGCGCAGCGCGACGGGACGCCGAAGCCGCGGACCTTCAAGCGGAAGGGCGGCGAGATCGTCTACAGCGAGAGGACCGCGGACGAGGTGCGGCTCACGTCGGCGCAGCGCGTCGCGCGGGCGGCGGAGCTGCGGGTGCAGCGCTACTCGTGGGACACGATCGCGCGGGAGCTCGGCTACAAGTCGGGCGACGTGGCGCGCAAGGCGGTCGGGCGGCACATGGCGCGCCTCCCGATGGAGTCGGTCGAGACGCTGCGCCAGTCAGAGCTGGAAGGGCTGGACGTCGCCGAGGTGGCGCTCGCCGACCGGATCCGGCAGGGCGACACGAGGGCGATCGAGGCGATGCTGAAGATCAAGCACCACCGGGCGCGCCTCACGCGGCTGTACGACGACCGCCTGAGCGTGACGAGCGACGTGTCGCTGGTGGTGGTGCAGACGGTCACCGCCACGGCGCAGCTGCTGAAGACCCACCCGGAGATGACGGTCGAGGAGGTCGCCGGGGTGCTGATGGTCGAGGGGTCGCTCTGATGGTCGACACCGAGCGGGACGCGGCGCGTGCGCTGGTCGACCTCGCGCGCCGGAGGCGGCTCCGCGGCGAACGCATCGCCGAGGAGGTCGTGCGGCTCGTGCAGGAGCGTCCCGAGGCGACGCTCGCCGAGGTCGTCGACGAGCTGTCGGCGACAGGTTAAGCAACCGCGCCGGGGCGGTCACTCCCCGGCACCACAACCAACGGAAGGAAAGATCATGGCAAAGTCAACGCCCGCAGGGGTCGAGCGCGAGCTGGAGTCGGCGATGCACGGGTTCCGCGACCGCGCGGCGTCGGTGAAGGCGGCGCACCGGACGGCGCGCGAGGGGATCCTCGCCGACGAGATGGCGTCGGACCTCGCGAAGCAGACCCGCATCGACGAGTTGAGCGCGCAGACGCGCGGGAAGCTCGACGCGATCCGGAAGGAGCAGGACGAGCGCGTCCGGAGCATCCGCGACCGGCTGGAGCGGGAGCTGCTGGGCGACCAGCCGTCGGACGCGAACAGCGTGCTGCTGCGCCGGGACGCGGCGGACCGCGCCCGCCGGATCTCGGGCGAGGGCGAGGCGCTCGACGTGCTGCGCGACGCGGTCCGCGGCGGCGACGAGTCGCTGGCGCACGCGGTCGGACACCGCGCCCGCCACGAGGGCTGGGTGGACACGCTCGACGCGTACAGGGAGGCGCACCCGCAGTCGGCGGACTCGGCGGTGGCGCTGGCGTTCGTGGAGTCGGCGACGAGCGGCGCGTCGTACAACCTGGCGAACGGCATCACCTACTCCGCGCCCTGACCGGCGACGCGCGAGGCTCCCCACGGCCTTTCCGCGACATGAGGACCCCCGGACGGCCCAGAGTGGCCCCGGGGGTCCTCTGTATTGAGGGAGACCCCACGGAGCGCCGGGGAGGCCCGCTCCCGGCCCGATAGCATGCAGGCATGACGACGACGGAGCAAGGGGCGTGCCTCTGCGGGTGCGGCGGCACCCCGGCGTACCCCGGCTCCCGCTACCTCCCCGGCCACGACCGGCGGCACATCGAGCAGCTGGTCAGCGACGTGCTCGCTGGGCGTGAGGAGGCGGGCGCCCGCGCGGAGCTGCAGACCGCGAGCGCGCAGTCCGAGTTCGACCGGCGGCTGGTCGAGCGTGCCTGACGACCTGGAGCGCGCCCGGGAGCGGCGACGCGAGGCGGATGCCGAGTTCGACACCCCGAACTGCCCGGAGTGTTTGACGCGCATGGAGCCGACGGCGTTCGACATCGGCGAGGCGTGGCGCTGCCCGGCGTGCGGGCACGTTTCCCAGCCGGACTGACGCGCGACGCTCCGTTCCACTAACGCGGGCCACCAGCCCCGGCTAAAGAATTTTCGAGTGCGTGGGAAATCCGCGCGTTCCGGTGGCCTGGTAGGTAGTAGAAGCCCACCGGCTCGAAGTGCCGGGCCAAGGTGTATGCTTCTACTCTGTTAACTGAAGAACACGGGAGCTCCGGACCTGGTGTGGCCAAAAGTGCCTCGCCAAATACCCTCCGTACTACAGCCTCAAGTTCGCATGACCTCACGGTCGTGGGGAGCTCTCCTTACCTGGATGGAGCATGACCATGACCGATTCCTTCACGTCTCGCGACCTCGACGCCGTCAAGCGACGGATCAAGTGGAGCGTGACCTCGCGCTACCTCACCCCGAGCGACCTCGACGACATCGTCGGCGACGTGTTGCTCGCCGCCGCTCGGACCGCACCGACTGACGGCGTTACGATCGCGGCCGCCGCGATCACGAACACCTCCCGCCCCCGGTACATCTCCCGCAAGGTGAAGGATGCCGAGCCGTACGCGAGCAGCTACCGCTTCGGCGATGCGTCGCGCGTCGACGGTCTCAGTGCGAGTGAGTACGACGACGCTGTCCTCTGGAGCCACGGGCACGCCGCGTCAGCCTCGGATGCCGAGGCGACGATCCGAGACCTCATCGCTCGGCTGCCTGCGGGAGAGTCGCGGGCGTTCACGCTTTGCGGTGAGTTCGGCTACACGCTCGAACAGGCGGCCTCCGTCCTCGGCATCTCCCGCTCGACGGTTGACCGGAACTTCAAGCGCGCACGCGCAACGCTGCAGCAGGCGCTCACTCACTAAGACTTGGTGCGTCACCCGACGTATCAGAACGCGGCGCAAACGTCGCCGCGCAAACGAATAAGAGAACGGAGGGCCATCATGGCCACCATCAAGAAGGACACCGCCCAGGATCACCTCAAGCGCCAGCGCGACTACGTCAAGGAGCGTCAGCTCGATAGTCAGCGTGAGGTTGCGAAGAACGGCGCAGGATCGGGTCTCGTCGACGAGCGCATGCTTGCCGAGACGATGAGGTCAGTTCGCTATGAAGACGAGGCTCACGCGGCGGGTGACCTGATCGACAATGCCATCGAGGCGGGCGCGTCCCAGGTACACATCATCGAGTCGACCGGCGGCAAGGGACAGGCTGTCACCGAGATCGCATTTATCGATGACGCGTCGGGTATCGAAGAGTCGTTCCTCCCCCACGCGACTAAGTGGGGAGGCTCTTCCAACCAGGGGCAGCGAAACGTCTTCGGCCGTTTCGGGTTTGGACTGCCGAGCGCGTCGGTCAATCGCGGTCGCAAGTTCACTGTCTACTCGCGCACGGAAGACGGGGCGAAGTACGGCTCGGTAACGGTCGACCTCGACAATCTCAACTTCAAGGGCCACTCCGCACAGTTGCCGGAGGTCGTTCACGAGGATCTCCCCGACTGGATCGCCGAGTACGCTGCTGAAACGGTGCTGGGGGGCCCCGACGCCGTCCGCACGGTCGTGGTGTGGTCGAAGCTCGACCGTCTCGCGTGGCCGAACAAGCAGCAGTCGACGAACAGCTTCCGTCAGCACCTCGGCATCACCTACGCGGGGTGGCTCGATGTCTGCAAGTTGTTCGTTAACGGCCAGGAAGTGGAGCCGGTTGACGTTCTCTTCACGACGCCTGGGCACCGGTACTACGACATCGATGGCTTCCCCAAAGCGGAAGCGCAGAGCCCGATAGAATTCGAGGTCGCGGACGAGAACGGCACTCGTCACACGGTGACCGTGCGCTTCTCGCTCATCGGAATGGACGCGCATAACGCTGAGGTTTCGTCCGGGGGACGTGGTCGCCCCTCGAAGGTGCGACAGAAAATCCGGAAGCAGTACAACGGGTTCTTCGTCACGAGGCACGGGCGCTTCATCGAGCTCGCAAAGTCGTCAACGTTTAACTGGAGCGTATATTCGCGCCAGGTTGGAGTTGCAATTGACTTCCCGCCGGAACTGGACGATCTGTTCGGTGTCACACCGGATAAGCAGACCATCGTGTTCACGGACCGCATGGAGCAGCTCCTTGAGCAGCACGGGGTCTTTCGCGCAATCAAGAACCTCGTCAAGGTCATCAGTGACGAGCGCGAACGACGCAAGGCAGAAGCGGACGCGCTCAGGGTAGATGGCACGGACGGCAATCGTCCGTCGGAGGAAGCGATTGCCAAGGCGTTGGAGCGCGACTACCGGCGCACGCGCAAGGCTAGTAAGGACACGCAGGACGAGGCGCAGAAGAACTTCGACAAGCGTGTGAAGGAGGTCTCGAAGGAGACGGGCGTTCCAGAAGAGGATGTAGCGGCTGCCCAGCAGAAGGCAGCCGCGGACAAGCCGTACAAGGTGGTGTTCGAGCAGCAGACCGAGGACGACCCCTTCTACTCGCCGACCATGATCGGCAGTCAGGTGATTCTCCGGATCAACACGGGGCACCCCTGGTACCGCGAGGTGTACAGCCGCACGGGCGCAGATCAGGCGGAACTGCGTTCGGCCCTGGAACTGATGCTCTGGATCCTCGCGACATCGGAGCTTGACGCTCCGGCCGAGTCGAAGCTCTTCTACCGCGCTGAGCGACGCGACTGGTCGCGCAAGCTCGCTGACGCCTTCGACCTTCACCCCTCGATTTTCGAGAAGGGCGGTCTCGAAGCGCGGGACGAGTTCGACCATGACAACGGCTTCGACGAGGTCGAAGTAGACGACGAGGAAGCCTGAGATGCCCAACGACCTGCCGGACGAGAGCAACGAGCGTCCGGCGGGTCGTCGGCCTGCCACCGACGACCCGCACTACTTCGGGGAACTCCGGCGGCGCGTGCTGGACGAGCTTTCGACCGTCCGAGGCCGCGTTGATCTCGCGAACAGCAACCTCGACCCGACAGTTGCTAAAGAGCAACTTCGGCTCGCACACGCCGGTCAGCGCCTCTCACTCCTGCAAGACAACGAAGCATGGCTCTGGGAAAACGAGCCGAACGCGCTGCGTCAGTTCGCGGATGGAAGAGACATCGACCCGGCAGCCATCGACCCGTACATTGTTCCCGTCCGCACTACGGGTGACGCAAACCTGTTCCGGTACGCGTCGCTGACGTGGTCGGTCCCGGTTTCGTCCGGCTACGGACGCCGGTCGCGGTTTCTCGTCAGGGACCGGCAGAACGGCAAACTGATCGCAATCTTTGCTCTCGGGGACCCCGTGATCGCTCAGTCCGCTCGCGATTCGGTGATCGGATGGACCACCGAGCAGCGTAACGAGCGCCTGTACAGCGTGTACGACGCGTTCGTGCTCGGTGCAGTCGAGCCCTACCGCCAACTCATCGCAGGCAAGTTGGTTGCCCTGATGAGCCTTGCGAACGAGACCCGAGACTTCCTCACACAGAAGTACCGCGGCAGCGTGACGGAGATCCGAAAGGAGGTCAAGGACCCTACGCCGGTACTCATCACGACCTCATCGGCACTGGGTCGCTCGTCGATCTACAACCGACTGGTGTACCGCGGGCAGACGATGTTCCGGTCGGTCGGCTTCACCCGCGGGTACGGTCACTTCCAATTCTCCAACGCGCTCTTCGCCGAGTTGCTCGAGTTCGTGCGCACGCACGTGACCGAAACCCGCGACGCGAAGGCAGCGTCGGCCATCTACGGCAGCGGACCAAACTGGAGGTTCCGCGTCATTCGCAATGCCCTAAAGTCGCTCGACATCCCCGACGAGAGCCTCCAGCACAACGTTAAGCGTGAGGTGTTCCTCGCGCCGACCGCGTCCGGCTGGGATGAGTACCTCCGGGGCGAGACGAACGACTATCAGCCGTTCGACCTCCCAGCGGCCGATATCGGGGAGTTCTGGCGCGAACGCTGGGCAGTCGGGCGCGCTGAACGGCGGCCGGAGTACGCCCGTTGGTCACATCACGACCACCGGCTGACGGCGGAGTTGACCCGCCCCACGGCGGTCGCGGGCCACACGCTCGCGCGCCACGGTCGAGTGACGCTTGGGCCGTACTCGATCGCAGTTGCCGTCTCGAAGGAACAGATCCGCGGACGGACTCCCAACGGGGAGGCCGACGAGGGGACGGCCATCTTCCACAAGCTTGAGGGTGATGACCTCGAACTCACCTTCGCGGATGTGCGCTGGTCAAACGGAGAGCGGGAACTGCGAGGCTGGGACCGTCACGGGTCGGGCACACAATACGAAGGCATCATTGGGCGTCTTCGACTTGGAGTGCACTCGGCGCAGAGGTTCCGCGGGATGTCAATGGCCGAAGTTCGGCTCGTCAAGCCAGGTGAAGGCGACCAGGCACCTCAGGTGTTCAAGACCTCGGAGATGGAACTGTCGGCGATTCTCGGATTCAACCTTGCCGCCAGCCTCGACGGCCTCACGGAGGCACTTATCGGGCAGCGGGGCAACCTACTGCAGGAGACCGGCGCGCGTAAGAATCAGCTGGCGGTCGTGTTTGACGACAATGACCTGGTGACGCCCGCCGTCGTGTGGGCCACCACGCGTGCGATCGCGCTGCGGCTGCAACTGGACAGCGCTGCTGAGCTCCCGAGAACTCCCGCGATCGCGCGACGCCCGCCGAAGGTTGAGGAGATTCCCGATGGGCATTACTCGGCGTTCGACGTTTGACCTCCACATGCGCCTCGCCGTCTTCCGGCGAGACGGGTATACGTGCGTGCATTGCATTCGCCAGTTCAGCGCGGTGCTCCTTGAGGTCGACCACGTGGTGCCCTACTCGTGGACGCACGACGATTCATTCGAGAATCTGCAGACGCTTTGCCGGACGTGTAACCGACGGAAGGGTGACCGTTACGCGGGCTGATGAGGTTCCCACAGGATCTTGTCTTCGAGAGGAAGGCGGTCGTTGCGGCGGCGGCTCGGTGCAGACCAGGAACGCCCCCGCACGACGTGAACCGGGCGCCATCCTGCAGCTCGCAGGCTAGTGCCAGGCTCGGATTCGAGCGTGTAGGTTCCCAACCGCGCATAGCCCAGCGCCTTCGCGGCGCGCCAAGCGGCTCCGTACAAGGCGGAGCATGCGTTGGGGCACCCGTCGGTGGCGACTCGGGTGACTTCGAGCGTGATGCCATCGTCGCGGTGCCGTGCGACCGGACGTCCAACTGTGGCAACGCCTCGGACCTTCCCTTCCGCGTCGATTACTGACAAAGAGAACTTGTGTCCGACTACTGGTTTGTGGTGCCGGTGAACGGCGTCAATGAAGGCGTTAGCGTCGCGGAGGCTGATGGTGCGGATCACCAGTCGAGATTGCATGGAATGTGGCTCCAATCAGGAAAAAATCTCGATTGGATCACACGGATGAATTACTTGACCATGCGACACGCGGATGGTTTCCCACTTTGTAATTCCGGGGTTCTGAGTTGCCGCATTGCAATCAGATTTCGTAATCGGGCTAGCATCCGACAAGGAAACCGCAGACGCGCGAAGCGACATGGCGTATAGCAAGAACCCCGGGCTGAGCGGTAAAATAGGTACCCCATTTCCATTACCAGGGCTGAGGCCCCCGACGCCGCGAGAGCGGGCACCTCGTCGGGGGCTTTGGCTTGTTCGCGATTTCTACGCTCGGTAGAATTGGGGCGTCGACCCGGCTCCGCTCGCGCGGAGATTGGCCCCGGCCAGACACCCCGAGACCCCCGGCCCCGCCCGGCTGGGGGTCTCGTCGTACCCGGCGACACGTCGGGAGCAGCACATTACTTGCGGGAGTACGTCTCGCCTGGTTAGATGGGCCCCGCAATTCAAGAACGACGACAGGCCAGAGCCCCGGCTCCGGTCGCAGGGGTTGGCCAATACTCCTGCCGGTGAGCACTCCAAGCGCACATCGAATTACCCACGAGGGTGGAAGATCCGACAGCGGATCGGCAACGGGCGAGCGATCGCCCCGCGCTTCCCCTCTTAGGTATTCGAGTGCGCTTTTGTCGTTCTTGGCGCGCTCGGATCTTCCAGGAGGTCCAGGTGCGACACCTTCAGCCAACCCCACAGCCGAACGGCGTAGCCGTCGACTTCACCCCCGCGCCGATCGCTGACGACGATCTGGCGTACCTGCTCAAGCTGCTCTTCGCGCAGCCCACCCGGGCGGTGGCCGCGTGAGCCCCCGCCGCTGGCCGCGCGTCGACCCCGACCGGCTCTTCGCCGTGTCCATCGTCACGTTCTGCGCCGTGTACTCCGCCGTGTACGTCTGCTGCCTCGCGCTGCTGCACATCGTGGGCGGCGCGTGATGAAGGCCCCCGGCTACGTCCACGGCCCGGGCGACCCGCCCGGCAACCCGGCGCTCGCCGCCGCCCTCGAATGGGCGGCGCGTGGGTGGCCCGTGTTCCCGCTGCGCCCCGGCGGCAAGACCCCCGCGATCCCGAGCGCCCACAAGGGTGAGTCTGGACCCAAGTGCGACGGTCGCTGCGGCAAGCTCGGCCACGGCGTCCTCGACGCCACGCGCGACCCGGAGAAGTTGGCGCGGCTCTTCGGCCCGTATCCGACTGCGAACGTCGGCGGCGCGACCACCGGTCGACTTGTGATTGACCTTGACTATCAGCACGGCGTGTCCCGTTCGGACGCGCTACCCGAGACCCGCACGCACCTGAGCGGGCGCGGCAACGGCAACGAGCACCTCGTGTATCGGGTGGGCGGTGGCTTCGACCGGCCGCTGACCCAGGGCCACATCGTCCACGGCGTCGACTTCAAGTGCGGGCCGGGTGCGTACGTCGTCCTCCCCCCGTCGCTCCACCCCGACACCGGCCAGCCCTACACCGTCGCGGACGATTCAGTACCCGAGCGCCCGATGACCGTCGACGAGGTGCGCGCGGTGTGGGTTTCGTATGGCGCGCCGATGCCAGGCGAGCGGAAGCCCCACAGTGAGGCCCCCGGGCGGCCCTCCCTCGACGCCGGGGCGGCGGGCGGGCTGTTCGCGCGCTCCGAGGCCGTCCACCTCATCCTGAACCCGCCCTCGCGCGGCGAAGGCGTCACGAACAACTCCCTCACGAAGGTCGCGGGCTACTACGCCCGCCTCTACCGCGACGACCGGGAGCTGTTCGACCACCACGTCGACGCGTGGATTGCCGAGGTCGACGCGAGCTACGAGGACCGCGACACGGTGCGCGAGTCGATCTGGGTCACCGAGCAGTCGCATGAGAGCGACCGTGAGCGCCGAATCGAGGAGCAGGTCGAGCACCTGCGCATCCGCGGCGCTGCAGAGCGGATCTACCGAGAGGAACGCCGCCGGGATTCTGAGGAGGCGGGCCACCTCGCGGAGGGCGGCGAGTTCGTCCTCGACATCCCCGAAGCGACCGCCGTCTGGGGCGACGGGGCGGCCATCGGGTGGAACAGCGGGGAGGCGCTGATCCTCGCCGGGCCGAACGGCGTCGGTAAGAGCACCCTCGCCGCGCAGCTGGTCCGCGCCCGCCTCGCCGGGGGCCGGGTCCTCGGGCTGCCCGTCGCCGCAACCGCGTCGAAGGTGTTGTACCTCGCGATGGACCGCCCGATGCAGATCCGCCGCTTGCTGAACAAGTACCTCGGCAGCATCGGGCGGGAGGTGCTCGACCAGCGTCTGGTCGTGTGGAAGGGGCCGCCGCCCGCTGACCTCGCCGCGCACCCGGAGACCCTCCTTGAGCTCGCGCAGCAGGCGGGGGCGGACACGGTGGTCGTCGACTCGCTGAAGGACGCCGCCGTCGGGCTGTCGTCTGACGAGGTCGGCGCAGCGTACAACAGGGCGCGCCAGATCGCGTTGAACGGCGGCGTCGAGGTGCTGGAGCTGCACCACATGGTGAAGAAGGGCGAGAACGGCTCGAAGCCGGACCGCCTGGAGGACGTGTACGGGTCGATCTGGATCACCGCGGGCGCGGGGTCGGTCGTCCTGCTGTGGGGCACCGCGGGCGACACGCTCGTCGAGCTGACGCACCTGAAGCAGCCGATCGACCCGCTCGGCCCGTGGCAGGTGTTCCACGACCGCGAGCGCGCCGTGTCGAGGGTGTACCGGAAGCGCGACGCGCTCGCCGTGCTCTGCGCGCTGTCGGACGGCGGCCTCACGACGGCCAACGCCGTGGCGGCGGGCCTGTTCGACTCGGAGAAGCCCGACGAGGGCGAGAAGCAGAAGGTGCGGCGGAAGCTCGAATCGTTCGAGGCGCGCGGCTGGGCGAAGCGCCACCCCGGCGCAGTGAAGGTGCAGGGGCAGAAGCCGAGCGACGGATGGGAAGCGACCGACGCGGGGCGGAAGCGCGCCGACGAGGACGCCTTCGACGACTCGGTCGGGGGTGACGGCGATGCGCTCTTCGGTGGCTTCTGAGCAGTCCACGCAGCAGTCCACGCGGCCTCTCGGGGCAGAAGTCCACGCGGAAGCCCACGGGAATCCACGGGCTGAGATCCCCGCCCCGTCACGACGCGGGAGAGGAATCCACGCAGCAATCCACGTGGGTCCACGGCGCGGCCCACGCCTAGAGGTCCACGCGGCGCACCCCCCCTCCAAAGGAGGGGGTGCCGCTGGACCGGCCACCCTCGCCGACAGATCGCCCTCACAGATTTCAGGAACAAGCAGCCATAGGAGCACGACATGAGTAATGACAGCACGATCCCCGACGGCCTCCCCGTCTGGCTCGCGCCGCACGCCGACGAGGCCGCCGCATGGGGCCCGATCGACAGGCCCGCCCCGCAGTGCTGGGTCGGCGGCTGCGAGCGCGACGCCCGGCTTCTTGGCCTCTGCAAGGCGCACCACCGCCGAGCGCAGCGGGCGTGGAACCCGCGCCCATCGGAAGAGCACTACCGCCGCGTCCCGGCGCAGCAGCACAGCGAGGGACGCACGCCCGACGCGGAAACCGCAGGAAGGAACGGCTGATGGGCAGCAATCGCAGGATCCGAGAACCAGACCTTGGCTACCTCACCGTCGACGAGCTCCCGTACCGGCAGTCCAGCGCCGGGCAGGCGTGCGCACATTGGATCCTCGGAGGTCGGTACCCCGAGGCGCACGAAGCGTGGGCGCACCCCGGGCCTGATGCCGACTGTGGATCGCTCGCAGCGTTCGGCGCGAGGTTCGACCACTGCCACGCGCTCACGCCTGGCAGCGGCAGGCGCGTGGTCCTCAACCAGCCGTACATGTCTCTCGCGGAGCACCTCGACGCTGCAGGGCAGTTCGCCGAGGCTTGGGGCCTCGTTGCGCACCCGGTCGCGGAGCTGATCCGCCCGAACAACCCGTTCCTGTCGTCGTCGGCAGTGTTGCTCGCCAGAGAGGGCGTCGACGTGGACGACGTGGTCGCGTCGCTCCGTCGTGGGTGGCTGGCCCTCGTCCCTGGCGCGACCGTCCCGTCGCCCTCCCGCGACCTCGCAGGCGCTCGGACCCCTGAGAGGGCGTCCGCGGCCCTCCACGTCGCGGGAGATGCCACGGGAGGCCGCCCGTGACCGCGCTCCAACATGACGAGGCTCCGAGGCTGGCACGACCGCCGCCGCTCGGGGCCTGCTCTCGACATCAACCACCCACATCAGCAGTACCAGCAAAGGAGAACAACATGACCAGCACGATTAGCAACCCCCGCGACGTCCTCGACCAGTTCACGGATCCGGACGAGTACTCCGCCGCCGAGGACGCGCTACTTGAGGACACAGGACGTGCGTATGCGGACGCCTGGAGTGAGTACGAATCCGCGCGGAGCCGTCTGATGACCTCGCTCGTCTACGAGCAGGGGTCGGTCGCGGCCACCGATCGGGTCGCACATCACGACCTCACTGGTGAAGAGCGCGCCGAGTTGGTGGAGCGGCGCATCCGCGCTGCACAGTTCGCGTGGTCGACGTTCCAGGAGGCCGAGCGCGCGTATGTGCTGGTCGTCAATGACGAGGTGCCGGTCGAGATCCGTCAGCCCTGATCCATCCGCGCCGGGGTCGGCGGTGAGTCCCGTCGGCCCTGGCACAACCCCAAGGAGTGTGACTGATGGGCACGTTTCCTGCAGGGATGTCCGCTCGACAAGCGGTTCCTCCGCCGAAGGCCAGGAAGGGGCGACGCCTCCGAGCCTTCACGCCCAGCACCGACGCGCTCGCCGCGTACGACGAACTGCAGCACAGCGTCGCCGAGGCTCGGGTGCGCGGCGAGGAGGTGCCGTGCCTCGGGCCGGGCTCGGAGGCGTGGACGTCCGACGACCGCGACGAACAGCAGATCGCCGCCGACCGCTGCTGCGGGTGCCCGGCGCTCGCGCTCTGCGGGCGGTACGCCGACCCCGCGGGCGAGCAGGTCGGGACGTGGGGCGGCGAAACCCGCACCCACCTGCACCGCGCGACGCCGACTCAACGACACGTCGGAACAGAAATTGTGGGCGAACGCGTATGCGTGATTTCCTTGGAAGTAGAGCAAGAAACCCCTGGTCAGACAGGAAAACGGAACCTCCCATGAATACTAAGACCAACACCACCCAGACCCCCGTCAACACCTGCGCGTGCGGCACCTGCGGGCAGCAGGTCGGCCCCAAGGCGACCTACCGCCCCGGTCACGACGCGCGGCACGTGTCGGTGCTTGTCGCGACGCTGCAGAACTCGATCGCCGACGGCCAGGAGATCACGAAGGCGACCATCACGACGACGGCGAAGCAGCTCCCCTCCGAGGCGCTGCGCGGCAAGTTCATCCGCGCCGCCGAGCGGATGCTCGCGAAGGAGGCAGCGTGACCGCCGCGGCGACGACCAAGGCCTGCACGAAGTGCGGTCGAGAACTCCCGGCCGGTGCGTTCGCACGGGTGCGCGCCGACCGGGACTGGCTGCGCGCGAAGTGCCGCGAGTGCGAGGCTTCCCGGCTCCGCGCCCTACGCGCGCAGCGGAGGGCAGCAGCATGAGCACGTCGACCCGGAAGCGCGCCGCGATCCTCACCCGCGTCAGCACCGAAGACCAGGTCGACGGCACCTCGCTCGGCGACCAGGAGCGGCTCTGCCTGTCGCTCATCGAGTCGCGCGGGTGGGAGTTCACCGGCAAGGTCTACGAGGACGCCGGGGTGTCCGGCACCGTCGAGAACCGGCCCGCGCTCGCCGAGGCTCTCCGCGACGCCGCCAAGAACGAGTACGACGTTCTCGTCGCCCTCAACCTCACGCGCCTCGCCCGCAAGATCCACATCAGCGCGAAGGTCATCGACGACCTCGCCGAGCTCGACGTGGCGTTCGCCTCCGTCCAGGAGTCGTTCATCGACACCACCACCTCGGCGGGCCGCGCCATGGCGGGCGTGTTCTCGTCGTTCGCGCAGCTCGACCGCGACGCGATCGTCGAGAAGACCGTGCGCGGCCAGCGGTCGAAGGGCGAGCGCGGCGAGTGGCCCGGCGGCAAGCCCCCGTTCGGCTGGCGGCTCGAAGGGCACAAGGGCACCGCCCGCCCCGTCCCTGACGAGCGCGAGCGCCACATCCTCCGCGAGGCGTACCGGATGCTCGTCACCGAGCGGATGAACGCATACCAGGTCGCCGAGCGGCTCAACGACGCCGGGATGCTCACGCGCCAGGCGCAGCACCTGCTCGACAGCCCGACCGAGCGCAACAAGCACATGAAGTCGAACCCGTGGGTGGCGGAGTCGCTGCGCCACATCCTCGCGAACGAGACCCTCGCGACCGGGGTCGTGGTGTGGGGCGCGGTCTCCGGTGGGAAGTCCGCCTACTACCCGCGCGGGCACAAGACGAAGGTGAAGCGCGACGGCACGGCAAGGTGGGGCGAGGCGATCGAGCTGCAGCTGCCCGATCCGCCGTTCACGGTGGCCGAGCACCGGGCGATCATGCGCGCCCTGGTGAGGCGCTCGCTCCGCGGCAAGGCAGTCGCGCCGGTCTCGCGCCCGCTCACCGGGCAGGTGTACGGCGCGTGCGGGAAGGCGTACTACGGCGTGACGATCACCGGCAAGCAGCCCGTGATGCGCTGCACGGGCCGCCGCCACACGTACGGCGAGGACAAGTGCAAGTGCAAGCAGGTCGCGCTCGGGCCGCTGGAGTCCCGGGTGTGGGCCGCGGTGGTCGGGCTCCTGTCGGACCCGGCGCGGCTGGAGGCGATGGCGCGGGCGTACCTGGAGCTGCCGGACGAGGCGGGCGACGGGTCGCAGGACGCCACCCTGCTGGCGGCGGTTGAGCGGCAGATCGCGAAGCTCGAAGCCGCGCAGGCGAACGCCGCCCGCGAGCTGCTGCTCGCCGACAACCCCGCCCCGATCCGGGCGGCGCTGGCTGAGGTCGAGCAGGACCTGGAGGGGCTGCGGGAGCGCCGCGCGGGCTACCTCGCGCTGGCGACGTCGGTGCGGGAGCAGGGCGAGGCGCTGCGGGACCTGGCGCAGCTCGCGGAGCGGGCCCGCGGGAACTTGCAGGGGCTTTCGGAGGAGCAGCGCCGTGAGGTGTACCGGATCCTGCGGGTGAAGGTGCAGATGACGGGCGAGGTCGTGTCGGGGAAGGACCGCGTGGCGCGCCCGGAGGGCTTGAGGATCTCGGGCGTGATCGACCCGCGGATGTGGGGCGACAGCGGCTCGGCGGGCGGCAACGGCGGCTCGGACGCTGGTCCGACCCCGGTGTTCCCCGCGCCGGTGCCGCTGCACACCGCTCCCGAGAAACTCACCGGGACGGGAGGATGGCGGCGGTCGCGATCGCCGGCGTGCTCGTCGCGATCATGCGCTCCGGCGGCGTGCAGTCACTGCTGAACGGCATCATCGAACAGGCGCTGCAGGTGCCATGATCCGGCTCCTTCCCCGGGGCGACCGCGGCTCCGCCTCGGCGGAGTTCGCGGTCGCCCTCCCCGCGGTCGTCGCCGTCGCGGTGCTGGCCGTGGGCGCGGTCGGCGTCGCGGGCACGCAGGTGCGGCTCCAGGACGCGGCGGCGGACGCGGCCCGCCTCGTCGCGCGCGGCGAGCCGGAGCGCGCCCCGGGCGTCGTGGCGGCGGCCGTGGCCGGGGCGGATCTCCGCGTCTCGGAGGACGGCGACCTCGTGTGCGTGACGGCGTCCGCGGATCCTTCCGTCGCGGGCCTGCGCGTCGCGATCTCCGCGACGAGCTGCGCGCTCGCGGGAGGGCTGTAGCCGTGGGAGCGTCGATCGCCGCGGCGTCCGCGGTCTGCGTCGCGGCGGGGCTCGCCGTGGGTGTCGCCGGCGTCGGGGCGGCCGCCGCCGAGGCGCAGCGCGTGAGCGGCGTGGCCGACGCCGCGGCCCTCGCCGCGGCCGACGCGGCGGCGGGCTACGCGACGGGGGAGCCGTGCGCGCGGGCAGCGCGCGTCGCCTCCGCCCAGGGCGCGGCGATCGTCTCGTGCGCACTCGAGGGCATGACCGTCACGGTCGTGGCCGAGGGCGCGTTCGCGCGGTTCCCCGTGCGGGTGGCGGCCCGGGCCGGCCCGCCACCCGCGTGAGGCGCGGCTGAGCGCGTCCGGCGCACGGCGCGCGCGGTGAGCGTCCGGGTCGACAGGCGCGCCGCGCGTCGATCGCGCCGGACGGTCGCCGCGGCGCGTGCCTGGTCGGGCAGTCCGGCGCGCCGCAGCGCGCCGGACTGGGGCACGAGGAGCGTGCCCCGGTCCGGCGCCCGGCGCGTTCGACGCGCACGCCGTCGTCCCCGGCCGCGAGCAGCGCATCCTCCATCGCTGCCGCGACCTCCTTGCGGGCGATCAGAGCGGCCGCGCGGGCGCGGACGGTCGGGACGTCCGGATACGCGAAGTCGCGGACCTCGTCGGTGCAGAGGACACCGATCGCCCGCGCGTGCGCGCCGGGCTCGGCGTGCCAGGCGAACGCCCGCGCCGGGTCGAGGGCCGAGGCGTTCTTCGTCTTCTAGGTCTCCGCGGCCGTCGTCACGGCGGCGGATCCGCGCTCGGGATCCAGCATCTCCGGCGTGAAGGCGACCGTGATGTGCGGGCAGCACGAACGCCCCGTTCTTCTCGACGCGCTGACGATCGAAATCCGCGACGATACGCTGCGGGCGGCCGACGCGCAGGTACGCGGACATCAGATAGATGTCGTTGTCGACCGACTTCGAGAACCCGATGTTGAAGGTGACGTACGTTGCGTCTGCTCCCGTGACGATCTTCGGATCCGCCACGCGCGGCAGCCCCAGTTCCTCGCCGAAGAGCGTGAGGTCGGTGAGCTCGTGGGCCATCGGATCCGCTGTCCAGGTCGCGAGGTACGCGCGGATGGCGCGCTCGCCGCGCGGGATCGCTCGATAGGCAAGAAGCGTCGTTTCCCCGACGCGCCCCAGGCTCGGATTGAACACGCCGACGTGGTCGTGGCGACCCGCGATACGGCGCACCGCGCCGACGAACGCGGCGTCTCGACGCCGCGCGAGCTGAGTGAATCCGAGCACGGGGCTCCTTCTCGCCGATTCCAGGGTCCGCGCCGAGCGCAGTGGGTCGATCTGAGCGTCGCGCACGGCGTGCGAGACTGGAGCTGTCGCGCTCGGGGGCGCGGAGTCGACGAAGTGTGAGGGTGACGCGCGTGAGTTTTACCGAAGAGGAGATCGGCGGCGTCCGCGTACCGCGATGGGTGCCGGACGGCGCGGGCGGGCCCGCGAACTTCGGGGACGAAATCGGCCCGGCCATCGTGGCGGCGCTCTCGGGCGACGCGGCGGCGACGCGGCCCGGCAGGCTCCTCTCCGTCGGCAGCGTGCTCCAGTTCGCCCGCGGCGGGGATGTCATATGGGGAGCCGGCGTCAACGGCAAGGTGCGCCAGCGCCTCCACTACCCGCTCGACGTCCGCGCGGTGCGCGGCCCGCTGACGCGGTCGGTCCTCCTCGGATTCGGCGTCGCGACCCCCGCGGTCTATGGCGATCCCGCGCTGCTGTTTCCGCGCCTGTTCCCGGACGTGCGACCCGTGGCGTCCGCCGGCGTCGTAGTGGTGCCGAATCTCAACGAGGCCGACCGGTTCCGCGACGAGGGCGTGCTCAGCCCGCTGGGGGATCCGTTCGATATCGTGCCGCGGATCGCCGGCGCCGAGTTCGTCGTGGCGAGCTCGCTCCACGCTCTCATTCTGGCCGACGCCTACGGTGTCCCGTCCCGTCCCGTCGTGCCGCGCGCCGAGCACGCCTTTAAATACGTCGACTACTACGCCGGCACGGGGCGCGCGGACGTGACCTTCGCGCAGACGGTCGACGAAGCGGTCCGCCTGGGGCCCGTCCCCGCCGCCGAGGTCGATCTCGACGCGCTCGAGGCCGCGTTCCCGACGGACATGTGGTCGGCCGAGCCGGCGACCGCGCTCGCCGACGATTCCGCCGACTACGCCGAGCTGCGCCGCGCCTCGCGCCGCGCGCTCGACGACCTCACGATTCGCGCGGGGTGGGAGACGCCGGATCCCGCGGCGCAGGCGATCGTCCGCGCGAGGCTCCTCGTCGCCCGGCAGCCCCGAGAGCTCACGGAGCTGCTCGAGGCGTGCGCGGATCCGCGGAGCACCCGAGCGGACGTGGTCGCCGCCGCCGACGCCCACCTCGCCACGAGCGAGGCTCGTCGCGACCTGGACGCGCGCGTCGCCCGTGCCCTCGCCCGAGCATTGCCCGGAGCACCGGACGACGACGCCTCCGTCGCGGCGCGGGTCGCCGCGACGGGGCGGCTCCGCCTCGCGCGGGCGATCGCGCGCGGCGAGGCGACCGCGTCCGCGGGGCGCGCGGTTCTCCCCGCCGCGCCCCGGCGCCCCCGCGTGCCGTGGCCGCGGCGCGCCGCGCGCGGCTAGGGACCCGCGTCCGGCGGTCGACGCCGGCGCACAGTGCCCGGTGTGTATGGTGTGCATCGAAGAAAGGACGCCCCCTTTGGCAGATGGCAAGAAACTCGTCATCGTCGAGTCGCCCACCAAGATGCGCTCTATCCAGGGCTATCTCGGAGACGACTACGAGGTACTGAGCTCGGTCGGGCACATCCGCGACCTCGCCGACAAGCGCGACATCCCCGAGAAGGATCGCGCCGCGTACGGCCGCTATTCGATCGACATCGAGCACGGCTTCACCCCGTACTACGTCGTGAGCGACCGCAAGACGAAGACGGTGAGCGAGCTCAAGCGCGCGCTCAAGGGGGCGAGCGAGCTCGTGCTCGCGACCGATGGCGACCGCGAGGGCGAGGCCATCGCGTGGCACCTTCTCGAGACCCTGAAGCCCAAGGTCCCGGTCAAGCGCATGGTGTTCCACGAGATCACGAAGGACGCCATCCGCAAGGCCGTTGAGTCCACGCGCGAGCTCGACACCTCCCTTGTCGACGCGCAGGAGACGCGTCGCGTGCTCGACCGCCTGTACGGCTGGGACGTCTCGCCCGTGCTCTGGCGCAAGGTCGGATCCGGCGCCTCGGGCCAGGCGCTCAGCGCCGGCCGCGTGCAGTCGGCGGCCACGCGCATGGTCGTCGACCGCGAGCGGGAGCGCATGGCGTTCGTGTCCGCGAGCTACTGGTCGATCTCGGCGCGCGCCACGCGCGAGCAAACCGGGTTCGGGATCCGCCTCGCCCGGATCGACGGCTCCCCGCTCGGTTCGGGGCGCGACTTCAACGACAAGGGCGAGCTGACCAAGGCCGTCGTCGTCCTCGACGAGGAGCAGGCGACGCGGCTCGCGGCCGCGATCGAGCGGGCCGGATCCGCGGCGGTGACGAAGGTCGAGGCGAAGCCCGGCACGCGCCGTCCGTCCGCGCCGTTCACGACCTCGACGCTGCAGCAGGAGGCCGGGCGCAAGCTCGGGATGACCGCGAAGGTCGCGATGTCCGTCGCGCAGAGCCTCTACGAGCGCGGCTACATCACCTATATGCGTACCGACTCGACGAGCCTCAGCGCGCAGGCCGTGCAGGCCGCGCGGTCGCAGGCCGTCGCGCTCTACGGCGACGCCGCGATCCCGGCCAAGCCGCGCGTGTATCCGTCGAAGTCGAAGAACGCGCAGGAGGCGCACGAGGCGATTCGCCCCTCGGGCGACACCTTCCGCACGCCGAAGGAGGTCGTCGGCCAGCTCGGCCGCGACGAGCAGCGGATGTACGACCTGATCTGGACGCGCACGATCGCGAGCCAGATGAGCGACGCGAAGCTCGAGACCACGACGATCACGCTCGCGGCCGACGCGGACGATCGCGCGCTGGAGTTCACGGCCTCGGGCACGGTGTACACGTTCAAGGGCTTCCTCGAGGCCTACGAGGAGGGCGCCGACGAGAAGCGCCACGCCTCGGAGGAGGACCAGAACCAGCAGCTCCCGCAGGTCGCGGTCGGCGACGCCGTCCAGCTGTCGGACGCGGAGGCGAAGGGCCACCAGACCTCGCCCAAGCCGCGCTACACGGAGGCGAGCCTCGTCAAGGCGCTGGAGGAGCGCGGCATCGGCCGGCCCTCGACGTTCGCGAGCATCATCGGCGTCATCCTCGACCGCGGTTACGTCGTCAAGCGCGGGCAGGCCCTCGTGCCGACCTGGCTCGCGTTCAGCGTGATCCGCCTCCTCGAGCGCCACTTCGGCGACCTCGTCGACTACGACTTCACGGCGGAGCTCGAGGAGGATCTCGACCGGATCGCCCGCGGCGAGGCGGACCGCTCCGACTGGCTGAAGTCGTTCTACTTCGGCGGCGGCGAGCACCCCGGCCTCCGGACGATCGTCGAGAACCTCGGCGAGATCGACGCCCGCGAGCTGAACGCGACCCCCATCACGGAGCGCGCGACCCTGCGATTCGGCAAGTACGGTCCCTACCTCGAGGTCGTCGATCCCGATGCGCCGGAGGCGGATCCGCGCCGGATCAACGTGCCCGAGGAGCTGGCGCCCGACGAGCTCACGCCCGAGAAGGTCCAGGAGCTCATCGACCAGCCCGTCGCCGGCAACCGCGTGCTCGGGGAGAACCCCGACAACGGCAAGATCGTCGTGGTCAAGGACGGCCGCTTCGGTCCGTACCTCGAGGAGAGCGAGCCCGAGGAGCCGGGCGAGGTCGACCCTGCGACGGGCGAGGTTACCGAGTCGCCCGCGAAGGCGACGAAGAAGGCCGCGGCGCCCAAGCCCCGGCGCGCATCGCTGTTCAAGAGCATGTCGCCCGAGACGATCGACCTCGACACGGCGCTCGCGCTGCTCGCCCTGCCGCGCACGGTCGGGACGGATCCCGCCTCCGGCGAGGAGATCACGGCGCAGAACGGCCGCTACGGCCCCTACCTGAAGAAGGGCAGCGACTCGCGGTCGCTGGAGGCGGAGCAACAGATCTTCGACATCACCCTCGACGAGGCGCTCGAGGTCTACGCGAAGCCGAAGTACGGCGCCCGTCGCGCGGCGAGCTCCCTGAAGGAGTTCGAGAAGGAAGACCCGACGAGCGGGAAGGCGATTCGGATCCGGGACGGCCGGTTCGGCCCCTACGTCACGGACGGGGAGACGAACGCCACGATCCCGCGCGGGGAGACGGCGACCGACGTCGACTTCGAGCGCGCCGTGCAGCTGCTCGCGGACAAACGGGCGAAGGGGCCGGCGAAGAAGCGCGGGGCCGCGGCCAAGAAGGCGCCCGCGAAGAAGGCGCCCGCGAAGAAGACGACCGCCGCGGGCAAGGAGGTCTCGGCCGCGCGCTCGGAGGCCGCCAAGAAGGCCGCCGCGACTCGCGCGCGGAACAAGGCCGCGCGCGAGGCCGCGGGGGAGTGATGGAACCCGCGGCCCGCCGCGCGCCGTGGATCACCTTCGAGGGCGGCGACGGCGTGGGCAAGACGACCCAGGCGCGCCTGTTGGAGGAGTGGCTCGCCGCCCGCGGCCGCGCGGTCGTGCGCACGCGAGAGCCGGGCGGCACTGAGGTGGGCGAGCGGATCCGCGAGCTCGTCCTGCACCACCGCGGGGACATCGCCCCGCACGCGGAGGCGTTGCTGTACGCCGCCGACCGCGCGCACCACGTCGCGACGCGCGTGCTGCCCGCGCTCGCGCGCGGCGAGGTCGTGTTGCAGGACCGGTACCTCGACTCGTCCGTGGCCTATCAGGGCGCCGGGCGAGTGCTGGGGATGACCGAGGTGCGCGACCTGTCGCTGTGGGCGACGGGCGGCGCGCTTCCCGACCTCACCGTGCTGCTCGATCTCGCCCCGGCCGCGGCGCGACGGCGGCTCGACGCCGACGACAGGCCGTTCGACCGCCTAGAGGCCGAGGCGGCCGAGTTCCACGGGCGCGTGCGCGAGGCGTTCCTCGAGCTGGCCGCGGCCGAGACCGACCGCTTCCTCGTCGTGGACGCGTCGGCGGATCCGGAGCGGATCGCCGAGCGGATCCGTGCCCGCGTCGCGCCGCTCGTGTGAGGCCCGGCTCGTTGTCGGTGGCTCCCCGTAGGCTGAACGCATGCCCCTGACTTCCGCCGCCGCGATCCCGTGGGGCGACGTGCTGGGCCAGCGCGACGCCGTCGAGACGCTCCAGCGCGCCGCCGCCGACCCGGCCCAGCTGGCGCACGGCTGGCTCGTGACGGGCCCTCCCGGGTCCGGGCGATCCACGCTGGCGCTCGCGTTCGCTGCCGCACTCATCGCGGGCGGCCCGGGCGACGAGGCGACGATGCGACAGGTCCTCGCGGGGACGCACCCCGACCTCACGCGGCTGCGCACGGAGGGCGTGATCATCACGATCAAGCAGGCGCGCGACATCGTCGAGCGGTCCTACTACGCGCCCTCGGTGGGGCGTCACCGCGTGATCGTGGTGGAGGACGCCGACCGCATGACCGAGCGCACCTCGAACGTGCTCCTCAAGGCCCTCGAGGAGCCGCCCGAGCACACGGTGTGGGTGCTGTGCGCGCCGAGCGAGGCCGACCTGCTGCCGACGATCCGCTCGCGGGTGCGCTCGCTGCGGCTGCGCGAGCTCGAGGTTGACGACGTCGCGCACCTCATCACCGTGCGCACGGGCGTCGACCGCGCCATCGCGGAGCAATCCGCCCGCCACGCACAGCGCCACATCGGCATGGCGCAGCGCCTCGCGACCGACGAGCCCTCGCGCGTCCGGCGCGACCAGACCCTTCGTGACGTCCTCCGGGTGCGCGCGATCGGCGACGTCGTGCAGATCGCCGGGCGCATCGTGCAGGCCGCCACCGACGACGCGAAGGCCCTGAACGCCGAGCGCGACGAGGCGGAGCGCCAGGCCCTGCTGCGCACGGTCGGGGTGCCCGACGGCGCGAAGGTCCCGCCCGCCGTGCGGTCGCAGCTGAACGCGCTCAAGGACGAGCAGGAGCGTCGCGCGAAGAGGGGGGTGCGCGACGGGCTCGACCGCGTGCTCACCGACATGCAGTCGCTGTTTCGCGACATCGCGCTGGCCCAGCTTGGCCGCGAGGAGGGCATGATCAACCTTGAGCTCGTCGACGACATCCGGCAGGTCGCCCAGGCCTGGCGCCCCCGCCGCGCCCTCACGATCCTCGACCACATCGCCGAGACGCGCGCCGCGCTCGAGCGCAACGTCCAGCCCGCGCTCGCGCTCGAAAGCCTGCTCGTGACCATCGTCAGCGGAAGGAAGCCGTGACCTCACTCACCCGCGCCCGGCGCGCCCTCAGCCTCGTGGCCGCGGCGTCCGCGACCGTCCTCCTGCTCGCGGGGTGCGCGAACCCCCTCCCGGACCTCGTGCCGGGCGCCGGCGAGGAGACGACCGCCCCCGCCACCGACGGCGTGCCGGCCGACCTCCTGCCGTTCTACGAGCAGACGCTCGCGTGGGAGGCGTGCGACGGTCCGCAGACGAGCGTCGAGGTCGAGTGCGCCACGGTCACTGCGCCTCAGGACTGGGCGGATCCCGGCGCGGGCGAGATCGAGCTACGGATCGCGCGTCCCGCCAACCGCCCCGCCGATCCCGCGGGCTCCCTCCTGATCAACCCGGGCGGGCCCGGATCCTCGGGCATCGATCTGCTCTACAGTTCGCTCGAGTACGACGGGATCGGGGAGGACCTCCTGGCCACTTACGACGTCGTGGGGTTCGACCCGCGCGGCGTCTCGCGATCGACGCCGGTGTCGTGCCTCGACGACGCCGAGATGGACGCCTACCTCTATGACATCCCGGCGGGAGAGCGAGGCTCCGAGGAGTGGGAGGCCGCGCTCGACGAGAAGGCGGAGGCGTTCGCGGACGCGTGCGCCGAGAACTCCGGCGAGGTGCTCGAGTTCGTCACGACCGAGCAGGCGGCGCGCGACATGGACCTCCTGCGCGCCGTCCTCGGCGACGCGCAGCTGAACTACCTCGGGTACTCGTACGGGACGTTCCTGGGCGCGACGTACGCCGAGCTGTTCCCCGAGAACGTCGGCCGCCTCGTGCTCGACGGGGCCATCGACCCTTCGGTGTCGGGCAGCGAGGTCGGGCGCACGCAGGTCATCGCGTTCGAGGAGTCGTTCCGCACCTACCTCGCGAGCTGCCTCGAGGGCGCGTCGTGCCCGTTCCGCGGATCCGCGGATCAGGCGATGGACGACGTGGCCGCGCTCCTCGCGTCGGTTGACCGCGCGCCGCTCGTGGCCGCGGACGGCCGCGAGCTCGGCGGCGACGCGCTGATGACCGCGGTCGTCGCGGCGCTCTACAGCGAGCAGAATTGGCCGTATTTGACCGAGGCCCTCGCCGGCGCGCTCCAGGGCGACGCCACCATGGCGATGTTCCTCGCGGACTTCTACAACGGCCGCGAGGAGGGCACCTACCCCACGAACTCGACCGAGGCGTTCACGGCCTACAACTGCATGGACTACCCGACCGAGTCGGAGGACACGTCGGCGGAGGACGAGCGGATCCTTTCCGAGCAGGCTCCCGTGACGTGGCAGTACATGCTGGGCGCCGACGTGTGCGCGTTCTGGCCGTACGAGCCGACGGGCGAGCGCGGCGAGATCCACGCTGCCGGCGCCGCCCCGATCCTCGTGGTCGGCACGACGGGCGACCCCGCGACCCCCTACGAGTGGGCCGTCTCGCTCGCCGATCAGCTCGACAGCGGCACGCTGCTCACCTACGAGGGCGAGGGGCACACGGCGTACAAGGCGGGCAGCGACTGCGTCGATTCCGCCGTCGAGGCCTACCTCATCGACGGCGAGGTGCCCGCCGACGGCGCGACCTGCTGACGGGCGGATCCCGCGGCACGCCCGGGGTGCGGGTCGGATTCGCGCGCGGGCGGGCAAGCGGGTAATATTGTCTCTCGTGCCGCTCGCGCGGCGCGAGACGCCACCTTAGCTCAGTCGGCAGAGCGATTCACTCGTAATGAATAGGTCGTCGGTTCGATTCCGACAGGTGGCTCGAACAGAAAGGCCCCGGGATTCCCGGGGCCTTTTTCGTGCCTGGTGCGCCGGCCGCGCCCGGCCCGATCGGGCCGGGCGCTGCGGCGTCAGAACGTGACGACGGGCTTCAGCGTCGCGCCCGACTCCGAGTCGGCGAACGCCTCGTTGATGTCCGCGAACGCGTAGTGCTTCACGAGCTTGTCGAACGGGAACAGGCCGCGTGCGTGCATGTCGATGAGCTTCGGGATGAACTCCTGCGGCACCGAGTCGCCCTCGACGACCATGCTGACGGTGAGCCCCGTGAGCAGCAGCGTGCCGATGTCGAACGGCGCCTCCGTGCCGAGCGGGGAGGCGCCCACGAGCGCGCCGTGACCGCGCGTGCCGAGCGAGGCGACCATCTGCGGGAAGACGAACTTCACGCCGGTCGAGTCGAGCGCGAAGTTCGCGCCGCCGCCCGTGATCTCCTTGACGGCCTCGACGGGGTCGGTGCCGCGCGAGTTGATGGTGTGCGTGGCGCCGAGTTCGCGGGCGAACTCGAGGCGGGAGTCGACGATGTCGACCATGATGATCGTCGTGCACCCGGAGGCGACCGCGGCGAGCATGGCGGCCATGCCCACGGCGCCCGTGCCGAAGATCACGATCGAGGAGCCGGGCCCCGGGCGCAGGACGTTGAGGACGGCGCCCGCGCCGGTCTGGATGCCGCAGCCCAGCGGGCCGAGGATGTCGAGGGGGGCGTCGTCGGCGACCTTGACGACGCCGCGCTCGTTGACATTCGTGACGGAGGCGAACGACGACTGACCGAAGAAGTTCGACGCGACCGAGGTGTCGCCGTCGCGGAACATGGTGGATCCGTCGGGGCGCGCGCCGCCGAAGTTCAGCTCGTAGAACTTCGTGCAGTAGGCAGGGTGGCCGCCGATGCACTGCGTGCACGTGCCGCAGGATGCCGGCGCGAGCACGACCTTGTCGCCCGGGGCGACCGACGTGACGCCCGCGCCGACCTTCTCGACGACGCCGGCGCCCTCGTGGCCGAGGACGGCGGGCAGCGGCACCGGGTACCACTGGTCGCGCACGATGGCGTCGGTGTGGCATACGCCGCTCGCGACGAGGCGCACCTGCACCTCGAGCGGGCGCGGGTCGTCCAGCTCGAGCTCGCGAATGTCGAGCGGCTGCTCGGGGGCCGTGGCAACGGCTGCCGTGACCTTCATGGGATCATCCTTTCGTACGCCGCGACGGGTGCGCTCGCGGCGCGGAACGCGGCGGCCCACGGGGAGGTCGCCGCCGCCATCTTATTCCCGTGAATCGAGTTCGTCACCCCCTCCGCGGTGTGTCCTGCCAGTCGCGCGGGGCCGATTGGCGCGTGCTCGGCAGGCTCGCCGCGGCCGCCCAGTCGTGGACCCAGGCCGGGACCTCGGGGAAGCCCCCGGAGATGCCCATCGCGGAGAACAGCTCGTCGTGCGTGACGGATCCGCCCCCGCGGCGCAGGATCCGCGCGCGAATCACGGCGCGCGCGGCGATCTCGCTGCCGACGATTGCGCGGTGCTCGAGGAACAGCGCGCGATCGTCGTAGCCGAGCCACCGCGTCTCGAGCTCGAAGCGCTGCCAGAGCTGGAGCGAGCGGCGAAACGAGATCGTCTCGTTCGCGACGACCGCGTACCACCCGTTGTCGCGGAAGACGTCGGAGAGCCCCGTGCGCGTCGTGAAGTCCCACCGCCCGAGGTCGAACAGCGACAGGTAGCGCCCGTTGTTCATGTGACGGAGGAGGTCGATGTCGGTCGGCAGCGTGGTGAGGCGGATCCGCCCGATGTCGTCGTAGGCGAGGGTATCACCGCGGCGGTGCCGCCGACGCGCGCGGAAAAGGACGAGGATCGTGCGCCAGAGAACGTTCACGACGGGCGACGCTACCGGCTTCGGACCTGACGGCCGCGGGCTATTGTGCGCGCCCCACAACGCCCCCGCGGTGTGAGGCCCGAGGCGCGAGGAGAGGCCCGGAACCGCGGGGCGTCAGCCGGGCGGGGCGGGCGCCCGCCGGATCCGCCGCGGGCGTAGCAGGACGGCCGCGTACGCGCCGCCGATGCCGCCGAACAGGTGCGCCTGCCAGCTCACGCCCGCGCCCGCGTCGATGATGCCCGCGAGCATCGAGGTGCCGTAGACGGCGGCGACGCCGATCGCGAGGAGGGCATAGAGGATGCCGTGCCCGAGCGACGGCGCGACGAACGCCCGGACCAGCAGGTACCCGAAGTACCCGAACACGAGGCCCGACGCCCCCACCGTGATCGTCCCGGGCGGGCTGACGAGCCACACGCCCAGTCCGCCGAACACCGCGATGACGGCGGTGACGCCCCAGAAACGGCCCGCCCCGTCGAGCGCGACGAGCACGCCGAGCGCGAGAAAGGGCACGGTGTTCGCGCCGAGGTGCGCCCAGCTGCCGTGGAGCACGGGGGAGACGAGGATCCCGTCGAGCCCCTCCCACGCCCACGACTGGATCCCCAGCTCGCGGTTCGCGTCGTACGGGAGGAGGTCGTCCATGATCCGCGCGGCCCACATGACGGCGAGGAGCAGGACGGGCTGCAGCAGCCGCGAGGGGATGCTCCCGCCCGGGCGGGAGGGCGGTGCGGCGGGCATGGGACGAGTGTGACACGCCAGGCGGCGGGCGCGGCGCGACTCCAAGCAAACGGATACCTCCGCTTGTGGCCCGCGTGGACACGTCGACGGAGCCCACGGGCGGCGACGCACCGGGCGCGCCGCCCGCGTGAGCGCCTGGCGGGGGGTGAGCCCCCGCCAGGCGCGCCGAGGCTCAGGCCCGCGGGGCGAGGTGGTCCGCGTACGCCTTCGTCGTGAAGAACGGCGCGAAGGTCGGCGAGAGCGCGGCGTCGCGGAAGACGTCCGCCGCGTCGTCGAACCGGTCGTCCGGCGTGCGCGGCGCGTCCCGCAGCACCGCGTCGACGAGGCCCGCGACGTGCTCCCGCGTGATGGCCGTGCCCTCTGTCGTGACGCAGTCCTGGCGGATCCACTGCCAGACCTGCGACCGGGAGATCTCGGCCGTTGCGGCGTCCTCCATCAGCCCGCCGATCGCGACGGCGCCCTGACCGCGCAGCCAGGCCTCGATGTACCGGATCGCCACCTCGACGTTCTCGCGGACCCCGGCGTCGGTGATCCCGCGTCCGATGAACAGATCGAGCAGGTGGCGCTCGCGCACCTGCACGTCCTCCCGGACGCGGCCGAGCTGGTGGGGGCGATCGCCGAGCACGGCGTCGAACTCCGCCTCGGCAACCGGCACGAGGTCGGGGTGGGCGACCCACGTGCCGTCGAAGCCGTCGCGCGCCTCGCGCTGCTTGTCGGCGGCGACCTTCGCGAGGGCGCGCTCGTTCGCCTCGGGGTCGCGCCGGTTCGGGATGAAGGCGCTCATGCCGCCGATGGCATACGCGCCGCGGCGGTGGCAGGTGCGCACGAGGAGCTCCGTGTAGGCGCGCATGAATCCGACCGTCATGGTGACTTCGTTGCGGTCGGGGAGGACGAAGCGCGACCCGCGGCCGCGGTACGTCTTGATGATGGAGAAGATGTAATCCCAGCGCCCCGCGTTCAGGCCGGCGCAGTGGTCGCGCAGCTCGTAGAGGATCTCCTCCATCTGGAACGCTGCGGGCAGCGTCTCGATGAGGACCGTCGCGCGGATCGTGCCGTGGGCGAGCCCCAGGTAGTGCTCCGTGAAGGAGAACACTTGATCCCACAGCCGGGCCTCCTCGGCCTGCTCGATCTTGGGCAGGTAAAAGTACGGACCGCGGCCCCGCTCGACGAGCTCCCGGGCGTTGTGAAACGCGTACAGCCCGAAGTCCACGAGGGATCCAGACGTCGCCATGGTGCGGCCGTGCGCGTCGGTAAAGGTCAGGTGGCGCTCCTCGAGGTGCCAGCCGCGCGGTCGCATCACGATCGTCGGCGTGCGCTCCGCCGTGACGGCGTATTCGCGGCCGTTCGCGGCCGTGTGCGTGAGGGTCCCGCGGATCGCGGCGGCAAGGGAGATCTGCCCACCGACGACGTTCTCCCAGGTGGGGCTCGTGGCGTCCTCCTGGTCGGCGAGCCACACCCGGGCGCCCGAGTTCAGCGCGTTGATTGTCATGCGCGGATCCGTCGGGCCCGTGATCTCCACGCGGCGGTCGGCGAGGCCGGGGCCGGGCCCCGCGACGCGCCAGGACAGGTCCTCGCGGATCCGCCGGGTGTCCTCGCGGAAGCGCGGATCCCGGCCGTTGCCGATCTCGTAGCCGTGACGCAACCGCGCGGCCAAGCGGTCGTAGCGGGGGCCCGCGAACAGCTCGTGAAGCTGGGCGAGGAACGCGAGCGCGTCGGGGGTGAGGATGTCTGCGAAGCCGTCCCGCATGGGGCCGGCGACGTCGATCGCGGGCGGCGTGCGGGGCGCCGCTCGGTGCGGGGCGATGGTCTGGTCGATAAGGGTCATGATCGTATCCGTTCGGCGGGGAGGGCGGGTCAGTGGAACTGCTCGGACTCGGTGGAGCCGACGAGCGCGAGGGTCGAGGCCGCGGGATTGAGGGCGCTCGAGACGAGGTCGAAGTAGCCGGTGCCGACCTCGCGCTGGTGCTTGGTCGCCGTGTAGCCGGATTTCTCCGCCGCGAACTCCGCGTTCTGGAGGGCGACGTAGGCCGGCATCGCGCGCTCGGCGTAGCCGCGGGCGAGGTCGAACATCGAGTGGTTGAGGGCATGGAAGCCGGCGAGGGTGATGAACTGGAACCGGTAGCCGACCTCCGCGAGCTCGTCCTGGAACCGCGCGATCTGCCGGTCGTCGAGGGCGGCCGACCAGTTGAAGCTCGGGGAGCAGTTGTAGGCGAGCATCTTCCCCGGAAATTCGGCGTGGATCGCGGCGGCGAACTCGCGCGCGAGCCCGATGTCGGGGGTACCCGTCTCGACCCACAGCAGGTCGGCGTAGGGCGCGTACGCGAGCCCGCGGGCGATGACGGGGTCGAGGCCGGGCTCGACGCGGAAGAAGCCCTCGGTCGTGCGCTCGCCCGTGCAGAAGGCGCGGTCCCGGTCGTCGACGTCGCTCGTGAGGAGGTCGGCGGCGAGCGCGTCGGTCCGGGCGATTTGGATCGTCGGGACGCCCGCGACGTCGGCCGCGAGGCGGGCGGCGTTGAGGGTCCGCACGTGCTGGCTCGTGGGCACGAGCACCTTGCCGCCGAGGTGGCCGCACTTCTTCTCGCTCGCGAGCTGGTCCTCCCAGTGGATCCCCGCGGCGCCCGCCTGGATCATCTGGTGCGCGAGCTCGTACGCGTTCAGCGGGCCGCCGAAGCCCGCCTCGGCGTCGGCGACGATGGGCGCGAGCCAGTCCCGCGTGACGGCGCCCTCGCCGTGCTCGAGCTGGTCCTGGCGCATCAGCGCGTTGTTGATCCGCCGGACGACCGCGGGAACGGAGTTCGCCGGGTACAGGGACTGGTCGGGGTAGGTCTGGCCCGAGAGGTTCGCGTCGGCGGCGACCTGCCACCCCGAGAGGTAGATGGCGGTCAGGCCCGCGCGGACCTGCTGCACGGCCTGGCCGCCCGTGAGCGCGCCCAGGGCCCGGACGTAGGAGTCGCCCCGGAGCTGGTCCCACAGGTTCTCCGCGCCGCGGCGCGCGAGTGTGGGCTCCTCCCGCACGCTGCCGCGCAGGCGGATGACGTCCTCGGCCGTGTAGTCGCGGGTGATCCCGGCCCAGCGCGGATCCGCGTCCCACTCGAGCTGCAGCTCGGCGGCGGTCTGCGTCTGCGCTCCGGCGCGGTGCGGGGTGGTGGTCATCGTCGATCTCCTCCGGTCGGGCGGCGGGTGCCGCGGTGTCTGGTGAGACCACGATCGGGGAAGAACCTCCCCGCGTGACCGCCGGATTCGGAAGAAATATTCGAGAAGTTCCGCATCGCGGATCTGTCTGGCATGATCTGGCCATGGATTCCCTCGACGACGAGATTCCGGACGGCGACGCGCTCGCCGTCGGACGCCGCGTGCGCGCGCTCCGGGTCGAGCGCGGCATGACCCTCGCGGAGCTCGCCGCGGCCGTGGGGCGCGCCCCCAGCCAGTTATCCATGATCGAGAACGGTCGTCGCGAACCGCGCCTGTCGATGCTGCGCGCCATCGCCCGGGCCCTAGGCGTCTCGGCGGACACCCTCGTGAGCGAAGAGCCGCTCGACGCCCGCAGCGCGCTCGAGGTCGCGCTCGAGCGCGAGATGCGCTCGCCGCGGTTCCGCGCCCTGGGCCTCACGCCCTTCCGAATCCCCAAGGGCATGCCCGACGAGGCGATCGCCGCGATCCTCCGGCTGACGGGGGAGATCGACCGGCTGCGGGACGAGCGTCAGGCGACGCCCGAGGAAGCCCGCCGCGCGAACCTCGAGCTGCGCCGCCTGATGCGGGCCCAGGGCAATTACTTCCCCGACCTCGAGCGGCAGGCGGCCGAGCTCCTGGCGGCGGTGGGGCATCCCGGCGGCCCGCTCACGCAGCGCGCGGCCGGTGAGATCGCCGCCCACCTCGGCGTGACGCTCCACTATGTCGCCGACCTCCCGGCGTCCACGCGCAGCGTGGTGGACCTGCGCCACGGCCGGCTGTACCTGCCGCACCGGGTGTCGGCGGATCCGCGCGCCGCGATGCTGCAGGCGCTCGCGAGCCGTGTCCTCGGGCACGCCGAGCCTGCGTCCTACGCGGAGTTTCTCCGACAGCGCGTCGAACAGAATTACCTCGCCGGCGCCCTCCTGGTTCCCGAGGCGCACGCGGTGGCGGCGCTCGTGGAGGCGAAGAGGCGCCGCGAGATCTCGATCGAGGATCTGCGCGACGCGTACGCCGTCTCCTACGAGACGGCCGCGCACCGCTTCACGAACCTGGCCACGCGGCACCTCGATATCCCCGTGCACTTCCTCAAGGTCCACGAGTCGGGCACCATCACGAAGGCCTACGAGAACGACGACGTGAACTTTCCGACCGACCGGCTCGGATCCATCGAGGGCCAGCTCTGCTGCCGCCAGTGGACGAGCCGGGCCGTCTTCGACGTGGACGACCGGTTTAACCCCTACTTTCAGTACACCGACACGGGCGGCGGCACCTACTGGTGCACGGCGCGGGTCGAGCACTCCAGCCAGGGCGCGCACTCCGTCAGCGTGGGGGTGCGCTTCGACGACACCCGGTGGTTCGTGGGCCGCGACACCCGGCATCGCGGGGTCTCCCGGCACGCTGACGAGGTGTGCTGCCGCCGCCCGCCCGAGGGGCTCGCCGAGAAGTGGCGCGCGGGCGCCTGGCCGAACGTCGCGACGCCGCGGACGCTGCTCGCGACGCTGCCCACGGGGGCGTTTCCCGGCGTGGACACGACGGACGTGTACGCGTTCCTCGAGCAGCACGCGCCGACCTGATCCGCGCGGATATCGCCGGCGCGGCCCCGGCCGGCCGCTCCGCCGTTAGCGTGGAGCGGAACCTGATCGACGAGAGAAAGGAGACGCCATGACGCGCGTTCTCATCATCGGTGGCCACGGCAAGGTCGCGCTCCGTCTCGCGCCGCTGCTCGCCGAGCGCGGCGACGACGTCGCGAGCCTGATCCGCAATCCGGAGCACGTGGACGACATCACGGCCGCGGGATCCACGCCGATCGTCGCGGACGTCGAGCAGCTCGACACCGACGCGCTCGCCGAGCTGTTCACGGGATACGACCAGATCGTCTGGTCCGCCGGCGCGGGCGGCGGGAGCCCCGCGCGCACGTACGCCGTCGACCGCGATGCGGCGATCCGCACCATGGACGCGGCCGCGCACGCGGGCGCGCGCCGCTACGTCATGGTCTCGTTCATCGGATCCAAGCCCGATCACGGGCTCACGGAAGAGGACGGGCTGTTCCACTACGCCGAGGCCAAGGCGGCCGCCGACGCGTACCTGCGTGGCACCGACCTGGACTGGACGATCCTCGGCCCCGGCCCGCTGACGCTCGACGAGCCGACGGGGCGCATCGAGACGGCGCACCCGGGGCAGGGCGTGGTCTCGCGTGGCGACGTCGCCGCCGTTGCCGCCGCCGCGCTCGCGGACGCCTCGACCGTCGGGCGCACGATCGCCTTCGGTAACGGCGACGTGCCGATCGCGGAGGCCATCGCCGGCTGACCCACGACCCCGAGCCGCCCGGATCCGCCGCCCGCGGATCCGGGCGGCTCTCCCGCGAAACCGAGGGTTTTCCCGCGGGCCGCCGGCCCGTAGGCTCGGGCCATGTCCCGCGCACTCCTCATCGTCGACGTCCAGAATGACTTCACGGAGGGCGGCGCCCTGGCCGTCGCCGGCGGCGACGCCGTGGCCGCCGGAGTGACGCGCCTGCTGAACGAGCGCGCGCGGGACTACGCCGTCATCGTGGCCTCGCGCGACTGGCACACGGCGGGCGAGTCGAACGGCGGCCACATCGCCGCGGACCCAGACTTCGTCGACACGTGGCCGCCGCACTGCATCGCGGGCACGCCCGGAGCGGAGTACGACCCCTGGCTCGACCCCGCCGCGGTCACGCACCACGTGAAGAAGGGCATGGGCATTCCCGCGTACTCGATGTTCGAGGGCGCGACCGACGACGGTCGGGCGGTCGCGGGTATCCTGCGGGGCGCGGGGGTCGAGGAAGCCGACGTCGTCGGGATCGCGACGGACCACTGCGTCCTCGCCTCGGCGCGCGACGCGCTGGGGGAGGGGATCCGCGTGCGAGTTCTCACGGACCTCGTCGCGGGGGTCTCGGCGGACGCGAGCGCGGCGGCGCTCGACGAGCTGGTCGGCGCCGGCGCGACGCTCGTGACATCGGGCCTCACCCGGTAAGCGCCCCGTCCCGGAGGTGGCCGGGGCGCACCCCGTGCGCGGTCCCGTAAAGTAGTCGCGGGCCTATAGCTCAGTTGGCAGAGCATCGGACTTTTAATCCGCGGGTCGAGGGTTCGAGCCCCTCTGGGCCCACCATCCGCGCGTCGCGGGGCACCCAGGGATCCGCGTAACGGGTTCCGAGGGGGCCTCCCACCGCCGCCGAGCGGGACCATACGCTCGTGTCCGCCGCACGACCCGCCCCGGGGCGCGCCGGGGAAAGGACGCATGCACCCGTCTTGCCTCCCGTTCGCCGTCTATCTCCTGGCGGCCGGCACGTTCCTCATGGGCACGACCGAATTCGTCGTCGCCGGGATCCTGCCCGAGGGCGCCGACGCATTCGAGATCTCGGTCTCGCAAGCGGGCCCCGCGATCACCGTGTTCGCGATCGGCATGGTCGTCGGCGCGCCCGCGATGGCGCTCCTCACGCTGCGCCTGCCTCACCGCGTCACGCTCGTCCTCTCGCTCGTCGTGTTCGGCCTGGGCCACGTCGGCGTGGTCCTCGCGCCGGACTTCGCGTTCGTGCTCGCGATGCGCGCGGTGACCGCGCTCGCGACGGGGGCCTTCTGGGCGGTCGCCGCCGTCGTGGCGGTGCGCCTGGCAGGCCCGGGCCGGAGCGCGGGCGCGCTCGGCATCGTGCTCGGCGGGGGCATGCTGGCGAACGCGCTGGGCGTGCCGCTCGGCGCCTTCCTCGGGCAGGCGTCGGGGTGGCACGGGCCGTTTGCGGTTCTCGCGGCCCTCGCCCTTGTCTACCCGGTTTTCCGGCTCGTGCCGGCGTCGGCGGCCGGCGCCCCGCCGCTCGCGGGGGAGGTGCGCTCCCTCGGATCCGGGCGGATGTGGCTGGCCCTCGCGGCCTGCGTGCTCATCAACGCGGGCGTGATGGGGATGTACAGCTTCGTCGCGCCGCTCCTCACGGACCGCGCCGGCATCGCGCCCGGTGCCGTGCCCCTCGTGCTCCTCGCGTTCGGGGCCGGGGCGCTCGTCGGCAACGTCGTCGCGGGACGCCTCGGCGACGCGCGCCCGTTCGCGACCGTCCTCGTCCTCCGTGAGCGCGTGCGTCGCGAGGGGCGGTCCGCGCGCCAGGACGACACGGCGAGACGGGTTCGGACAGGGCCTCCCTCGCGCGGCGCGACCGTCGTACGGTGACAGGATGGACAGCCGATCCGAGGTGCGCGAGTTCCTCATGTCGCGCCGGGCACGCGTCACACCCGACCGCGCGGGCATCGAGACGTTCGGCGATCGCCGGCGCGTGCCGGGCCTGCGGCGCGAGGAGGTCGCCCGTCTGGCCGGGTTGAGCGTGGACTACTACACACGCCTCGAGCGGGGAAACCTCCGCGGCGTCTCCGACGCGGTTCTCGAGGCGATCGCTCGGGCCATGATGTTCGACGCGGCCGAGCGCGAGCACCTGTTCGACCTGGCCCGGAACGCGAACCCCGCCGGGGTCCGCGCGACGCTCGCCCCCGCGGACACGACGGTGCGCCCGGAGCTGCAGTACCTCCTCGGCGCGATCCAGTCCGCGCCCGCGTTCCTCCAGAACAACCGCATGGACCTCGTCGCGGGCAACGCGCTGGCACTCGCCATGTATTCGCCGCTTTACGCGGGCACGACACTCAGGCCCGTCAACTTCTCGCGGCACATCTTCCTGGATCCGTCCGCTCGGGACTTCTACCCGGACTGGGATCGCGCCGCGTGGACGAACGTGACGATCCTGCGCCGCGAGGCGGGACGCAACCCGCGCGACAAGCGGCTCCACGCGCTCGTGGGCGAGCTCTCCACTCAAAGCGTGGAGTTTCGCGAATACTGGGCGGCGCACGACGTGCGGCGCCACTACGCGGGCCAGAAGACCTTCCGGCACCCGGTGGTCGGCGGGCTCGAGCTCCACTATCAAACCCTCGAACTCGACCAGGACCCCGGACTCTCGATGACGGTCTTCGTCGCGACTCCGGGATCGCCCACGGAGGAGTCCCTGCGCCTCCTCGCGTCCTGGGCCATGACCGAAGACGCCCCGCGCACGGCGCACCGCGTGGCATCAACGGAGGTCTGAGGGGAAACGGGCGCCTCAGAGCGCGAGGGCGATCGTTGTGGCGGCGACCGCGACGAGAGGGAATGCCCCCTGGGTCACGGCCGCCCGCCGCTTGTCGGGGGAGGAGATGAGCAGGACGAGTGCCGCCGCGAGCATGCATCCCGTCCCCGCGAGGACCAGCGTGGGGCCGGCGACCCATCCCCCGGCCGTGAGAACGACGCCGAGCGCTGCGAGGACCGCGAGGAACAGGTTGTAGAACCCCTGGTTGAACGCGAGCTCCCGGGTCGCCGCCGCCTCGTCCGGGGACGTGCCGAAGGTCGCCCGCGCGCGGGGCGACGTCCACGCAACCGACTCGAGCCAAAAGATGAACACGTGCAACGCGGCGGCAAGCGCCGCGGCGACGAGACCGACGATCAGCATGGCAGGCTCCCGGATCCTCCCGCGCCCGATGTGCGGGGACCCTCCACATTGTGCCGCACCGGGGTCCCCACATCCGCGCGCGAGCGTAGCCTGGAGGGCGATGACGAGCGACTTTCCCCGGCCCGTGTTCCGGCCCTCCGGCACCTTCGACCGCCTCTTCGCGTCGGAGGACCCGGCCGAGGTGTCCCGCGCCGCCCACCAGACGGCGGCGACGCTCCTCGCGCGCGTGCGGGCGGAGGAGGACCCGGAGGTCGTCGACCGCCTCATCCGGTTCGCCTCGACGCACGGCATCGACGACATCGCGCAGCTCTGGTCGCGCTCGCCCGCGAAGACCCTCCCGGGCACGCTGTGGCGGCTGTATCTCGTGCAGGCGAGCATCCACGCCGATGCCGCCCTCGCCGCGTTGCTCTACGAGCGGGGGCGCGCCGCGCTGCACACGGGCGACGCGATCATTGCGGGCGCGCCGACGCCCGTCTCGCCTCCCGAGCTCGTCGCGCTCATCGACACGATCCTCCGCGGCGCGTTCACGGGCGACCTCGCGATCGCCCTGGATCGCACCGCCGCGTTCTGCCGGGTGGAGGCGTCCGGGGCGACGCACCTCGCCGACGACGCAGAGGCCACGGAGCCCGAGCGCGCGACGACCCTCACGACGCGGGCCCTGCGCCTGTCGTCGATCGCGGACGACCTCGACGTCGCCGCGCGGCTGTGGCGTCGGGACGAGCTCATCTGAGGCGACGCGCGCGGCACGGCGCACGGCGCCTTCCGAACGCAGAGGTGCCGGGCCGCAGAAAACGCCTCTCGGCGGAAGGCCGCTCGAAGCGGCAAGAGTTGGAGCCCGGGGTTTTGACTGCGGCCCGGCACACCCAGTGTAACGAGGAGCCCCGGGGGATCATTCCCCCGGGGCTCCATGTTCGCTCAGAACTCGTGGATCACCCGAAGCGGCCCGAGACGTAGTCCTCCGTCGCCTTCACCTGCGGCGCCGTGAAGATCTTCGTCGTCTCGTCGTACTCGATGAGCTTGCCCGGCTTGCCCGTGCCCGCGATGTTGAAGAACGCGGTCTTGTCGCTCACGCGCGAGGCCTGCTGCATGTTGTGCGTAACGATGACGACCGTGTACTCGTTCTTGAGCTCGGCGATCAGCTCCTCGATCGCGAAGGTCGAGATCGGGTCCAGGGCCGAGCACGGCTCGTCCATGAGGATGATGTCGGGCGAGACGGCGATCGCTCGCGCGATGCACAGGCGCTGCTGCTGGCCGCCGGAGAGGCCGGATCCCGGCTTGTCGAGGCGGTCCTTGACCTCGTTCCAGAGGTTCGCGCCGCGCAGCGAGCGCTCGACGAGCTCGTCCTGGTCGCCGCGCGACATCCGGCGGTTGTTGAGCTTCACGCCCGCCAGAACGTTCTCCTTGATAGACATCGTGGGGAACGGGTTCGGGCGCTGGAAGACCATGCCGATCTGACGGCGCACGAGCACGGGGTCGACGGCCGAGTCGTACAGGTTCTTGCCGTCGACCAGCACCTCGCCCTCCACGCGCGCGCCGGGGATGACCTCGTGCATGCGGTTGAGGGTGCGCAGGAAGGTCGACTTGCCGCAGCCCGACGGGCCGATGAAGGCCGTGACCGTGCGGGGCTGGATGTCGATGTTGACGCCCTCCACGGCGAGAAAGTCGCCGTAGTAGACGTTGAGGTCGTTGACTTCGATGCTCTTGGACACCTGGGGGATCCTTCTGTGTTGTCTCGAGAACGGGATGCGGGTGGCGCGTCAGCGACCGGACATCTTGGGGGCAAAGACCTTGGCGATGAGCCGCGCGAGCAGGTTCAGGGCCATGACGATCACGATGAGGGTGAGGGCCGCCGCCCACGCGCGGTCGAGCGACGCGTCGGGGTTGGCCGCGTTCGGATACATGTACTGCGTGTAGGCGTACACCGGCAGCGTCATCATCTGACCGTTCGACTCCTCGAACGGGCTCAGCTGCAGGTTGTTCGTGTACCCGGCAGTGAGCAGGAGGGGCGCGGTCTCGCCGATGACGCGGGCGATCGAGAGCATGATCGAGGTCGTGATGCCGGCGATCGACGTGGGCAGAACGACCTTGACGATCGTGAGCCACTTCGGCACGCCGAGCGCGTAGGACGCCTCGCGCAGCTCGTTCGGAACGATGCGCAGCATCTCCTCGGATCCGCGCACCACGACGGGGATCATAAGCACGCTGAGCGCGAGCGCGCCCATGATGCCCATCCGGACCCCGGGCCCGATGATCAGGGCAAAGACCGAGTAGATGAACAGACCCGCGACGATCGAGGGGATGCCCGTCATGACGTCGACGAAGAACGTGATCGCCTTCGCGAGCCGGCCGCCGCGGCCGTACTCGACGAGGTAGATCGACGTCATGAGGCCGATCGGCACCGAGATGACCGTCGCGAGCCCGGTGATGATGAGCGTGCCCCAGATGGCGTGGACGGCGCCGCCGCCCTCGCCCGTGATGTTGCGCATCGAGAAGCTGAAGAACTCGGCGTCGAAGCGGGCCAGGCCGCTGACGATGACGGTCCACAGCACCGAGACGAGGGGGAGGCAGGCGATGACGAAGGCGGTCGACACGAGCCCGGTCATGAGTCGGTCGGTCGCGTGACGGCGGCTCTCCGCGATCGACGACAGGATCATGATCGCGGCGAGGTAGATCAGCATGCCGACGAAGAGGGTGCCGGCGATGTTGAAGTCGGCGACCTCGCCCGAGGCGTTCGCGAACGCGAAGATGATGGCCGACAAGACGAAGGCGCCGGCGAGCACGGCCCACGCCGTGCCCTTGGGCAGGCGACCGGAGCTCAGCGCGCCCGTGGGGGCGGAGACGGATGCGGTGGTCATGTCAGTTCGCTCCCGAGAACTCGGCGCGGCGGTTGACGATCCAGCGCGCGATCGCGTTGACGATGAACGTCACGATGAAGAGGATGAGGCCCGTCGCGATCAGGGCGTTGACGCCCGTTCCGTACGCCTCGGGGAAGTCGAGCGCGATGTTCGCGGGGATCGTGAGCGGGTTCCCCGACTGCAGGAGCTGCAGGATGATGATCGGGGATCCGGACAGCACCATCGTCACGGCCATCGTCTCGCCGAGCGCACGCCCGAGACCGAGCATGGCGCCCGAGACCATGCCGCCGCGGGCGAAGGGCAGGACGGCCATCGTGACCATCTCCCAGCGCGTCGCGCCGAGCGCGAGCGCCGCCTCCTCGTGCAGCTTGGGGGTCTGGAGGAACACCTCGCGGCAGATCGCCGTCATGATCGGCAGGATCATGACCGCGAGCACGAGCGAGGCGGTGAGGATCGTGTTCCCCGTGGGGGACACCTGGCCGCCGAAGAAGAGGTTGAAGACTGGCCAGCTGCCCACGGCGCCGTTCAGCCAGACGTAGAACGGCTGGAGGAAGTTGGAGAAGAAGATCGCGCCCCACAGGCCGAAGACGACCGACGGCACGGCCGCGAGCAGGTCGACGATGTAGCCGAGGAGCGCGGCGAGCTTGCGCGGGGCGTAGTGCGAGATGAACAGCGCGATGCCCACCGCGATCGGCGTCGCGATGACGAGCGCGATGAGCGAGGACCAGAGCGTGCCGAAGATCAGCGGCCCGACGAAGCTCCAGAACGACTCGCCGTCGAGGATCGGGTTTTCGGCGGGGTCGCCTGTCATGGCGGGGATCGACTGCCCGATGAGGAAGAACGCCGTCGCGGCGAGGACGAGCAGGATCAGGATGCCGGCGCCGACCGCCGTTCCGGAGAACGCGATGTCACCGGGGCGCTTCTTGGCCTTGATGCTGCCGGCCGGGGTCGATGAGGGCGGCGCTTCGGGTGCTGTCGCCTTCTCAGAGGTGCTCATGGGCTCCCAGTCTTCGAGGATCGTGCAGAAGAGGTGGTCATGCGGGTGCCCCCGCGGTCCCGTCGAGCCGTGCTCGAAAGGGGCGCGGGGGCACCGGTGCCGAATTCAGCCTACGGCCGAACGTCGGGCGAGTGAGGTCACTCCGTGACGATCGCGTCGATCGCGGTCTGCGCCTGCTCGCGGAGGCTGTCCGAGATCGGGGCGCTGCCCGCGGCCTCGGCGGCCGTGTCCTGGCCCTCGGCCGAGATCACGTAGCTGAAGTACTCCTTGACGAGCGTCGCGACCTCGGGGTCCTCGTAGTCGACGCAGCCGATGAGGTAGGACACGAGCGCGATCGGGTAGGCGCCGCCGGTCGCGGAGGCGGGGTCGACCGAGAAGACGAGGTCCTGGGCCTCACGGCCCTCCTCCAGCGGCGAGTTCTCGATGAGGGCCGAGGCGGCCTCGGCCGAGTACGACACGTACTCGCCGTCGACGCCCACGGCGACCTGGCCGGCGTCCTCGGGCGCCTGCGAGGCGTCGAGGTAGCCGATCGTGCCCTCACCGTCGGCGATGATCTGGCGCACGCCCTGCGTGCCCTGGCCGCGCTCCGTGCCGTCGATCGGCCACTCGCCCGAGACCTCGTAGGTCCACACGTCGGGCGCCGTCGCGGCGAGGTACGTCACGAACGTCTCGGTCGTGCCCGAGTCGTCGGAGCGGTTCACGGGGGTGATCGCCGTCGAGGGGAGGTCCGCGTCGGGGTTCTGGTCCGCGATCGCGGCGTCATCCCAGCTCGTGATCTCGCCCGCGAAGATCTTCGCGATCGTGTCGGCGTCGAGGTTGAGCGTGTCGATGCCCGGAAGGTTGAACGCGAGGGCAACGGGGGAGATGTAGGCGGGGACCTCGACGATGCTCTCCGAGGTGCAGCTTCCGAACTCGCCGAGCTCCTCCATCTCGAACGCGCGGTCCGAGCCAATGAAGTTCGAGGCGCCCGAGATGAAGTTCTCGCGGCCGGTGCCCGATCCGGTGGGCTCGTAGTTGACCGTGGCGTCGGGGTTCGCGGTCTGGAACGCGGCGACCCAGGCCTCCTGAGCGGCGGTCTGCGAGGAGGCGCCTGTCGCGCCGATGGTGCCCGACAGGCTCGAGGCGGTCTCGCCCGACGAGGTGTCCGAGCTGGTGCCTTCGTTCGCGGCGCAGCCGGCGAGCGTGAGGGCGGCGACGGCGCCGAGAGCGGCGACGCCGGAAAGACGAGTGAGCTTCACGAGAAGTTCCGATCCGTTGAGGAGGACAGGTCTGGCGCTGGGAGGGACACCCAACGAGAAACGACGCTAAGCGCGGTGTCTGTCCGGGCGCCAGACTGAAGGTAAACGGTCGGTGAACGCGACTTGGAGAATGCTCAGAGCGCGTAGTCGGCGACCACGGGCGCGTGGTCGCTCCACCGCGCGTCGTACGACGGGTAGCGGTCGACCCGGTATCCCGACGCCAGAGCGGCGAGCTCGGGGGTCGCCAGGTGGTAGTCGATGCGCCAGCCCGTGTCGTTGTCGAACGCCTGCCCGCGGTTCGACCACCACGTGTAGGGGCCGTCGACCTCGCCCGCGTGCGCGCGCCCCACGTCGACCCAGCCGAGCCCCTCGCCGGTCGAGCCGTCGACGCACGCGATGGCCTCGCCTGCGGGGGCGAGCCACCGGTCGAAGTACGCGCGCTCGCGCGGCAGGAAGCCCGCCTTCTTGCGGTTGCCCCGCCAGTTCTTGATGTCGAGCTCGCGGTGCCCCACGTTCAGGTCCCCCGTGACGAGGGCGAGGGATCCGGCGCCGTTCAGCTCCGCGAGCCGCGCGGACATCGCCTCGAGAAAGGCCCACTTCTGATCCTGCTTCGGGGTGTCCACCTCGCCCGTGTATACGTAGGCGCTGACGACGGTGACGACACGGTCGCCGACGGCGAAGTCGGCCTCGAGCCAGCGGCCGTGCGAGTCGAGCTCCTCGCCGCCGAGCGCGATTCGCGACGCCGCGGCGGGCTCGCGCGAGGCGATCGCGACGCCCGCGCGCCCCTTCTGCAGCGACTCGTGCTCGAGGATCCGCCAGCCGGGGAGGAGGCTCTCGAGGTGCTCGCGCGTGCCGCGCACCTCCTGGATCGTGAGGATGTCGACGCCCGAGGCGTCGAGCCAGGCGTTCATGCCCTTGCGTGCGGCGGCGCGGATGCCATTGACGTTGACGGAGGCGATGCGGGTCATGCCCTCCAGGCTATGCGAGAGGTCCGACACGCGACGACGGCCCGGATCCGTGCGGGATCCGGGCCGTCGCGGGGACAGGGGTCAGGGGCGCCCGCGCAGGACGGCCTGCTTGACCTCCGCGATCGCCTTCGTGATCTCGATGCCGCGGGGGCACGCCTCGGTGCAGTTGAAGGTCGTGCGGCAGCGCCACACGCCCTCCTGGTCGTTGAGGATGTCCAGGCGCACCTCGGCCTCGTCGTCGCGCGAGTCGAAGATGAAGCGGTGCGCGTTGACGATCGCGGCCGGTCCGAAGTACTGCCCGTCGGTCCAGAACACGGGGCACGACGAGGTGCACGCGGCGCAGAGGATGCACTTGGTCGTGTCGTCGAACCGCGCGCGGTCCTCGATCGACTGGTGGCGCTCTTTGCCCTTCTCCGGCACGCTGCGCGACTGGAGGAAGGGCTGGACCTCGCGGAAGGACGCGAAGAACGGATCCATGTCGACGATCAGGTCCTTCTCGAGCGGCAGGCCCTTGATCGCCTCGACATACACGGGCTTCGAGATGTCGAGGTCCTTGATCAGGGTCTTGCAGGCGAGGCGGTTGCGCCCGTTGATGCGCATCGCGTCGGATCCGCAGATCCCGTGCGCGCACGAGCGGCGGAAGGCGAGGGATCCGTCGACGTCCCACTTGATGCGGTGCAGGGCGTCCAGCACGCGGTCGGTGGGGTACATCTCGACGTCGTAGTCCACCCAGCGCGGCTCGGCGTCGACCTCGGGGTCGAACCGGCGCACCATGAACGTCACGAGGTACGACTGGATGGCTTCGCTCTCGACAGGCGCCTCGGCGACTGCGGACGACATCAGTACTTCCTCTCCATCGGCGGATAGCGCAACTCTCCCGCGTCATCCTTCGTGAAGGTGACGGGTTTCCAATCCAGCGTGATGTGGTCCTCCGGGTTCGACGAGTGCGGGTCGCCCGTGAGGTAGGCCATCGTGTGCTGCATGTACTTCTCGTCGTTGCGGTCGGGGTAGTCCTCGCGCATGTGGCCGCCGCGGCTCTCCTTGCGGTTGCGCGCGGCGTAGGCGACGATCTCGGCGAGGTCGAGCAGGAAGCCGAGCTCGATGGCCTCGAGCAGGTCCGTGTTGAACCGCTTGCCCTTGTCGTCGACGTAGACGTTCATGTAGCGGTCGCGGAGCTCGTGGATCGTGCCGAGCACGTTCGTGAGCGTCTCCTCGGTGCGGAACACCTGCGCGTTCTTGTCCATCTCGTCCTGCAGCGTCTTGCGGATGTCCGCGACGCGCTCCGTGCCCTGAGAGGAGCGGATCCGCTCCACCATCTCGCGGACGCCCCGCGCCGGGTCCTCGGGCATCGGGACGAACTCGGCCGTCTGCGCGTACGCGACCGCGTTCGTGCCGCAGCGCTTGCCGAAGACGTTGATGTCGAGGAGCGAGTTCGTGCCGAGGCGGTTCGATCCGTGCACGGAGACGCAGGCGCACTCGCCGGCCGCGAACAGGCCGGGAACGACGGTGTCGTTGTCCGCGAGGACCTCGCCGTCGGTGTTCGTCGGGATGCCGCCCATCGCGTAGTGCGCCGTCGGCATGACGGGCACGGGCTCCACGACGGGGTCGACGCCCAGGTACGTGCGCGCGAACTCCGTGATGTCCGGGAGCTTGGTCTCGAGCACCTCGGCGCCCAGGTGGGTGCAGTCGAGGTAGACGTAGTCCTTGTTCGGGCCGGCGCCGCGGCCCTCCAGGACCTCCTTGACCATCGAGCGGGCCACGATGTCACGCGGCGCGAGGTCCTTGATGGTGGGGGCGTAGCGCTCCATGAAGCGCTCGCCCGAGGCATTGCGCAGGATCGCGCCCTCGCCGCGGGCGCCCTCCGTCAGGAGGATGCCGAGGCCCGCGAGGCCGGTCGGGTGGAACTGGAAGAACTCGATGTCCTCGAGCGGCAGGCCCTTGCGCCACACGATGCCCACGCCGTCGCCCGTGAGGGTGTGCGCGTTGGACGTCGTCTTGAACATCTTGCCGAAGCCGCCCGAGGCGAACACGACCGACTTGGCCTGGAAGACGTGCAGGTCGCCCGTGGCGAGCTCGAGCGCGACGATGCCCGCGATCCGCGTCGTGCCGTCGTCGTCCTTCACCGTGACGAGGTCGAGCGCGTAGAACTCGTTGAAGAAGTTGATCCCCAGCTTCACGCAGTTCTGGTACAGGGTCTGAAGGATCATGTGCCCCGTGCGGTCGGCGGCGTAGCAGGCCCGGCGCACCGGCGCCTTGCCGTGCTCGCGCGTGTGGCCGCCGAAGCGGCGCTGGTCGATCTTGCCGTCGGGCGTGCGGTTAAAGGGCAGGCCCATGTTCTCGAGGTCGATGACGGCGTCGATCGCCTCCTTGGCGAGGATCTCCGCCGCGTCCTGGTCGACGAGGTAGTCGCCGCCCTTGATCGTGTCGAAGGTGTGCCACTCCCAGGAGTCCTCCTCCACGTTCGCGAGCGCCGCGGCCATGCCGCCCTGCGCCGCGCCGGTGTGGGAGCGCGTGGGGTAGAGCTTCGTGACGACGGCGGTCTTCGCGCCGGGGCCCGCCTCGATCGCGGCGCGCATGCCCGCGCCGCCCGCGCCGACGATGACGACGTCGAACTGGTGGTGGTAGACGCCGTCGATAAGCTCGGCGTCGGGGTAGGTCTGAGAAGTCATTCCTTTGTCAATCTGTTTCGTCAGCCGACGGTGCCCTGCGCCACGCAGGCGTTCCAGAGCGTGCTGGACTCGGTGACACCGAGGCACGGGTCGAACGTGAACACGACGAGGGTGCCCAGGAGGATCATGAGGGCGGCGACGATGCCGATGACCCAGACGAGCACGGCGCGGGCCGTGCGGTGGAGCACGTAGTCGTTCACGATCGTGCGCATGCCGTTCGCGCCGTGGATGAACGCCAGCCACAGCATGAGGACGTCCCACCACTGCCAGAACGGGTTCGAGAGCTTGCCCGCGACGAAGGCGAAGTCGAGCGCGCTGATGCCGTCGCCGACCATGAGGTTGACGAAGAGGTGGCCGAAGATGAGCACGACCAGGAGCACGCCGGAGGCGCGCATGTAGAGCCAGCCCCACTTCTCGAGGTTGGAGCCGCGGCGGCGCTGCGGGGCGCGCGGCGCGTCGAGGGTCTGCGCGGACATCAGTGCCCACCTCCGATGTGCGAGAGGACGTTCGGGATGTGGCGGGCGCTGAACCCGATCATCGTGACGGCCCAGATGCCGATGACGCCCCAGAACAGCTGGCGCTGGTACTTCGCGCCCTTCGACCAGAAGTCCACGAGGATGATGCGCAGGCCGTTGAACGCGTGATACGCGATGCCGGCGACCAGAACGACCTCGCCGAAGCCCATGATCGGGTTCTTGTACGTGCCGATGACCGCGTCGTACGCCTCGGGGGAGACCCGGATGAGCGCCGTGTCCAGCACGTGCACGAGGAGGAAGAAGAAGATGGCGACGCCGGTAATGCGGTGCAGCACCCACGACCACATGCCCTCGCGGCCGCGGTACAGAGTGCCGCGCGGGACCTTCGACGTGGTCTGGGACACATCCGGTGTCAGACGCGCGGTTGCGGACACGGTCGTCCTCTCTGATCGATTCGGGTGCCTCCGACACCCGCGCAGACACGCGGCGGCGTCCAGAGGACTACGCACGACGATACTCCCCGCACCCCGACGGCGGCGACGAAGGCGAGCCTAACTCTCTCGACGTCGAGAGAGATCTCCCGGTCGTCGCGGGAACGCGGCGGGTCTGCTCGGCGCGTCGCGGCCGCGAAACATCGGTGGGATACCGTGTCCGCATGGCCCACCCCATCGACGACTTCTTCGCCGTGATCCCCGCTGGCGGCATCGGTTCCCGGCTCTGGCCGCTCTCGCGCGCGGAGTCGCCCAAGTTCCTGCACGACCTGACCGGATCCGGGGTGTCGCTGCTGCGCTCGACCTGGGACCGCCTGCTTCCGCTCGCCGGCCGCGACCGGATCGGCGTTGTCACGGGGCGCGCGCACGGCGTGAAGGTCGAGGAGAGCCTGCCCGACATCCTGCCCGAGAACGTGTTCACGGAGCAGGATCCGCGCGACTCGGCGGCGGCGATCGGGCTCGCGGCCGCCGTCCTCCTCCGCCGCGACCCGAACGTCGTCGTGGGCTCCTTCGCGGCCGACCACGTCATCAAGCGCCAGCGGGTGTTCGAGTTCACGGTGCGCCAGGCCGTCGCTGCCGCGCGCGAGGGCTACATCGCGACGATCGGGATCCAGCCAAGCGAGCCGGCGGTCGGCTTCGGCTACATCAAGACGGGGGAGGAGCTCGTGATCGACGACGCCCCGCTCGCGGCCCTTGTCGAGCGCTTCGTCGAGAAGCCCGACCTCGACACGGCCCGCGCCTACTTCGCCGACCGCTCATACCTGTGGAACGCCGGCATGTTCATCGCCCGCGCCGACGTGCTCCTCGACGAGCTCGCCGCGAACGAGCCCGAGCTGCACGCGGGCCTCACGGAGATCGCCGCGGCGTGGGACACGCCGGAGCGGGACGCCGTTCGCGACCGGGTATGGCCGACCCTGAAGAAAATCGCCATCGACTACGCCATCGCGGAGCCGGCCGCCGAGAAGGGCAAGCTCGCTGTCGTCCCCGGCCAGTTCGACTGGGACGACGTGGGCGACTTCGCGAGCCTCTGGAGCCTCGTCGCCGACGGGCACCGCGGCGACGTTACGGTCCTCGGGCGCAACGAGAACGTGCTGTCGGACGAGTCGTCGGCCCTCGTGGTCTCCCAGACGGACCGCGTCGTCGCGATGATCGGCGTCGAGAACGTCATCGTTGTCGACACGCCGGACGCGCTGCTCGTGACGACCCCGGAGCACGCGCAGCGCGTCAAGGGGGCCGTTAGCTCGCTCCACCAGCGCGGGCGCGACAGCGTTCTCTGAACGCGCGGCGGCGCTTTTGTAACTATCCCGTTTCGGCCGCAGAGCCTGCTCGAATCGCCAAGGAAGTCCGGGGTAGCGTGTGCACAATGCCTCCGAAGCAGCGGCCCACCTGGGGTCCGTGCGCGGCGAGGCCTTTCTCTTGAGGAGTTCAGCGTGACCAAGACGATCAAGCGCCAGGCCCTCGGCGGCCTCGCCGTCGCCAGCGCGGCGGTTCTGCTCGCCGGCTGCGGCTCGGCCCCCGAGGACAGCACGGCGGACGGCGGCGAGGAGTCGATCGACTTCCTCCCCTGCCTCATCTCCGACGAGGGCGGCTGGAACGACCGCTCGTTCAACCAGTCGGCCAAGGAGGGCATGGACCGCGCGGTCGAGGAGCTCGGCGTCGAGCCGATCGAGATGGAGTCGACCAACGCGAACGACTACGGCCCCAACCTCGAGGAGCTCGTCGCGCAGGGCTGCGACTTCATCGTGTCCGTCGGCTTCAACCTCTCGGCCGCGACGGTCGAGTCGGCGCTGGCGAACCCCGAGGTGAGCTACGCGATCATCGACGACTGGGCCGACAACGACTACGACGGCGAGGCGGACGCACCGAACATCCGTCCGCTCGTGTTCAACACGGCGGAGGCGGCCTACCTCGGCGGGTACGCGGCGGCCGCGTGGTCGGCGCAGTCAGGCGTTGAGAAGGTCGGCACCTTCGGCGGCGGCGAGATCCCGTCCGTCATGGTGTTCATGGACGGCTTCCAGCTCGGCGTCGAGAAGTACAACGAGGACAAGGACGCGGCCGTCGAGGTCGTCGGGTGGGACACCGAGGCGCAGTCCGGCCTCTTCACCGGCTCGTTCGAGGCGAACGACACGGCGCGCCAGACCGCGCAGCAGGTGCTGTCGCAGGGCGCGGACGTCGTCCTGCCCGTCGGCGGCCCGATCTACACGTCGGCCGTGGCCGCGATCCGCGAGTCCTACCCCGACTCGCTGATCCTCGGTGTGGACAGCGACATGGCCGTCAAGGAGCCGGACATCGCGGACGTCACGCTCGTGTCGATCATGAAGGCGATCGACCAGGCGACCTACGACGCGACGATCGAGGCGGCCGACGCGGGCGCCGACTTCGACGTCACGCCGTACGTCGGCACTCTCGAGAACGAGGGCGTGGGGCTGTCGAGCTTCCACGACTTCGAGGGCGAGCTGCCCGAGGGCCTGACCGACGAGCTCGCGACGCTGCAGGAGCAGATCATCGCCGGCGAGCTGACGGTCGACTCGCCGAACTCGCCGTAATTCGCATCGCCGCCTGATCCGCGGATCGCACGGGGCGACCGGATATCCATCCGGTCGCCCCGTGCGATGTGCGAGGGCGGTTCCCCCTGTCTCTTATCCAGACCTTCGCGTTAGGTTGACCCCATGAAGCTCGAGCTCCGCGGCATCACCAAGCGGTTCGGCAGCCTCGTCGCTAACGACCACATCGACCTCACCGTCGCGCCGGGAGAGATCCACGCGCTACTCGGCGAGAACGGCGCCGGCAAGTCGACCCTCATGAACGTGCTCTACGGCCTCTATCAGGCCGACGAGGGCGACATTCTCATCGACGACGAGCCGCGCGCCTTCCGTGGGCCCGGCGAGGCGATGGCGGCGGGCATCGGCATGGTGCACCAGCACTTCATGCTCGTGCCCGTCTTCACGGTCGCCGAGAACGTGGCGCTCGGGCACGAGACCTCGACGCGCGCGGGGTCGCTCGACCTCGAGGTCGCGCGCCGCCAGGTCCGCGAGGTCGCCGACCGCTTCGGGTTCCACGTCGACCCCGACGCGATCGTCGAGACGCTCCCCGTGGGCGTGCAGCAGCGCGTCGAGATCATCAAGGCGCTGGCGCGTGACGCCCAGGTGCTCGTGTTCGACGAGCCGACCGCGGTGCTCACCCCGCAGGAGACCGACGAGCTGATGGCGATGATGCGTCAGCTCCGCGCGGAGGGCAAGGGCATCGTCTTCATCACCCACAAGCTCCGCGAGGTGCGCGAGGTGGCCGACCGCATCACGGTCATCCGCCGCGGCGCCGTCGTGGGCGAGGCCTCGCCCACGTCGACGAACGCGGAGCTCGCGAGCCTGATGGTCGGCCGCGCGGTCGAGCTCACGGTCCACAAGGAGACCGCGCAGCCCGGCGAGGGTGGCCTGCGCGTGAGCGACCTGCGGGTGCGCGACGCCGAGGGCAACGTGACGGTGGACGGCGTGAGTTTCGACGTGCGGCCGGGCGAGATCCTCGCGGTCGCGGGCGTGCAGGGCAACGGCCAGACGGAGCTGACCGAAGCGCTCATGGGTCTCGAGGAGCACGTGGACGGGTCCATGCGGCTGGGGGACACCGAGCTGCGCGGCCGGAGCGTGCACGCGATCCTCGAGGCCGGCGTCGGCTTCGTGCCGGAGGACCGCACGGTCGATGGGCTCGTCGGATCCATGACGATCGCCGAGAACCTCATCCTCGATCGCACCGACACCGGCGAGTTCACCCGGGCCGGGACGCTCCATCGCACCGCGATGCGGGAGTTCGCCGAGGCGCGGATCGAGGAGTTCGACATCCGCGCGCAGGGCCCGGGCGTGGCCGCGGGCACGCTGTCGGGCGGCAATCAGCAGAAGGTCGTGGTCGCGCGCGAGATGAATCGCGACATCCGGCTCCTCATCGCCGCCCAGCCCACGCGCGGCGTGGACGTCGGATCGATCGAGTTCATCCACAGCCGCATCGTGCGGGCGCGCGACGAGGGCATGGCGGTCCTCGTCGTGTCCACTGAGCTCGACGAGGTCGTCGCGCTCGCGGACCGCATCGCCGTGATGTATCGGGGACGGATCGTCGGAATCGTGCCCGGCGACACCCCGCGCGACACGCTCGGCCTCATGATGGCCGGAGCCGACATCGAGGAGGCCGCCGCGTGAGCGCCGACACCGCAACGTCCACCGCCGCCCCGCGCTCGAACGCGGTGATCCGCGACATCCTCCGCGGGAGCGTCGTCACGACGATCCTCGCGTTCGTGATCGCGTTCGTCGTGGGCGGCGTCCTCATCGCCGTGACGAGCGCCGAGGTGCGCCAGGCGGCGGGATACTTTTTCGCCCGGCCGGGCGACACCTTCGCCGCCATCTGGGACGCGGTTGCCGGTGGCTACGAGGCCCTCTTCCGCGGCGCGATCTACAACACCCGCGCCGACGCCTTCGCGACGGGGATCCGTTCCCTCACCAACTCGATCGGGTACTCGGCGCCGCTGATCGCCGCGGGGCTCGGCGTCGCGCTGGCCTTCCGCGTCGGCATGTTCAACATCGGCGCCCAGGGCCAGATTATCTTCGGCGCGGCCTTCGCCGCGCTCATCACCTTCCCGATGGGCCTCCCGGCCCCGCTGCAGATCGTCATGACGATGCTCGGCGCGGTCGTCGGCGGCGCGGTCTGGGCCGGCATCGTCGGCGTGCTGAAAGCACTCACGGGCGCGCACGAGGTCATCCTCACGATCATGCTGAACTACGTCGCGGTGTACCTCGTGACGTGGATGGTGTCGACCGCGGGCGTCCTGCAGCGCGAGGGCAGCAACCAGCCCATTTCGGAGGCGACCCCCGAGGCCGCGATCTTCCCCAAGCTCCTGGGGCCGCAGTACCCCGCGCTCGACTGGGGCTTCGTGTTCGTGCTCCTCGCGGCCGTGTTCGTCTACTGGCTGATCGAGCGCTCGTCGCTCGGCATGCGCATGCGGGCCGTGGGGGAGAACCCGCACGCCGCGCGGGCCGCGGGCGTGAACGTCGAGCGCATCTACGTCTACGCGATGCTCTTCGCCGGCGGGCTCGCGGGCCTCGCCGCGGCGCAGCAGATCCAGGGCGCCGTCACGAGCGGATTCACAAGCTCGATCGACGCGGGCTTCGGATTCGACGCCATCACGGTGGCCCTGCTGGGGCGCAGCCGCGCGTTCGGCACCGTCGCCGCGGGGCTCCTCTTCGGCGCGCTGAAGGCCGGCTCCTATTCGATGCAGGCATCCGAGGGGATCCCCGTCGACATCGTGCTCGTCGTGCAGGCGGTCGTCGTGCTGTTCGTCGCGGCGCCCCCGCTCGTGCGCACGATCTTCTTCCTCCCCCAGACCGAGCAGGAGAAGCTGGCGAAACAGCGGGCCCGACAGGCCAGGAAGGCGGTGGCCCAGTGAGCGACACGACCTCCTCCGCGAGCGCAGTGACGCCGGACGAGCGGCCGATCGAGATGCGCCGCGTGCGCACGCGCTCGTGGAAGCTCGCGATCACTCTCGGCGCCGTCACGGTGCTGCTCGCTCTCCTCTTCGCCTTCTCCCCGCGGCCCGGCCTCGCGGTCTTCCGGCTGGCGGGCGGCCCCTCCACCCTCCAGCTCGGCGACGTGTCGGTGCCCGCGATGCCGGCCGCGTTCGGGAGCCTCGTGCTGCTGGCGGCGCTGTCGGTGTGGGCCGTCGTCGACGCGCTCGCGTACCGCCGCACGACCATCTGGGTGCCGATCGCTTTCGCGGCCTTCGGGATTTTCGGATTCCTCGCCTGGGCCGGCGCCGACGGCCTCATCCCGGTCGTGAGCCTGCTTTCGGGCGCGCTGTCGCTGTCCGTCCCGCTCGTGCTCGGCGGCCTCGGCGGCGTCATCGGCGAGCGCGTGGGCGTCGTCAACGTCGCGATCGAGGGGCAGCTCCTCCTCGGCGCGTTCAGCGCGGCCGTGCTCTCCTCGATCACGGACAACCCGTTCGTCGGGCTGGTCGGCGCCATGGTCGGCGGCGTTCTCGTCGCGCTCGTCCTCGCGGTGTTCTCGATCAAGTACTTCGTCGAGCAGGTGATCGTCGGTGTCGTCCTGAACGTCCTCGTCCTCGGCCTGACGACATTCCTCTACGGCATCGTGCTCGTGCCGAACGAGCTGGTGCTCAACCGTGCGACCCGGTTCCCCAAGTGGCCGATCCCGGGCCTCAGCGAGATCCCCGTCGTCGGCGCGATCCTGTTCAACCAGACGTTCGTCGTCTACCTCATGTACATCCTCGTCGGCGTCGTCGCGTGGGGCCTGTACCGCACGCGCTGGGGACTGCGGGTGCGCGCCGTGGGCGAGCACCCCCAGGCCGCCGACACCGTGGGCATCAAGGTCAACCCGACGCGATTCTGGAACGTCACGATGGCGGGCGCCATCGCCGGCGCGGGCGGCGCATACTTCACGCTCGTGTCCGTGCCGCAGTTCGGCGAGAACATGACGGCGGGGCTCGGCTTCATCGCGCTGGCGGCGGTGATCTTCGGCCAGTGGGATCCGATCAAGACCGCGCTCGCGGGTCTTCTGTTCGGGTTCGCCAACCAGCTGCAGGGCCTGCTCGTGGTGTTCGGCACGCCGATCCCCAGCCAGTTCATGCTCATGCTCCCGTACATCGTGACGATCCTCGCGGTGGTCGGGTTCGTTGGGCGCTCACGGGCGCCGGCAGCGACCGGCAAGCCCTACCGGAAGGGGTGACCTCCCTCGTGAATGAGATCGACTGGACCGCGCTGCGCGGCGCGGCGACCGACGCCATGACGAAGGCCTACGTGCCGTATTCGGGATACCCCGTGGGCGCGGCCGCGCTCGTCGACGACGGTCGGATCGTCGTGGGGTGCAACACCGAGAACGCGTCCTACGGCGTGGGCCTGTGCGCCGAGTGCGGCCTCGTGTCGAACCTTGCCCTGTCGGGCGGCGGGCGCCTCGTGGCGTTCACTTGCGTCAACGGCAAGGGCGAGACGATCATGCCGTGCGGCCGATGCCGGCAGCTGCTCTACGAGCACGCCCACCCCGACATGATCCTCGAGACGGTCTCGGGGATCCGCACGATCGACGAGGTGCTGCCCGACGCCTTCGGGCCGCGCGACCTCGACCACATGGCCGGCTGAGACCGGCCCACGCACCACACGAAAGAGGACGATGAGCGAGCCCTTCGACGCCGTCGACGTGATCCGGATCAAGCGCGACGGCGGGACGGTCCCCGAGCAGGCATTGCGCTGGCTCGTCGACGCGTACACGCGCGGATACGTCGTCGACGCACAGATGTCGGCGTTCACCATGGCCGTGCTGCTCAACGGCATGTCGCGCGAGGAGATCCGCGTGATGACCGACGCGATGATCGCGTCGGGGGAGCGGATGAGCTTCGCGGGCCTCGGCAAGCGCACGGCGGACAAGCACTCGACCGGCGGCGTCGGCGACAAGATCACCCTGCCGCTCGCCCCGCTCGTCGCGGTGTACGGCGTGGCCGTGCCGCAGCTCTCGGGCCGCGGCCTGGGGCACACGGGCGGCACCCTCGACAAGCTGGAGTCCATCCCCGGGTGGCGGGCGGCGCTGTCGAACGACGAGATGTTCGCGCAGCTGCGCGGCGAGGTGGGCGCCGTCATCTGCGCCGCGGGCACGGGCCTCGCCCCCGCAGACAAGAAGCTCTACGCCCTGCGCGACGTCACGGGCACGGTCGAGGCGATCCCGCTGATCGCCTCGAGCATCATGTCGAAGAAGATCGCGGAGGGCACCGAGTCGCTCGTGCTCGACGTGAAGTTCGGCTCGGGGGCGTTCATGAAGGACGAGGCCCGGGCACGGGAGCTCGCGGAGACGATGGTGGCCCTCGGCGCCGATTCGGGCGTGAACACCACCGCACTGTTGACCGACATGTCGACGCCGCTCGGCCGCACCGTCGGCAACGCGAACGAGGTGCGCGAGTCGGTCGAGGTGCTCGCGGGCGGCGGCCCCGCCGACGTCGTCGAGCTGACCGTGGCGCTCGCGCGCGAGATGCTCGCGATGTCGGGCGTCGACGCGGATCCGGCCGAGGCCCTCGCCGACGGTCGCGCGATGGACCAGTGGCGCCGCATGATCCGCGCGCAGGACGGGGATCCGGACGCGCCGCTCCCGGCGGCGCGCGAGTCGCACGTCGTGACCGCCGAGCGCGACGGCGTCCTCTCGACCCTCGACGCCTTCGACGTCGGCGTCGCCGCCTGGCGCCTCGGCGCGGGGCGCGCGCGGCCGACCGACGACGTCGTGCACGCCGCGGGCATCGACCTGCACGCGAAGCCCGGCGACGCCGTCCGCGCGGGCGAGCCGCTGTTCACCCTGCACGCCGACGACGCGGGCCGATTCGACCGCGCGCTCGAGGCGTTGAACGGCGCCTACGCCATCGGCGATACTCAACTCGTGGTCGCGCCGATCGTGCGCGACCGCATCACCGCTCGATGACCCGCCGGCAGGAGAAGCCCATGTCCCGTCCCCCGAAGAACGCCCGCGGATCCCGTCACGAGGCGCTGATCGATGGCGTCCCCGTGCGCAGCCTCCCGAAGGTGTCGCTGCACGACCACCTGGACGGCGGCGTCCGGGCGGCCACCGTGCTCGAGCTGGCGCGCGAGCGCGGCATCGAGACGCCCGCCGACACGGCCGGCGCCCTCGCGGACTGGTTCGCCGAGACGGCCGACTCCGGCTCGCTGGAGGACTACATCGCGACGTTCGACCTCACGATCGCCGTGATGCAGACGGCCGAGGCGCTCACGCGGATCGCGCGCGAGTACGTGCTCGACCTGGCGAACGACGGCGTCATCTACGGCGAGGTGCGCTGGGCGCCCGAGCAGCACCTCGAGGGCGGCCTGACCCTCGACGAGGCCGTGCAGGCGGTGCAGGACGGCCTCGAGGAGGGCGAGGACGAGGCCGAGGACGGCGGACACTCCATCCGCGTCGGCCAGATCCTCTCGGCGATGCGCCAGTCGGACCGCTCGGCGGAGATCGCGCGCCTCGCACTGGAGTTCCGCGACGCGGGCGTCGTCGCCTTCGACCTCGCGGGCCCCGAGGACGGCTTCCCGCCCTCGCGGCACGCCGATGCGCTCGACCTGCTCGCGCGGGAGTTCTTCCCCGTGACCCTGCACGCGGGCGAGGCGGCGGGGCTCGACTCGATCCGCGGCGCGCTGCTCGACGGCCGCGCGCTGCGCCTCGGCCACGGCGTGCGCATCGCGGAGGACCTCGAGGAGATCGAGACCGAGGGCGACGAGGTGCACGTGCAGTTCGGCGAACTCGCGCGCTGGGTGCGTGACCGGGAGATCCCTCTGGAGCTGTCGCCGTCGTCGAACCTCGGCACGGGCGCGATCGCCGCGTGGGGCACCACGATGGAGGATCACCCGTTCGACCTGCTCTACCAGCTGGGCTTCTGCGTGACGGTCAACACCGACAACCGTCTCATGAGCCGCACGACCCTGACCCGCGAGATCTCCCGCCTCGCGGAGGCGTTCGACTACGACCTCGACGACGTCGAGCAGTTCCAGATCAACGCCGCGAGCGCGACCTTCCTGCCCGTCGAGCAGCGCGAGGAGCTCATCGACCTCATTAGCGAGGGCTTCGACCGGTAGCCCGCGGGCACAGAACCGGGCGGTCGGCGCACGCGCCGACCGCCCGGTTCGTCACGTGTGGGGGTTACTCCAGCCCGCCGAGGTCGACGCCGCACACGGCCGCGAGCTCGGTGCTCGCGCGCTCCATCTGCGCCGTGGCCTCCTGCATCTCGGCGGGGCTGTCGAAGTCGAGCAGGTCCTCATACGCATCGGCGAGGTCCTCGAGCGGCGCCCGCACCTCGGAGGTCGTCATCTGGTCGGCGAGGTCGTCGAAGATCTCGTCCACCGCCGAGGCCGAGCCGAGGACGCCCGGGTCGACGCCCAGCAGGAGCGCGCAGTCGGCCTCGACGTCGGATCCGCTGCTGTCGGGGACGGACGACTCGGGGCTCGGCGGGACGAGGTCGCCGTACTCGTCGATCGCCGTCGACGCGACGCCGAAGATCGCCGCGATCGCGACGACGACGCCCGAGACGATGCCCACCACGCCGCCCGCGATCGCGACGATGAGCGCGGCGATGCTCATGCCCTTGCCGGCGGCGCGGCGCGCGAGGGCGACGATCGCGAGGACGAGTCCTGCGATGAGGAACGGCCAGCCGATCAGGGAGATCGCGCCGATCACGCCCGCGCCGGGCAGGAACACGAAGAAACCGGCGCTGAGCAGCGCGGCCCCGAGGATGGCGAAGACGAGCGCGAGCACCGGGAGCGTGCGCCCCGGGCGCTCGCGCGGCGCGGGCCCGGCCTGCGGGGGTTCACCGGGAGCGGCCGGGTACGCGGGAGCGGGGTACGGGGAGGCCGGCGGCGCGGTGGCGCCGGCGGGGGAAGGGTCCTGCGGGAATCCGGCGGGGGGCGTGGGCGTCGTCATGAGTCGATTCTCGCGCGTGCGAGGGGCCCCGCGCACGCGCGGGGCAGAAGTGTCGGGACACCCCCACCCCGGCGCGGGTTACGCCATGTGGCGCGCGACGACGTCGCGGACGGCGGCGAACAGCGGGTGCGCGGCGTCGAGGCCCGTGACCTCCGACGTGAACGCGTCCGCGTCGCCTGAGGCGAGCCGCTCGTGCATCTCGACGGCCTGCGGATCCGCGGCGTCCGTGAACGCGAGCGCCGCGTCGATCGCCGCGACGAGCCCCGCGGTCGGCAGCCCGCGCTCGGCCGCCTCGGCCGCCGGCCCCACGAAGCGCTCCTGCCGCGAGAGCTTGCGCAGCGGTTGGCGCCCCACGCGGTGGACGGTGTCCGGCAGGGCGGGGTTGCGGAACCGGCCGAGGATCGTGGCCCGGTACGCGGCGAGCTCGTCCGCGGCGAAACCGTGCTTCGTCGCGAGGACGGCGCTCGTCTCCTCGATCGCCGCGGCGACGGCCGCCGCGACGTCGGGGTGCGCGAGCGCGTCGGAGATCCGCTCGATGCCCGCGCGCGCGCCGTGGTACGCCGTCGCCGCGTGCCCCGTGTTCACGGTGAAGAGCTTGCGCTCGATATACGGCGCGAGGTCGTCGACGAAGTGCGCGCCGGGGATGACCGGGAGGTCGTCGCCGAACGGCCCCCGCTCGATCGCCCATTCGAAGAAGGGCTCGACCGTCACGTCGATCCCGCCGTCCGCGGGCTGGCCCGGAACGATTCGGTCGACGGCCGTGTTCGCGAACACGGCGCGGGCGAGGAGATGTTCCTCCTCCGCCCCCGCGAGCTCGGCCACGTGCGCGCGGAGGGAATCGGTCGCCCCGATCGCGTTCTCGCACGCCATGACCTGCAGCGGTACGCGGTCGGCGTCGCGGCTCCGGAGCCCCGCGAGAACGTGCGGCGCGATGAAGCGCAGCACCGTGGGGCCGACCGCGCAGGTGACGACGTCGGCCGTGGCGATCTCCGCGGCGACGGCGCCGGGATCCTCGGCGCTGTTCACGGCCCGGAACCCCGTCACGGTCACGTCGCGCCCGCCGTCGCCGACCTCGTGCACCGTGTAGGCATCCGCGGCGTTGATCGCGTCGACGAGCGGCCCTGCGACGTCCGAGAACACCAGCTCATAGCCGCCCTCGGCGAGGAGCATGCCGACGAAGCCGCGCCCGATGTTGCCGGCGCCGAAGTGCACGGCCTTTCTTGTCGTGCCCGCCACGTCAGTTGATCCCGTCCGACAGGAGCGCGTACAGCTCGTCGGCCGACCCGGCCCGCTGCAGGCGCTCGACCATCTCGTCGTCGCTGAACTGCTGCGCGACGCTGGCGAGGATCTCCAGGTGCGCGCCGCCCTTCCCGGCGATCCCGACGACGAAGGTGGCCGTGTCACCGTCGCCCCAGTCCACGCCGCCGTCGTAGCGGACGACGGAGAGGGCCGAGCCGAGGACGGTGTCCTTCGCCGCGTCCGTGCCGTGCGGGATGGCCAGGCCGTTGCCCATGTACGTCGACACGGTCTCCTCGCGGTCGCGCATGGCGGCCGCGTATCCGCTCGTCACGGCGCCCGCGCCCATGAGGATCCCGGCGGCCTCCTCGAGCGCCTCGTCGCGCGTCGCGGATCCCTCGTGGATCCGCACGTACTCGGGCTTCAGGACCCCGTTCGACGGGGCGGCCTCCGCCGTGTCGGGCTCCGCGGCGGGCTCGGCGGCCGCGGCCGGCGCACCCGCGCGCTGGGCGCGGATCATCTCGACCACGTCGTCGTACTCCGGCGCGTTCATGAAGTTGCCGACCGAGACGTGCACGGCCCCCGGCTCGTTCTGCTTCGCACGGTCCGTCAGCTGGGCCTGCGTGACGACGAGGTCGGCCGTGCCGTCGAGGGCCGCGATCGACTTGTTCGTCACGCTCACGCCCTCGACGCCGGCGTCCTTGACCTTCTTGCGGAGCACGGAGGCGCCCATGGCGGACGAGCCCATGCCGGCGTCGCACGCGAACACGACCCGCTCGATGCGCGTCGCCGTCGCCGTGCCGCCGGCTACGAGGCCCGAGAGCGCGGCGGATCCCTTGCCCTTGTTCGCCTGCGTCTGCGCGACGGCGGAGGAGAACAGCGCGTCGCCCGCGGCGAGGTCACGTTTGCGGCTCGCGCGGAGGATCACGGCGGCGATGAGGAAGGTGACGGCGGCCGAGACGGCCACCGCGAGAATGACGCCGACGTAGTCGCCGCTCGCGGTCTGGAGCATCACGGCGATGATGGATCCCGGCGAGGCGGGCGCGCGCAGGCCGGTCTGGAACAGGACGTTCACGGCCACGCCCGACATGCCGCCCACGATGACCGCGATGAGCAGGACCGGCTTCATCAGCACGTAGGGGAAGTACACCTCGTGGATGCCGCCGAAGAAGTGGATGATCGCAGCGCCCGGGGCGGATCCCTTGGCGGCGCCCACCCCGAAGAAGGTGAACGCGAGGAGGAGCCCCAGGCCGACGCCCGGGTTGGCCTCGAGGAGGAAGAGCACGGACTTTCCGGTCTCGTCCGCCTCCGCGATCCCGAGCGGCGTGAGGACGCCGTGGTTGATCGCGTTGTTGAGGAAGAAGACCTTGGCGGGCTCGATGATGATGCTCGTCAGGGGCAGGAGGCTGTTGTCGACGAGGAAGGCGACGGCGTTGCTCAGCACCCCCGTGATCCAGTTGACGACCGGCGCCAGGACGTAGAACGCAAAGATCGCGGCGAGGAAGCCGAAGATTCCGGCGGAGAACATCGACACGAGCATCTCGAAGCCCGCGCGCACCTTGCCGTCCCACAAAAGGTCGAGCTTCTTCATGAGCCAGGCCGCGAGCGGTCCCATGATCATGGCGCCGAGGAACATGTGGATCTCGCCGAGCGGGGCCTCGCCCTCCGGGAGGCCGGCGTTGATGTTCGCGATGAGCAGGTCACTTCCCGCGATCGCGCCGATCGTCGCCATCGCGCCCACGACGCCGCCGCGCTTGTCGTAGATCATGAAGCCGCCGGTGTACGCGATCAGCAACGGGAGGAGGTAGTGGATCGCCGGGCCGACGATCGTCGCGAGGTCGGCGTTCGGAGTCCAGCCCCGCTCGATGAAGAACGCCGTGAACAGGCCCCACGCGACGAGCGCGGGGATGTTGGGCATGACCATGCCCGACATGAAGGATCCGACCCGCTGCACGGCGACGCGGAATCCGCCGGGCGCCTTTGGGTCTGCGGTCTGCGTGGACATGGGAATTCCTGCCTTCGTCAGAGTGCGTCGAGGTCCCCGCGGTCCTTGCGCGGACGACTGTGTGCGACAACCTATCGCCCGGGCGATTCGGTGCGCCAGGGGGTGGCCTTTCGCGCCTGACGGGGCCGCCACGCGCGTCGCGGCGGCCCCGTCAGGCGCGCGGATCAGGCAGCGGCGCGAGCGGCCTGGCGCGCCTCGTCGGCGCTGCCGGTCGCGAGGGCGGCCTCCGCGATCCGGCGGGCCTCCTCGAGCGTGTGCCCGCGCAGCTCGAGGCGCACGTCCGCGAGCGCTGAGGGCGACATCGACAGCGTTGAGACGCCGAGGCCGACGAGCACGACCGCGAGCAGCGGATCCGCCGCGGCCTCCCCGCACACGCCGACGGGCTTGCCGTTCGCGCGCCCGCCGTCCGCCACCATCTTGATGAGCCGCAGCGCGGCCGGGTGCCAGGGGCTCTGGAGGTGGGCGACGCTGCCGAGCAGGCGGTCCGCGGCCATCGTGTACTGCACGAGGTCGTTCGTGCCGACCGACGCGAAGTCGGCCGTCGCCAAGATTTCCGAGGCCAGAAGCGCGCTTGAGGGGACCTCGACCATCACGCCGACGGTCCGGAGCCCCAGCTCGCGGGCGAGGGAGGTGAAGTACTCCGTCTCGGAGGTTGTGGCCACCATGGGCGCCATGACCCACAGGTCGGCGTCGGTCTCGGCGTCCGCCTGGGCGAGCGCCGTCAGCTGGTCGCGCAGCACGTTCTCCCGGTGTTGGAGGGCGCGGATCCCGCGCCGGCCGAGCGCCGGGTTTTCCTCGTCGGCGTCCGTGAGGAAGGGCAGCGGCTTGTCGGCGCCGGCGTCGAGCACGCGCACGACGACCTTGCGGCCCGGGAACGCCGCCAGCATGCGCCGGTAGCTCTCCCGCTGGCTCTCGACCGACGGCGCCTCGTCGCTGGAGAGGAACAGGAACTCCGTGCGGAACAGGCCGACGCCCTCGGCACCGAGGGCCGCGGCCTCCGCCGCGCCATCCGGCGAGCCGAGGTTGGCGAGCAGCGGCACGGGCGTGCCGTCCGCGAGGGCCCCGGGCGTGAGCGGCGCGGCCTGCGCGGATGCGCGCGCGGCGCGGCGCTCCTCGGCCTCCGCGCGCTCGTCGTCCGTCGGGTCGGGCACGACGCGATCGTTCGCGGCGTCGACGATCACGCTCTGGCCGTCGGCGAGGTCGATCTCGCCCGTGCCCACGACCGCGACGATGCCCTTCTCCCGAGCGAGGATCGCGGTGTGCGACGTCGGCCCACCCTCGGTCGTGACGACCGCGAGGACCTGCTCGAGGTCGAGGAGCGCGGTGTCGGCGGGGGCGAGGTCCTCCGCGAGGAGCACGAACGGGTGGCCCGGGTCGGGCACGCCGGGCGCCGGCACGCCGCGCAGGTGCGCGATGACGCGCTGGGCGACGTCGGCGAGGTCGGCCGCGCGCTCGCCCAGGTAGCCGCCGAGCGCCTGCAGCTGCTCCGCGAACTCGGCAAACGCGGCGTGGACGGCGTACTCGGCGGTGCTCCCCGCGTCGATGCGGGCCGCGACGGAGTCCGCGAGCGTCGGGTCCTCGGCCATCATGGCCTGCGCCTCGAGCACGTCCTGGGCGGATCCGCCCGCCCGCTCGCCGCGCGCGTTCAGCTCCTCGGCGACGGCCTGGACCGCCTCGGACACGGCCGCCTTCTCGGCATCCGCGCCGCGCGCGGAGGGCGCGTCCGAGGGGGGCGCGAGGCGCCCGGCCATGTGCGCGACGGGCCCGACGGCGACGCCCTGGCCGATTCCGACCCCGTGGATCTCGGCCACGCGGTCTACTCCGCGTCCGTGTCGGTCTCGAGCATCGCCGTGAGCTGCTCGAGCGTGGCCTCGGCGCCGTCGCCCTCGACGGACAGCGTCACCACGTCGCCCGAGTTCGCGCCGAGCGAGATGACGCCGAGGATGCTCGCGGCGTTGACGGGGGATCCGTCGCCCTTGGCGATCGTGACGGCCTGGCCCGAGTTCTTGGCGGCCTCCGCGAACATTTTGGCGGGGCGGGCGTGCAGTCCGTGCGACGACGCGACGGTGATGGTGCGCGATACGGCGGTCATGGGTGTTTCCTCCCGATCGGCGGCGCGCGGCGCCGCCAGTCTCCGGGTCGCCGATCCGCGACCCCTGTCACATTCTGTCCCGGTGCTCGGCGCGTCTCAACTGGAGCGCGCCGAGCGTGTCCCGTGCCCTAGCGGGAGCGCTCGTCGAGGAGCGCGCGCACGGCCTCGTCGATCGCGGCGAGCGCCCGGCGCGCGGACTCGGGGGACTCCCCGCGCGCGTCGAGATAGGCCTTGAGCTTGGGCTCGGTGCCGCTCGGCCGGAAGATCACGCGCGACCCGTCCGCGAGCGCGTAGCGCAGGATGTCCCCGGCCGGGGCCCCTTCCGCGGGCCGGGCGAGATCCTCGGCGTGCTCGACCTCGATCGGCCCGAACGCGGTGGGCGGATCCGCGCGCAGCGAAGCCATGACGCGCCCGATCACGGACAGGTCCGCGACACGCAGCGACACCTGCGCGCTCGCGAGGTGGCCGATCTCCGCGGCGACGTCGTCCAGGAGGTCGGCCAGGCTGCGGCCGGCCGCGCGCGCCTCGGACGCGAGGCCGAGCACGGCGACCGCGGCGGAGATCCCGTCCTTGTCGCGGACCGTCTCGGGGTTGACGAGGTAGCCCAGCGCCTCCTCGTAGGCGAAGACGATGCCGGGGGCGCGCGAGATCCACTTGAACCCCGTCAGCGTCTCGTGGCTGTCCAGCCCGTAGCGCGCGGCGAGCGCCGCGAGCCCGGGGGAGGACACGAGCGAACAGGCGAGCGAGGCGCCCGGCGTGCCCGCGGCGGCGCGCGCGGCGCGGCGGCCGAGCAGCAGCCCGACCTCGTTGCCCGTGAGCGCGCGCCAGCCGTCGGGGCCCGGGATGGCGACGGCGACGCGATCCGCGTCCGGGTCGTTCGCGATCACGAGCTCCGCGTTCTCGCGCTCCGCGGTCGCGAGCGCGAGGTCGAGGGCGCCCGGCTCCTCGGGGTTGGGGAACGCGACGGTGGGGAACGCGCCGTCCGGCTCGATCTGCTCGGACACCACGATCGGGGCGGGGTAGCCCGCGGACGCCGCGACCCGGTGCAGGGTCTCGGATCCGACCCCGTGCATCGCCGTGTACACCCAGCGGAGGCCCTCCGCGCCCGCGGGTGCCGGCGCGACGCGCGCCGTCTGCTGCACGTACGCCGCGACGACCTCCTCGTCCGCGATCGCGTACCCCGTGTCGCGGGGCAGGTCTGACACGGGGGAGGCGGCGGCGACCTCGTCGATCCGCGCGGCGATCTCCGCGTCCACGGGCGCCACGATCTGCGAGCCGTCGTCGGCGCCGCCGAGGTACACCTTGTAGCCGTTGTCCTGGGGAGGGTTGTGGCTCGCGGTTACCATGACGCCCGCCGCCGCGCCGAGGTGGCGCACGGCGAACGCGAGAACGGGCGTGGGGAGGCGGCGGGGGAGCAGGATCGCCTCGAGCCCCGCTGCCTGGAACAGCTCGGCGGAGTCGCGGGCGAACACGTCCGAGTTCTTGCGGCCGTCGTAGCCGACGACGATGCGCGGCCGCTCGCCCGGCGCGCGGCCTCGGAGGAAGCGCGCGAACCCGGCGGCCGCCTGCGCGACGAGGACGCGGTTCATGCGCTGCGGGCCGGCGCCGAGCGCGCCGCGCAGCCCGGCGGTCCCAAACTGCAGGCGTCCCGTGAAGCGCTCCTCAAGGTCGCGGCGCGCGGCGTCGTCGCCCGCGTCGGCGGCCTCGATGAGCGCCGCGAGCTCGGCGCGCGTCTCCGGATCCGGATCCTGGGCGAGCCAGGCCGCCGCGCGCTCGCGGGGCGTCATCGGATCCGCCCGATGACATCGGCGAGAAGGCGGGAGATGCGGCCCTCGGCCGCCCGGCCCGCCTCGATGACCTCGGCGTGGCTGAGGGGGTCGGGGGAGATGCCCGCGGCAAGGTTGGTGATCAGCGAGAAGCCGAGCACTTCCATGCCCGCCTCGCGCGCTGCGATCGCCTCGAGCGCCGTGGACATGCCCACGATGTGCCCGCCGATGGCCTTCGCCATCTGGACCTCGGCCGGCGTCTCGTAGTGCGGGCCGCGGAACTGGCAGTAGACGCCCTCGTCCAGCTCGGCGTCCACCTCGCGCGCGATGTCCCGCAGGCGGGCCGAGTACAGGTCGGTGAGGTCCACGAACGTCGCGCCCTCAAGCGGCGAGTCGGCCGTCAGGTTGATGTGGTCGCTGATGAGGACCGGCTGGCCCGCGCTCCACGTGTCCTTGATGCCGCCCGCGCCGTTCGTCAGCACCATGGTGCGGGCGCCCGTGGCGGCCGCCGTGCGGACGCTGTGGACGACGCGCCGCACGCCGTGGCCCTCGTAGTAGTGCGTGCGCGCCCCGATCACGAGGACGTGCCGGCCGTCGGGCGTCACGACGCTGCGCAGCGTCCCCACGTGCCCCTCGAGCGCGGGCTTCGAAAAACCCGTGACCTCGGTCGCCGGGATCACCCCGACGGTCTCGCCCAACAGGTCGGCGGCGCGACCCCAGCCGCTGCCCAGCGTGACCGCAATGTCGTGTCGCTCGACGCCCGTGAGCCGGGCGATGTCGGCGGCGGCGACCTGTGCGATCTCGAACGGGTCGGCCGGGTGGTCCAGCGGGTGCGTCTCGTGCGTCATGAGGAACACCCTAACCAGCCGCGCCGCGCGCGGGATGGGTGGGGCGGGGCGCGGCTCGCGATGGGGAACAATGGAGGTCATGACCTTCGACTTCGAGCGCAAGCAGCGAATCGCGATCATCGGCGGCGGGCCGGGCGGCTACGAGGCGGCCCTCGCGGGCGCGCAGCTCGGCGCGGACGTCACCCTCGTCGAGAGCACGGGCGTCGGCGGATCCGCGGTACTCACGGACGTCGTCCCTTCCAAGACGCTCATCGCGACCGCCGACGCGGCGCGCGCGATTGATGACGCCGGCGACCTCGGCGTGCAGTTCTATGCGCGCGGCGAGTCCGGCGCGCCGCTTAAGCCCGAGGTGGCGATCAACCTCCTCGCGATCAACAAGCGGATCCTCGCGCTCGCGGGCCAGCAGTCCGAGGACCTGCGCGCGCGCCTGATCGAGGAGGGCGTGCGCATCATCTCGGGTCACGGTCGGCTCGCGGGCGAGGACGCGGTCGTCGTGTCGACGGGCCCCGGCGGCACCGACTTCGACCGCATCGAGGCCGACACGATCATCGTGTCGGTCGGAGCGTCGCCGCGCGAGCTCCCCGCGGCGCGGCCGGACGGCGAGCGCGTGCTCACCTGGAAGCAGATGTACAACATGCCGTCCGTGCCCGAGCACCTCATCGTGGTCGGTTCGGGCGTGACGGGCGCCGAGTTCGCGTCGGCGTACATGAACCTCGGGTCGAAGGTGACGCTCGTCTCCAGCCGCGAGCAGGTCCTTCCCGGCGAGGACGCCGACGCGGCGGCCGTGCTCGAGAAGGTCTTCACCCGCGGCGGCATGACGCTGCTCGCGAAGTCGCGCGCCGAGCGGGTCGAGAACACCGGCGAGGGCGTCGTCGTGGCCCTGTCCGACGGCTCGACCGTCGAGGGGTCCCACTGCCTCATGGCGGTCGGATCCGTGCCCAACACGGCCGGCCTCGGCCTGGAGGAGGCCGGCGTCCAGATGTCCGAGTCGGGCCACGTCCTCGTGAACCGCGTCGGGCGCACCTCCGTCTCGCACATCTACGCGGTCGGGGACTGCACGAGCCTCGTACCGCTCGCGTCGGTGTCCTCGATGCTCGGGCGCACGGCCGTGTTCCACGCGATGGGCGACGCCGTCATCCCGTTCTCCGAGCACAAGATCGCCGCGAACATTTTCACCTCGCCCGAGATCGCGACGGTCGGCTGGACGCAGCACGCCGACGCCGTCGTGCACAAGCTGCCGCTCGCCGAGAACGCGCGCGCGAAGATGATGGGCGTGAAGGACGGCTTCGTCAAGCTGTTCGCGCGCGCGGGATCCGGCACCGTCATCGGCGGCGTCGTGGTCGCGCCGAAGGCCTCCGAGCTCATCTTCCCGATCGCGATCGCGGTGGACCGGCGCCTGACGGTCGACCAGGTCGCGCGCGTGTTCACGGCGTACCCGTCGCTCGCGGGCTCCATCACCGACGCGGCGCGCGCCATGCACGGCGTGAACCTGCGCGGGTTCTGACCGGCGCCGCGCGCGCGAAAAGCGCCGCCCCACGCCATGCGGGGCGGCGCTTTTCGCGCGTCGTCAGACGATCTGCAGGAGCGCGTGGCCCGAGCTGACGGTCTGACCGACGGGGGCGTTGATCGCCTGGATGCGGCCGTCCTTGTGCGCGTGGATCGGCTGCTCCATCTTCATCGCCTCGAGGACGAGCACGAGGTCGCCCGTGACGACGTCCTGGCCCTCCTCGACCGCGAGCTTGACGACCGTGGCCTGCATGGGGGAGGTCACGGTGTCGCCCGACGCGCCGCCCGCGGCGCTCGCGCCCTGGTGGCCGCGACGCGACGGCGGGGCGCTCGCGGGGCGCCCGACGGATCCGGCGGGCTGGGTGATGCGGTCCGGCAGGCTCACCTCGAGGCGCTTGCCACCGACCTCGACGACGACGCGGTGGCGCGCCTCGGGGCCCGCCGCATCGGCGGCCTCGCCGTCCCAGGGCGCGATGTCGCCCGCGAACTCCGTTTCGATCCAGCGCGTGAACACGCCGAACACGCCGTCCTGCGCCGTGAAGGCGGGATCCGACACCACCTTGCGGTGGAAGGGAATGACGGTCGGCAGGCCCGCGATCTCGAACTCCGCCAGCGCGCGGCGCGAGCGCTCGAGCGCCTCCGCGCGGTCGCGGCCCGTGACGATGAGCTTCGCGAGCATCGAGTCGAACGCCCCGCCGATCTCGTCGCCGGTCGTGACGCCCGAGTCGACGCGGACGCCCGGACCGCCGGGGATCTTGAAGGCGTGGATGGGGCCGGGCTGGGGGAGGAAGCCGCGCCCGGGGTCCTCCCCGTTGATGCGGAACTCGAAAGAGTGCCCCTGCGGCGTCGGGTCGTCGTAGTCGAGCGTGCCGCCCTCGGCGATGCGGAACTGCTCGCGCACGAGGTCGAGGCCCGTGACCTCTTCGCTGACGGGGTGCTCGACCTGGAGGCGGGTGTTGACCTCGAGGAAGGAGATCGTGCCGTCAGCGCCGATGAGGAACTCGCACGTGCCCGCGCCGACGTAGCCGACCTCGCGGAGGATCGCCTTCGATGCCGTGTAGAGGATCTCGTTCTGCTCGGCCGTGAGGAACGGCGCGGGGGCCTCCTCGACGAGCTTCTGGTGGCGCCGCTGCAGCGAGCAGTCGCGCGTGGAGACGATGACGACGTTGCCGGCGGCGTCCGCGAGGCACTGGGTCTCGACGTGGCGGGGCTTGTCGAGGTACTTCTCGACGAAGCACTCGCCGCGGCCGAAGGCCGCGACGGCCTCGCGCGTGGCCGAGTCGAACGCCTCGGCGACCTCGTCGAGCTCGCGGGCGACCTTGAGGCCGCGGCCGCCGCCGCCGAACGCGGCCTTGATGGCGATGGGGAGGCCGAACTCCTCCGCGAAGGCGACGACCTCCTCGGCCGTGTCGACCGGGCCGGGCGTGCCGGGCGCGAGCGGCGCGCCGACCTTCTCGGCGACGTGACGCGCGGTCACCTTGTCGCCCAGGGCCTCGATCGCCTCGGGGCTCGGGCCGATCCAGGTGAGGCCGGCCGCGATGACGGCGCGGGCGAACTCCGCGTTCTCGGCGAGGAAGCCGTAGCCGGGGTGGACCGCGTCGGCGCCCGAACGCCGGGCGATCGACAGGATCTTGTCGGCGACGAGGTAGGTCTCGGCGCTCGTCGAGCCGTCGAGCGCGTAGGCCTCGTCGGCGCGACGGGCGTGGAGCGCGTCGCGGTCCTGGTCGGCGTAGACGGCGACCGAGCTGATTCCGGAGTCGCGGGCCGCACGAATAATGCGGACGGCGATCTCTCCACGGTTGGCGATGAGCACCTTGCGGATTGCGGGCATGATCTCGAGCCTATCCAGGCCGGCCCGGCTCGATTTGAGCGACCTCGACAACAATCCCGGGGGAACCTGTGTGGGGTCGTACCAATTGGGTTAGGCCGAGGCGGACCAGAGCGCCGTCCACTCGGCGCCCAGCTCGCGCGCGAGCCGCCGCACGGTCGACAGCGACATGCCGACCACGGTGGACGGATCGCCCTCCACGCGCTCGATGAACCCCGCGCCGCGCCCGTCCACGGTGAACGCCCCGGCGACCTCGAGGGGTTCCCCCGTGGCGACGTAGGCCGCGATCTCGGCGTCCGTGACGTCCGCCGCGAAGCTGACGCGCGCCGTCGCGACGGCCTCCGCCTCCGCGGGCGCCCCGGACCCGACGCGGATCACGCAGTGGCCCGAGAATAGCTCGCCCGTGCGCCCCCGCATCTCCTGCCAACGCGCCGTCGCGGCGGCGGCGGTGTGCGGCTTGCCGAACACGCGTTCGCCCCGCACAAACATCGAGTCTCCGCCGATGACGAGCCCCGTGAAGCCCTCCTCGGCCAGGCGGCGGGCGACGGCCCGCGCCTTCGCGGTCGCGAGGACCTGCACGTGCTCGGCGGGGGAGACGGCGGCGCCGCGCGCGCGCTCGAGGTCCGCGATCACCCTCTCCTCGTCCACCCCGGGGGATTCGAGGCGGGGGTCGATCCCCGTCTGGAGCAGCAGGGCGCGTCGGGCGGGCGAGGTCGAGGCGAGGCACACGAGCATGCCCCCAGCGTAGGGGCGATGTCAGGGTGGTCTGCGAGGATGACGGGATGCAGACAGGCGACGTGCTCGAGCTCGATATCACCGGCGTGGCGCACGGGGGCGTCTTCGTCGCGCGGCACGGGGCATCGGATGCCGAGCCGGGGCGCGTCGTCTTCGTCCCGGACACGCTTCCCGGGGAGCGCGTGCGCGCGCGCGTGACGCAGATCAAGAAGTCGTTCGCGCGCGCCGAGACGCTCGAGGTGCTCGAGGCAAGCGCGCATCGGCGGCCGCACGTCTGGGCGCAGGCGGACGTGGCCGTGCCGCCCGCCGAGCGCCCCGGCGGCGCCGACTTCGGGCACATCGCGCTCGATCATCAGCGCGAGCTGAAGGCGCGCGTGCTCCGCGAGGCGTTCGAGCGGTTCGCGCGCGGCGCGGTGCCCGCCGAAGTGGCCTCCGCGGGGCCGGGCGAGACGCCCGACGGCACCCGCTGGCGCACGCGCGTCAGCCTGCACGTCGACACGGAGGGGCGCGTGGGGCCGTTCGCGGCGCGCAGCCACGACATCGTCGAGGTGGGCGCGCACCCGCTCGCGACCGCCGCCATCGAGCGCGCCGCGCTGGGGCTTGCCGGGTTCTCCGCGGGTCGCGTGGATCTCGTCGAGGCGGCCGACGGCGAGGTGACGGTGGTGCCGCGGCCCGCGCGCCGCGCCCGCGGCCGCGCGCCGCGCCGCGCCGTCGTCTCCGAGGTCGTCGGAGGGCGCACCTTCCGCGTCGACGCCGACGGCTTCTGGCAGGTGCACCGCCTCGCGGCCGGACGCCTCGACCAGGTGGTGCGCGAGGCGCTGGCCGAGCTGGAGCAGGCGGAGGGCGCCCACCACCTCGACCTCTACGGCGGTGTCGGACTCTTCGCCGCGGCGCTCGCCGAGCACGGATCCGCCGCGCGCGTCACGACCGTGGAGTCCGCTCCGCGAGCCACCGAGCACGCGCGCGAGAACCTCGCCGGGCTCGATGTGCGCGCCGTCACCGCGCGGGTCGAGGACTTGGTCGACACCCTGGCCGACACCGCGGACGCGGGGGAGCGGGCGGCCCTGGCGCGGGGCGTGACGCTGCTCGATCCGCCGCGCTCGGGCGCGGGCCTCAAGGTCGTCGAGGCGATCGCGCGCCTTGAGCCCGCCGCCGTGATCTACGTCGCGTGCGATCCCGTCGCCCTCGCGCGGGACGTGGGCGCGTTCCGCGCGCTGGGATACGACACCGACCGGGTGCGCGGGCTCGACCTGTTCCCGTCGTCGCACCACGTCGAGTCGGTCTGCGTCCTGCGCCGAGCGTGAGCGCGGCCGGGCGCCCCGGTAGGCTCAATCACATGACCACGGTTGCGCTGATCGACGATCACGAGTCGGTGCGGCTCGGCCTGGCCGCGGCGCTTGTCCGCGACGGCCAGGTGGTCGTCTTCAGCGGCCCGACGGTCGGATCCTACGAGTCGTTTGCGGGCGCGCGGGATGCGGGCGCCGACGTGGTCCTGCTCGACCTGACGCTCGGCGACGGGACCACCGTGACGGAGAACGTCTCGCGGCTCGCGTCGGCGACACGCGTGATCATCCACTCGGTCGCCGACCGCCCGGCGGTCGTGCGCGAGGCGCTCGCGGCGGGCGCCGCGGGCGTCGTGAGCAAGGCGGCGCCCCTCGAGGACGTGCTCGGGGCCGTCCGGACCGTCGCGGCCGGCGAACCGCTCGACAACGTCGAGTGGGCGAGCGCCGTCGAGAGCGATCGGGCGTTCGCCGACGCGCAGCTGTCGCACCGCGAGCGCGAGGTGCTCCGGATGTACGCGGCCGGCCTGCCGCTCAAGGCGGTCGCCGGGCGCCTGAACATCGCCTACTCCACCGCGAAGGAGAACATCTCCCGCGTGCGGGCGAAGTACGTCGACGTGGGGCGTCCCGCGCCCACCAAGGTCGACCTGCTCCGCCGGGCGCTCGAGGACGGCATCGTGCCCGCCGCGCGAGCGGAGGCGGACACCCATGGCCCCTGACACCGCGGCCCTCGCGCGCCACGCCGAGGCGGCGGGAGCCGCGGCGATCGAGCGCGCCTGGCAGCAGATGGCCCCGGACCAGGCGCCGGGCCGCCGGCGCGGGTTCACCGGCGCCCTCCTGGACCGCGCCATCGAGATCACGGTGGCGGTCGGATCCCTCGTGATGGGGGCGCAGGCGGCCGCCGTCGCGTGGCAGGATTCCCTCGCCCGCGCGCACACGCTCCCGCTCGTCGGCGGCGTCCTTCTCCTCCTCGTCGCCATGGCCGTCGCGTGCGTGGCGGGGCGCGGCGCGCGGGCGCTCGCCGCCGTGTACGCCGTGGCCATGCCGCTGTCGATCGTCGCCTGGGCGGTGTTCACCCCCGTCGCGCCACCGTCGCTCATCGAGGAGCCGTGGCCCTACTTCCTGCTCGCGACAGCGACGGGCGCCGCCATCGTCGCCTGGGGACTCCCGGCGCAGCTCGCGGTGGCGACCGTGCCCGCCCTGATCTTCGCGGCCGCGCGCATCGCGACGACGGGGGGCGGCGCGGACGTCTGGGCTCAGCTGTTCTACGACGTCTCGATCGCGCTGCTCCTCAGCCTCACCTTCGTCGTCGTGGCCACGATGCTGCGCGGCGTGGGGGCGGGCGTCGACGAGGCCCGCCGGGCCGCCGTGGAGACCTACGGCCGCGCGACGTCGACGGAGGCCTCCGAGCGCGAGCTCGTCGAGATCGCGGGGCTCATGCACGACAGCGTGCTCGCGGCTCTTCTCGCAGCCGCGCGCGCCGAGTCGCCGCGCGAACGGGAGCTCGCCGTCGCGATGGCGCGCGAGGCGCTCAACCGCCTGGCCGATGCCGAGTCGGACGAACCCGTGGGAACGAACGAGGACGTCGACGCCCGCGCCATCGCGGCCGAACTCGAGCGCGCGGCGGCGCAGGTGGGGGTCGCGCTGACGGTCGCCCCGCCGGAGGGACCCGCTCCCCGGATACCCGCGCGCGCGGCCCGGGCGCTCGTCCTCGCGGCGACGCAGGCGGTTGCCAACGCGGTCGAGCACGCCGACGCCCGCGGGCTCCGCGTCCGCGTGGAGGCCACGGCGACCTGCGTGCGTGTCGTCGTTTCGGACGAGGGGCCCGGGTTCGACCTCGAGGCGATTCCGGCCGACCGTCTGGGTATCCGGGGATCCATCTTCGCGCGCGTGGCCGCGGCCGGCGGCGATGTCGAGGTGCTGCCGGGCCCCGACGGCACCCGCGTCGTGATCTCCTACGACTCGGGGGCCGCGACGTGAAGGTCCGCCTCGCCCTGTCGCTCCTCGGGGGCGCGCTCGTCGCGTACTTCTCCGTGCGCGGCATCGTCGGCGCGCTGACCCACGGCAACGCCGGGGGCGCCTTCGTCGCCGTCACGATGTTCGTCGCCGCGGCGCTCGTCGCGCTCCTCGCGCCCGGGTCCGCCCGCCGGACGCCGCACGGACCCGGCACCATGGCGCTGTGGGCGGCGCTCGTCGCGTGCGCCGTCGCCGCCGTGCTGCCGCTCGTCGCCACGCTCGGCATCCCGCCGAGCGACGCGCCGCAGGTGACCTGGTTCCTCGGGGCCGGCGGCGTCCTCATGACGATCGTGTGCGCGCGGCGCCGGGCGGCGCTGGCGTGGGTCGGAATGATCTCCCACGTGTTCGCCGCGACGACGGTCATGTCCGACTTGCCCGGGGTCCTGACGGCCGGCGGCATGGGTTCGCTCCTGTGGGTCGGCATCGCGCAGCTGCTCGTCGTGTTCACCGACCGCGCCTACCGCGACACGGCGCGCCTCGCCCTCATCCAGCAGCAATCTTCCGCGTGGGAGGCCGTGCAGGACGGGCGCAGCCGCGAGCGGCGCGAGCGCGTACAGGTCGCGATCGGGCTCGCCGGTCCGGTGCTCGCGCGCGTGATCGATCAGCGCGGGCTCCTCGGGGCGGACGAAAAGGCGGAGGCCCTCTTCGTGGAGGCCACACTGCGGGACGAGCTGCGCGGGCGGGGCCTCCTCGATGCGCGCGTGCGGTCTCAGCTCGCGCGGTTGCGCCGCTCCGGCGTCGTGGTCTCGCTCTACGACGACGGCGGCCTTGAGGCGCTAGACCCCACCGAGATCCAGTCGGTGCGCGGCGAACTGGCGACGGTGCTCGCCGGGGTCGAAGCCGAGCGCCTGATCGTCCGCACGTCGCGCTCCAGCGCCGTCGTCGTGACGGTCGTGGGTCGCGGTTCCGGCGGCGAGGACGACGTCACGGCGTGGCACGAGATCGCACGGCCCCGATAGCGCGGGAGGGCCCGGGGCGGCGATGCCGCCCCGGGCCGCGGTGCGAGACGATTACCCGAAAACCGCCCGCGAGTGAAACCGAACCGGATCCGCCTACCCTGGAGCGGAAACGTCGGCGAACGCTGTGCGTTCTCCTTGAACAATACGGCCTTTTTCCGGCGAGCACAGTCGGCCGTTTGGGGGACAAATGCGACCGCCGCCGCGCGCCGGGCGCGCAGGCGCATGGGGCATCGTGACACAGGAACGGCGCGTGCGTTGTGTATGTCCGCCAAGGGTGGCGCGGGGCGCGCGGATAGGGTGGAACGCGTGACCGAACCCGACATGTCGACAACCGCTGGCAAGATCGCCGACCTGCGCGCCCGCTACCACGAGGCCGTCGTCGCGCCCGAGCAGAAGGCCGTCGAGAAGCAGCACGCCAAGGGGAAGCAGACCGCGCGCGAGCGCGTCGAGCAGCTCGTGGATCCGGGCAGCTTCGTCGAGCTCGACGAGTACGTCCGCCACCGCACGAACTCCTTCGGGATGGACCGGTCGCGTCCCTACGGCGACTCGGTCGTCACGGGCATCGGCGCGATCCACGGGCGGCCCGTCGCCATCTTCTCCCAGGACTTCTCGACCTTCGGGGGGTCCCTCGGCGAAGTTGCGGGCGACAAGATCGTGAAGGTCATGAAGTACGCCCTCCAGGGCGGCATGCCGATCGTCGGCATCCTGGACTCGGGCGGGGCGCGGATCCAGGAGGGCGTGCTCGCCCTCGGGAAGTACGCGGAGATCTTCCGCCTCAACACACAGGCGTCCGGCGTCATCCCGCAGATCTCGATCGTCATGGGTCCCGCGGCCGGGGGGGCCGTGTATTCGCCGGCCCTGACCGACTTCGTCATCATGGTCGACAAGACGAGCCAGATGTTCGTCACGGGCCCCGACGTCATCAAGACGGTGACGGGCGAGGACGTGGGCATGGAGGAGCTCGGCGGCGCGCACACGCACAACTCGCGGTCGGGCGTCGCGCACTATCTCGCCGACGACGAGGGCGACGCGCTCGACTACGCGCGCTCCCTCATCGGCTACCTGCCCGACAACAACATGTCCGACGCGCCGGACTACACCTCGGAATTCGAGTTCGAGACGACAGACCTGGACCGCGAGCTCAACGGCGTGATCCCCGACTCGCCGAACCAGCCGTACGACATCCACGGCGTCATCGAGCGCATCGTGGACGGCGCGGAGTTCCTCGAGGTGCAGCCCCTGTTCGCGCCGAACATCGTCATCGGGTTCGGCCGCATCGAGGGTCGCTCGGTCGGCATCATCGCCAACCAGCCGCAGCAGATGGCGGGCACGCTGAACATCGACGCCGGCGAGAAGGCCGCGCGCTTCATGCGGTTCTGCGACGCGTTCTCGATCCCGATCGTGACGCTCGTTGACGTGCCCGGCTATCTGCCCGGCACGGACCAGGAGTGGACCGGCGTCATCCGGCGCGGCGCGAAGCTCCTCTACGCGTACGCCGAGGCCACCGTCCCGCTCGTGACCGTCATCCTGCGCAAGGCCTATGGCGGCGCGTACATCGTGATGGGATCCAAGCAGCTCGGCGCCGACGTGAACCTCGCCTGGCCGACGGCGGAGATCGCCGTGATGGGCGGGCAGGGCGCCGTGAACATCCTCTACCGCGGCGAGATCAAGCGCGCGGAGGAGGCCGGCGAGGACGTGCAGGCGGTGCGCGCCAAGTTGGCCGACGAGTACACCTACAGCGTGGCGTCGCCGTTCCTCGCGGCCGAGCGCGGCGAGCTGGACGGCGTGATCGAGCCGGCGCAGACCCGCGTGATGATCGCGAAGGCCCTCCGGTCGCTGCGCCACAAGCGCGCCGAGCTGCCGCCGAAGAAGCACGGGAACATCCCGCTGTGAGCGAGGACAGCCCGCTCATCCGCGTCGTCGCGGGGAACCCCACCGACGAGGAGCTCGCGGCGGTCGTCGCCGTCGTCTCCGAGAGCTTCGTGCACGAGGTCGAGACGGCGACCGTGCCCGAGCCGGCCGACCGCTGGGCGCGTTCCGGGCGCATGCGGCGGTATCGCCGACGCGAGTGGGGGCGCTTCGCGGGCTGAGCGGATCCGCCGCGCCGCGCGCGCACCGCGTCGGCCTCTTCCGGCGCGGGCGCGCCCGTAGGCTCGAGACATGTGGACTCTCGCGCGCGCCGTCTCGCCCCGCATCGAGGAGGTCCCCTCGACGGGATCGACGAATGAGGACCTCGCCGAGCGGATCCGCGCGGGGGAAGCCTGGCCGCACCTCGGGGCCTACCTCACGCGCGACCAGCGCGGCGGCCGGGGGCGCCTGGGCCGGGCCTGGCGGGCGCCCGCCGGATCCTCGCTCGCGATCTCCGTGGCGCTGGACGCCCGGCGGATCCCGCCGGAGCGCCGCGGGTGGATCCCCCTGGTCGCCGGCGTCGCCATGCGCGACGCCGCGTCGCGGCAGCTTCCCGCCCCCGCCGGGGTGAAGTGGCCGAACGACGTACTGGTAGGGGAACGCAAGCTGTGTGGCATCCTCGCGGAGGTCGCGGGCCCGGCGATCGTCGTCGGGAGCGGCGTGAACACCCGGATGCGACAGGACGAGCGACCGGTGCCCACGGCGACGTCGTTCGCGATGGAGGGCGTGCGCGTCGACGAGGATCGCCTGCTGGCGGACTACCTCGGTCGCCTCCGCGAGCTGTCGGCCCGCCTCGTGCGCGCCTCGGTCCGGGAGGTGGTGAGGGAGGCCTGCGTGACCCTGGGCCGCGAGGTCACGGCGCACCTGCCGGGCGGCGACACCGTGACCGGGGTCGCGAGCGACATCGACGAGGACGGGCGCCTCGTCCTCCTTGCGCCGGGCCCGCGCGCGATCGCCGCGGGCGACGTGGTGCACGTCCGCCCGGCACAGACCGGATCCGCCTAGACGCGTCTCTCCCTCGCCCGCGCGCCGGTGCGCCGCCGGCCCGCCGCGCGCGAGAGAATGACCGCATGAGGGATGGCTCGCCGCAGCAGGAGTTGCGCATCGCGACGTTCCGCGGATCCGCGGCACGCCTCGCCGTGCCCGCGCTCGTGTTCATCGCGGTCGTGGGCGTCACGGGCTACCTGCTCGGGAACCTCCCCTCCCCGTTCGAGGACTGGATGCTCCTCGGCGCGGCGGCGGGGGTCGTCCTCGTCGCGGTCGTGATCCCGTGGTGGGTGTGGGCGTCGCGGCAGTACATCCTCACGACGCGGCGGATCATCGCGACCCGCGGCCTGATCTTCCGCCGCCGGCTCGAGCTGGCGCACGCCGGCGGGTACGTGATCGGCCTCACGCGCGGCCCGCTGCAGCGCCTCAGCGGCACGGGCACGCTCGTGCTCAGCGCGGGCGGACAGGAGATCGAGCTGCGGCGCGTGCACAATCCGCGCCTGATCAGCGAAACGCTGTCCGATCAGATCGAGATCAGCCAGATTCTCGCGCACCGCGAGGCGCAGGAGCACGCGGCGGATCCCTCCCTCGGCGGCTGAGGCGCCCGCCCGTCTGAGAGGATAAGGGCCATGACGAAGCGTGTCGGCGTAATCGGTGGGGGGCAGCTCGCCCGGATGATGATCGCTCCCGCGGTCGAGATGGGCGTGGAGATCCGGGTGCTCGCCGAGCAGCCCGGGATGTCGGCCCGGCTCGCCGAGAGCGCGGTCGGCGACTATCGCGACCTCGAGACCGTACGGGCGTTCGCGCGCGACGTCGACGTCGTCACCTTCGACCACGAGCATGTGCCGCAGGAGGTGCTTCGCGCGCTCGTCGACGAGGGCGTCGCCGTGCATCCCGGGCCGGACGCGCTGCAGTTCGCGCAGGACAAGCTCGTCATGCGCCGGCGCCTGGCCGAGCTGGGGGTTCCGCAGCCCGACTGGGCCGGCGTCGCCTCGCGCGCCGAGCTCCAGGCCTTCCTCGACGATCACGGCGGTCGCGCCGTCGTGAAGACGCCGCGCGGCGGATACGACGGCAAGGGCGTGCGCGTCGTCGCCGACGCCGCCGAGGCCGACGACTGGTTCGCGGCGTTCGCCGGCGAGCGAATCCTCGTGGAGGAGCTGGTCGACTTCCGCCGCGAGCTCGCGCAGCAGGTGGCGCGCCGCCCGAGCGGCGAGATGCGCCCGTACCCGGTCGTTGAGACCGTGCAGAAGGACGGGGTGTGCGCCGAGGTCTTCGCGCCGGCGCCGGGGATCGGCGAGCGCGCCGTCGAGGTCGCGGCCGAGATCGGGACCCAGATCGCGGCGGGCCTGAACGTGACCGGGATGCTCGCGGTCGAGTTGTTCGAGACGGCCGACGAGCGCCTGCTTGTGAACGAGCTGGCCATGCGCCCGCACAACAGCGGCCACTGGACCCAGGACGGCGCCGTGACGAGCCAGTTCGAGCAGCACCTGCGGGCGGTCCTCGACCTCCCGCTGGGCTCGCCGGACCCGCGCGCCGACGCCGTCTGCATGATCAACATCCTGGGCGGGCCGGCCGGCCAGGACATCGACGAGCGCTTCGCGGACGCCATGGCGGATCAGCCCGAGGCCAAGGTGCACACCTACGGCAAGGCGTCGCGCCCCGGCCGCAAGGTGGGGCACGTCAACGCGACGGCCGACTCGATCGAGGAAGCCGCGTACATCGCGCGCGCCGCCGCCGCCTTCTTCGCCTGACGCGTGCCGCTGAGTCTCCTTCCCATGCCCGCCCCCTACGCTGTTACGGTGCTGAACTCGTCTGAAACGCCCCTCGTCGGCGTCGTCATGGGATCCGACTCCGACTGGCGCGTCATGCAGGATGCGTCCGCCGCGCTCACCGATCTCGGGATCGCGCACGAGGTAGAGGTCGTCTCGGCACACCGCACCCCGGACAAGCTCATGTCCTACGCCCGCGGCGCGCGCGCCCGCGGCCTCCGGACCATCGTCGCGGGGGCGGGCGGCGCGGCGCACCTCCCGGGCATGCTCGCGTCGATGACGCCGCTGCCCGTGATCGGCGTTCCGGTTCAGCTCGCGACGCTCGACGGCCTGGACTCGCTCCTGTCGATCGTGCAGATGCCGGGCGGGATCCCCGTGGCCACGGTTTCCATCAACGGGGCGAAGAACGCCGGGCTGCTCGCCGCGCGCATCCTCGGATCCGCGGATCCCGAGGTCGCCGACCGGATCGAGGCGTACGCGCGCGACCTCGAGACCCAGGTGGAGGAGAAGAACCGCCGCCTCAAGGACTCGCTGGCGTGACGCGCGTCGCCGAGGCCCGGCCCGGCGAGAGCCTGCTCTCCGCCCAGCCGATGCGTACGCCCGACGTCGACGACGCGCGGCTCATGACGCGGCGCGCCTGGTGGCTCGTCGTGTTGAACTTTGTCATTCCCGGATCCGCCCAGGCGGTCGCGGGTGGGCGGCGGCTCGGCAAGGTCGGCCTCGCCGCCACGCTCATCATGTGGGTGCTGGGCGCGCTGACGCTGCTCGGCGTTCTCCTGTGGCGCTCGGCCACCATGTCGCTGCTCCTCCACCCCGTCACGCTGTGGATCCTGGGGATCCTCGTCGCCTCGTACGCGGTGCTGTGGGTCGTCCTCTCGCTCGACACCCTGCGCCTCGTGCGCCTCGTGCGGACCCGCACGCCCGCGCGCTGGGGGATCGCCGCGCTGGCGATCGTGCTCGCCGTGCTGCAGGGGGCGACCGGGGCCGTCGCCGCACCACGGATCTTCGCGGCCGCGGGCGGCCTCGGCGCGCTCTTCACGAACGCGGCGCCCGTCGTCCCGCCCAGCGACGGCTACTACAACGTGCTGCTCCTCGGCGCCGACTCGGGCGACGGGCGAGACTCGATGCGGTTCGACAGCATCTCCGTCGTGTCCGTGAACGCCGAGACCGGCGCCGTCACGATCACGGGGATTCCACGCGACCTGCAGCACTTCCCCTTCAGCGAGTCGAGCCCCATGACGGAGCTCTACCCGAACTACTTCGAGGGGCACTCCGACTCCTCCTGCGGGTGGTCGAGCGGCATCAACCAGCTGACCAACGCCGTCGTCTCGTGCCGCGAGGACGGCGGCGAGGGGCTGTACCCGGACGCCGCGGAGGAGGGATCCACGCCCGCGATCGAGGCGACCAAGGACGCCGCGGAGGGCCTCCTCGGCATCGACGTGCACTACTACGTGGCGATCGACATGCAGGGGTTCGCGTCGCTCATCGACTCGCTCGGCGGCGTCGACATCACGGTCGACGAGCGCCTTCCCGAGGGGCCGGGGCCGGCATACGAGGGGCAGAGCGCCGAGGAATGGGCGACGGGATGGATCGAGGAGGGCGAGCAGCACATGGACGGCGAGACCGCGCTCTGGTATGCCCGCTCGCGTTACACGACGAGCGACTGGGATCGCATGGAGCGCCAGCGCGAGCTGCAGGCCGCGATCATCGCGCAGATGACGCCGCAGAACGTGCTGTCGCGGTTCCAGGAGGTCGCCGCCGCCGGCACGAGCGTCGTGAGCACGGACGTGCCGCAGGGGCTCGTCTCGACCTTCGTCGATCTCGCGGTCGACGCGCGCTCGCAACCCGTCACGACCCTCGAGCTGAATCCCGACGCCGGGGTGGACCAGGAGTGGCCCGACGCGGACGCGATCCACGCGATGATCGACGAGGCGCTGCATCCCGCGGGCGCGGACTCCGCCGAGTGAGCGCGCGACCGGCTCCCAGGCTCCGCACGGGCCGGGAGATAGGATCCAGTGTGACGTTCTGCGGAAGAGTACTGCGAGGCGCAACAAAGTGACCACGATCGATCTGTCCGACTTCGAGCGGCCGGGCCGCGGGCGCGGCTTCGTCGACGTCTTCCGGCGGCGCTACCTGCTCTCGCTCCTCGTGCGCAAGGGCACCTCGACCCGCTACCGCAACTCGGTGCTGGGGTGGACCTGGTCGTACGTCAAGCCGCTCATCCAGTTCTTCATCTACTACGCGGTCATGGGCTTTATCTTCGGCCTCGACCGCGGGCTGAACAACTACCCGCTGTATCTCTTCTCCGGCTTCATCATGGTGAGCTTCTTCAACGAGGCCTTCGGGAATGCCACGACGGCCGTCGTCGATAACAAGGCGCTCGTCAAGAAGATCTACCTGCCGCGGGAGCTCTTCCCGATCTCGGCGATCATCGGCGCGTTCATCCACTTCTTGCCGCAGGTCGCCATCCTGCTCATCGTGGCGCTGAGTTACGGGTGGGTGCCGTCGCTCTCGCACATCGGCGCGGCAATCCTGGGCCTGGTGATCGTCGGACTGACGGCGCTCGGGCTGGGCCTGTTCTTCGCGGGCATGAATGTCCGCTACCGCGACGCGGGTAACTTCGTCGACGTGCTGCGGCAGCTGGCCACCTGGGCCTCGCCCGTGCTCTACACGTGGAAGCTCATCGACGAGAACCTCGACAGCTGGGTGTTGACCGTCTACATGATGAATCCCATCACGATCGCGGTCGAGCTGTTCCACTATGCCTTCTGGGAGCCCACCGTCGAGCCCTTCGCCACGGGGACGAACGAGGGCGGATGGTTTGGGTTCGCGCCGCACTTCGACCTGTACACGATCGGATCCGTGATCCTCGCCCTGCTGTTCGTCGTGATCGGGCAGCTGACCTTCCGCCGCTTCGAGCGCACCTTCGCCCAGGACCTGTGATGTCGAACACTCTCGAACAGACCACGGCGGCGCGCCCGTCGATCATCGTCGATCACGTCACGAAGAAGTTCCTCAAGCGGAACACGCACTCCTTCAAGGAGGCGTTCGTGGGGTGGACCAAGGGGAAGAAGGTCCGCGCCGACTACTTCCGCGCGCTCGACGATGTGAGCTTCCAGGTCGGCGAGGGCGAGTCGGTTGCGGTCCTCGGTTTCAACGGATCCGGCAAGTCGACCACCCTCAAGATGGTCTCCGGCGTGCTTGAGCCCGACGAGGGGCGCGTGTTCACGCGCGGTCGCGTCGCGGGGCTCATCGAGGTGGGCGCGGGATTCCACCCCGAGCTCTCGGGGCGCGAAAACGTCTTCCTCAACGCCGCCATTCTCGGCATGTCGAAGAAGGAGACGGAGGCGCGGTTCGACGAGATCGTCGCCTTCAGCGAGATCGGCGACTTCATCGACCAGGAGGTCAAGCACTACTCGTCCGGCATGTTCATGCGGCTGGCGTTCTCGGTGGCCATCCACGTCGACCTCGACGTGCTTCTCGTCGACGAGGTGCTCTCGGTCGGCGACGCGCCGTTCCGGAAGAAGTGCAACGACAAACTGGAGGAGCTCACGCGCCAGGGCGTGACGATGCTCGTCGTGAGCCACAACATGCAGACCGTGCAGCGTCTCTGCTCGCGGGGCATCGTCATCCACGAGCACAAGGTGCTCTTCGACGGCCCGATCGACGAGGCCGTCGAGGTCATCCGCACGACGCCGCACTGAGCGCGGCGCCGCGCGGGCGGCCTACGCCCCCCGCGCGCGGCGGGCGAGGCGCTTCAGGGTGCGCACCGTGCGCTCCGGCAGCGAATACCGCTCGACCTCGCGGATGATCCGCTCCTCGGACTCCCGGATCCGGTCGTCGATCATCTTCGATAGGAAGAGGACGAGGCCGTCGCCGTTGTCGCGGACGTAGGCGCGCAGCGCCTCGTCGCGGATGCGGGCGTCGTGCAGGCGGTGGTCGCGGCCGGCCGCGATGACGCTATTGCCGTGCGCGCCGCCCTGGCCTGGGCGCTGGTGCCAGTAGGCGTAGGGCGTCGTGTCGTCGAGGTACTCCAGCGGCGCCTCGCGCAGCAGCTTGAGGTAGAAGTCCCAGTCCCCGATCACGGGCAGGGCTTCGTCGTACAGGCCGTGGCGCTCGTGCGCGGACCGGCGGTAGAGGAATCCGATCGGCACGAACCGGTTGTAGAGGAGCTCGTCGGCGAGCGTCGGCATCGGCAGCTGCGCCTCCCACAGCTGGCGCTCGAGGACGCGGAAGCCGTCGCCGTCGGGCTCTTCGCGCACGAGCTCGATGCGCGAGACGACGCCCGCCCGATCGGCGTTCTCCGGCGCGTCGAGGTAGGCGACCGCGCGCTCGAGGAACTCGGGGTGCCACGTGTCGTCGTCGTCGTGCAAGACAAGAAGATCGGCCGTGCTCGCGAGCACGCCCGCGTTCGCGCTCACCCAGCGGCCGTGGGAGCGCTGACGGTGCAGCACCCGCACGCGGTCGCGGAAGCGCTCGGGCACGCGCGCGATCGCCTCGTCGACGGGCGCGGTGCCGCCGCCGTCGTTGACGATGACGCACTCCCAGTCCTCGAGGGTCTGGGCCGTGATGCTCGACAGTGCCCGCGCGAGAAATCGCGGCCGGTCTTTCGTGCGGACGACGACCGCGACGCGCGGCTCGGTCGTCACCGGCCCATCCCCGTATAGGTCCACCCCGCCTGGCGCCAGGCAGCCGGGTCCAGCACGTTTCGGCCGTCGAACACGACCGGGCGCGCGACGAGCTCGGCCGTCGCGGCGGGGTCGAGCTCCTTGAACTGCTTCCACTCCGTGACGACCGCGACGGCCTCGGCGCCGGTGAGCGCCTCCTCGAGGCTGTCCGCATAGGTCAGCTGCGGGTGCGCGCGGCGCGCGGTCTCCATGGCCTGCGGGTCGTAGGAGACGACCTCGGCGCCGAGGCCCTTCAGCCGCACGGCCACGTCGAGGGCGGGAGAGTCGCGGATGTCGTCGCTGTCGGGCTTGAACGCGAGGCCGAGCACGGCCACGCGGCGGCCGAACACCGGTCCGTCGAAGGAGTCGACGACGAGGTCGACGAGGCGCTGACGGCGGCGCAGGTTGATCTCGTCGACCTGCTTGAGGAACGCGACCGACTCGCCGCGACCGAGCTCCTCGGCGCGCGCGGTGAAGGCGCGGATGTCCTTCGGGAGGCAGCCGCCGCCGAAACCGACGCCGGCGTTGAGGAACTTGCGGCCGATGCGCACGTCGTGGCCGATGGCGTCGGCGAGTTGCGTGACGTCGGCCCCCGTGACCTCGGCGATCTCCGCCATCGCGTTGATGAAGCTGATCTTCGTCGCGAGGAACGAGTTGGCGGCGACCTTGACCAGCTCGGCCGTCGCGTAGTCCGTGACGAGGCGCGGGGTGTCGCGCTCGAGGATCGAGGCGTACACGGCGTCGAGCGTGGCGACGTCGTCGTCGGCCGAGTCCCCGCCCACGCCGTAGACGAGCCGGTCGGGGGCGACGGTGTCTTGGACGGCGAAGCCCTCGCGGAGGAACTCCGGGTTCCAGGCGAGGCGCAGCCCGGCGGGGCGGACGACGCCGGCGAGGCGCTCGGCCGTGCCGACGGGCACGGTCGACTTGCCGACGACGAGAGAGCCCGCCTTCGCGTGGGGGAGGAGGTCGCCGACGGCGGCGTCGACGTACGTGAGGTCGGCGCCCGCGCCGTCCTTGCGCTGCGGCGTCCCGACGCCGATGAAGTGAACCTCGGCCGAGGCGGCGTCGGCGTAGTTGGTCGAGAAGGAGAGGTTGCCCGAGTCGAGGCCCGCCTGCAAGATCTCGTTGAGGCCCGGCTCGTAGATCGGCGCCTTCCCCGACGAGAGCGTGGCGACCTTCGCGGCGTCCACGTCGATGCCGACGACCGTGTGGCCAAGCGAGGCCATCGCTGCCGCATGCACCGCGCCGAGGTAGCCGCATCCGATGACGCTCAACTGCATGGATTCTCTCCTTCATGGGGATCGTCGTCGCACGCCGACGGCGCGCCCCTCACATCCTGCCACGACGCGGGGGCGCGAGCCCTCCGCACGCCGGGAGGTGAGGGATCCCTCATCCGGGCCTCAGCGCGGCCGCATATCCTGGATCCGCTATGCGCGAATCTTCCGGCGCCCCCGGCGCACCGCTTGTGTCCGTCGTCGTCCCGACCCACGATGTCGCTCCCTGGCTGCGCCAGAGCCTCGAGAGCATCCTCGCCCAGCGCGTCGACATGGAGGTTCTTGTCGTCGACGACCGCTCGACTGACGAGACGGTGGACATCGCGCGGGCCTTCGCCGCGCGCGATGAGCGGGTGACGGTGCACGCCGCCGAGACGCCGGGCGGCGGATCCGCGCGCAACGCCGGCGCCCGGCTCGCCCGGGGGCGCTACCTCATCTTCGCCGACGGGGACGACCTCATCCCGGACGGGGCCTATGCGGCGCTCGTCGGGAGCCTCGAGCGCACCGGGTCCGACATGGCGGTCGGCGACTACATCAAGTTCCGCGCGGTCGACACCTGGCGCCCGACCGCGGCCATGCCCGCCTTCGCGCACCACCGGTCGGGGATCACGCTCGCCGACGAGCCGACGCTGCTCTACAGCCGCCCCTGCTGGAACAAGGCCTACCGCCGGGAGTTCTGGGAGGCCTCCGGCATCGCCTTCCCCGACGTGCCGCGCTCCAACGACATCGTGCCGATGGTGTCCGCGCTCGTCGGGGCGGCATCGATCGACATCATCCCGGACGTCGTCTACGTGTATCGCGAGCGTCCGGGCGCGGGCTCGATGACCGCCCGCGCGGGAGCGTCCACGTCGCTCGTGAGCTACCTCACGCAGGAGACCGCGTGCGCCCAGCTCGTGCGCGCCGAGCGCAGCGCGGAGCTCGATCGCGTGTACGCGAACCTCGTGTGGGACCGTGACGGCTTCCAGGCCGTCGCGAAGTTCCTCGCCGCGTGGGAGCCGGGCGAGGGCGACGTCGCGGTCTCGGAGCAGCTCGCGCGCCTGCTCGCCGCGACCGGATGGCCGGGCGCCAACGTGCATCCGCTGCGGCGGCTCGCGCTCGAGCTCGCCGCGTCCGGGCGGCTCGCCGCGGCCGCGGTGGCGGCCTCGGCGGCGGAGGGATCTCCGGCGCCGCCGGCGGCGCTCGCCGGCTTTGTCGATCTCGCGTCGGACGACCCCACGGCGGGGGTGCCGGCCCCCGAGCGGAGCGTGATCGCCGAGCGGTTCGCGCGCCAGTTCGCCACGCGGGCGTCCGATCCCGCGTGGCAGGAGGCCGCGGCCCTCGCGACGGAGGCGTGGGGCCCGCGCGCGACGCTCTTCTCGCCGGATCCGCGGGGCGAGGGGGCCGCGCGCGAGGCGGGGCGCCTCACGCGCGTGGCCGGGGGGCCGCTGCTCGTCGTCGAGGGTCGGGGCCAGGAGCCGAGCCTTGCGCCCGCTCTGTTCGACGGCGAGGCGTCGATCGCCGAGGGCGGGGCGAGGGTGATCGATCCTGTCAGCGTCACGTGGACGGGGGAGGACGCGTGGTCCGCCGTGTATCCGGTCGCCGCGCTCCCGCTCCACCGGCCGCTGACGCCGGTCGTGCGCGCGCCGGGCGGGGAGTGCGTCCCTGTGCCCGGCGAGCCGCCGATCCCGCCCTACGCGCCCCGCGACGCGTTCCTGTACGACGTGCAGGACGGGATCCTCGTCGTCCGCCGGCGCCGCCACTGGATCCCGCGGGCGGCACGTCGCGCCGCGATCCTCGCGCGCGCCCGCCTCAGGCGCTGAGCGCGCGCGGGGACTCGGCGGTCAGCTCGGCGAGGAGCGCGGCGTAGCGGCGCGAGGTCTCCCACGGCGAGATCGGGGCGAGGAACGCGTCGAAGGACTCCGCCGTGACGCCCGCGAACAAGGCGGGGTCGGCCAGCAGGTCCGCGAGGGACTCGGCGGGGCGGGCCGGGTCGAAGAACGCGACCCACGGCTCGTCGGCGAACTGGCGCTCGAGGTGCGGATCCGCGGGCAGGACGACGGGAACCCGGAAGGTCGCGGCGAGGTGCACGCTGCCGGAGTTGAGAATCGCGCGGTAGGGGAACACCGCGACGTCGGCCGCGGCGAACCAGCGCGCGATGTCGCCGTCCGGGACGAAGTCGAGGTGCGTGGCCGCGGCGAGGCCCGCCGGAATCGTCGCGGCAAAATCCTCGCGGGACATCTCCTTGACCGCGCCCGCGACGAGGAGCCGCACGGCGCGGTCGTCGCGGCGCGCCGCGGCCTCGGCCGCCGCGCCGACGAGCGCGTCGACGCCCTTGTAGGGGCGGATCTGCCCCAGGAACAGCACGGCCAGGTCGCGCGGGGCGAGGGAGAACGACGCCCGCGCGGCGTCCGGGCCGAGCCCCGTGTCGTACACGCCCTCGTAGCTGGGGTGGGGGAGAATCCGGACCTTCTCCGGATCCAGCCGCACGATGTCCGCGAGGGCGGCGGGGGTGTGCGGGGCCATGATGTGGATCAGGTCGGCGTGGGACGCCACCTCGCCCATCAGCTCGATCTCGAGCTCCCGGAAGGTGAGCTCGTGCGGCAGGCGGTTGTGCACGGTCCACAGCAGCCGGACCCCGTGCTCCCGCATGCGCTCCAGGAGGCGGCGCACGGCGCGGAGTCGTCGTTCCGCGGCGGCCCGCGTCTGGGCCTGCTGCAGGATCGGCGTTGTCCAGTGCAGGTGCACGACATCGCCGCGGTTCAGCGTGCGCGCCGCACGCATGAGGTCGTCGTACGTGTTCGCGCCCTCGATGCGGTACCCCGCCGCCGTCCCCGCGAGCTGCAGGAGGTTGAGGAACGGATTGTCTCGATATGCGGGAAACACGAGCACGCGGGGACCGGAACGCATGGATCGATCGTAGGCCGCACGGCTGGGTGGACGGACACTGGGGGATCCGGTGTACTTCTGTCACACTGGTGCCTATGCGTCGCATCCGTCACCACTATGATTCCGCCGTGCGCGGGCGCGCCCTGCTGGCAACGGCGGTCATCGCCGTGCTGTGCGGGGCCCTGCTGCCGACGACGGCGAGCGCGGTGACGTCCACGCCGACTCCCGCGCCCACCCCGACGGAGACGGCAGCGCCGGAGGACGCGCCCGCGGATCCGGAGACGACTCCCTCGGCCGATCCCACGGCGGCGCCCTCCGCGCCCGCAGAGGCGGACGCGGCGCCCGCCGAGGACGACGCACCCGACGAGGCGCCAAGCGAGGACGCGACGTCCGAGGAGGACGACGCCGCGCGACTCGCGACCGAGGAAGCCGGCGATCAGGCGATCCCGACCCCCGAGAACGGCGACTACATCGGCTCGAACACGGTCGACGAGGTCGACCCGGGCGGATACCTCGCGGCGATGGGAGACGAGTTCCAGACGACGTCGCTCGTGGGCTTCGACGCGGGCGACATCATCGACAACGCCACGATGTACACGTCGGGCACGATGTCGGCGTCGCAGATCCAGACCTTCTTCAACGGCAAGGTTCGCACGTGTGAGGCGGGCTACACCTGCCTCAAGGACTTCTCGATGCGCACGGCGACGAAGGAGCCGAACAGCTACTGCACCTCGCGCTACGTGGGTTCCTCGAACGACAGCGCGGCGCAGATCATCTCGAAGGTCGCGAAGGCCTGCAACGTCAGCGAGAAGGTCCTCATCGTCATGCTCCAGAAGGAGCAGGGCCTCATCACCCACGTCTGGCCGAGCGACTGGCGCTACGACACCGCGATGGGCTACGCCTGCCCCGACACGGGCCCCGGCAACACCGCGAACTGCGACTCGACGTACTTCGGGTTCCAGAACCAGATGTACATGGCGGCCTACCAGCTGCAGCGGTACACGAAGGATTCCTACTTCAGCTGGTACCCCGTGGGCCGCTCGTCGCAGGTGCTGTGGCACCCGAACTCGAGCTGCGGATCCGCGGCCGTCACGATCAAGAACGACGCGACCGCGGCGCTGTACTACTACACGCCCTACCAGCCCAACCGTGCGGCGCTAAACGCCGGCTACGGCGTCGGCGACAGCTGCTCGTCGTACGGCAACCGCAACTTCTACAACTACTACACCGACTGGTTCGGGTCCACGCACGGTGGCGGCGGGAGCGGGAGCGGCGGCACGGAGTACTCCGTGTCGGGCGCGATCGGCACGAAGTGGCGCACGGTGTCGGACGACCTCGGCCCCGCCACGAGCGAGGAGCGATGCACGTTGCCGCGGGGCGGCTGCTACCAGAACTTCGAGCACGGCCGCATCTACTGGAAGAGCGGCCTGGGCGCGCACGTCACGTCGGGCAAGATCCAGGCCGCGTGGGTCGCGCAGTCTTCGGAGCGCGGGCCGCTCGGGTACCCCACGACCGACCCGCGGTGCACGCTCGTCGACGGCGGGTGCTATCAGCACTTCGAGAACGGGAGCATTCACTGGTCTGCGGATTCGGGTGCCCACGCGACGAGCGGCGCGATCAAGCAGGGGTGGCGCGCGAACGGCTGGGAGTCGGGCATCCTCGGATATCCCGTGTCGGACGAGCGCTGCACCCTCGTCGATGGCGGGTGCTACCAGAACTTCCAGGGCGGACGCATCTACTGGACGGATTCGATGGGCGACACGGCTATCGCGCTGCCGTTCGGCGGGATCCAGGCGGCGTGGGGCCGCGAGGGAAAGGAATCGGGCAGCCTCGGATATCCCACCTCGGTGCAGAAGTGCACGCTCGTCGGCGGCGGTTGCTGGCAAAACTTCGAGGGGGGCAAGGTCTACCTGTCTCCGGACGACGGCGCGCACGCCGTGCAGGGGGCCATCCTCTCGGCCTGGCGCGCTACGGGCTACGAGAGCGGCGAGCTCGGATACCCCACGAGCGACGAGACCTGCGTGTCGTCTAGCGTGTGCGCCCAGACCTTCGAGCACGGGACCATCACGTGGTCCTCGGGCGCGTCGGCGCGCGTTGTCTCGGGCGCGCTGGAGGCCGGCTGGAGCACGGGCGGGGGCCTCGCGGGGAAGCTCGGGGCCGCCGTCTCCAACGAGCGGTGTGGCCTGACGCAGAACGGGTGTTACCAGAACTTCCAGGGCGGGCGCGTGTACTGGAAGCCCGCGATGGGTGACGACGGCATCGCCGTGGTCGGCGCCATCCGCAACGCCTGGAAACGGTCGGGCATGGAAACCGGATCGCTCGGTTACCCCACGACGGTGCAGAAATGCACGCTCGCCGGTGGCGGGTGCTGGCAGAACTTTGACGGTGGCAAGATCTACTGGTCGGCCGCCAGCGGCGGGCACGCCGTGGACGGCGCTATTCTCGCGACCTGGAAGGACGCGGCGTACGAGGCGGGCGCGCTCGGCTACCCGACCTCGGATGAGCGCTGCGGGCTGGATGAGGGCGGGTGCTACCAGAACTTCCAGGGCGGCCGCGTGTACTGGCACGCGGGCATGACCAGCGCGATCCCGACCATGTTCGGGGCGATCCAGCGCGCGTGGACGGCATCGGGGTCGGAATCCGGGAAGTTCGGATATCCGACCTCCGTGGAGAAGTGCACCCTCGCCGACGGGGGCTGCTGGCAGAACTTTGACGGCGGCAAGTTCTATTCCTCCGCCGCGGGGGCCTACGGCGTGGGTGGCGCGATCCTGTCGGCATGGCGCGAGACGGGGTACGAATCGGGCCGGCTCGGGTACCCCACCGCGAGCGAGGCCTGCGGCGGTGGCACGTGTACGCAGCAGTTCGAGGGCGGCACGATCACGTGGCGCTCGGGCGAGGGAACGCGCGTGCGGTATTCCTGACGCGTCGCCTCGCGCGGGCCTCGCGCGGTGCGTGGGCCGGGCATGCCCTAGCCTGAAGGTGAACCGCGCACACGGCGCCTGCGGGCGCACGACAGGATGAGAAACGCACGCTGTGAGTACGCCCGAGCACACCTCTCCCTCCGAGATCGCGCCCGTGACGCGCACTGCGTCGGGAGCGCGCCTGCCGAATCTCATCATCGGCGGCGCCCAGAAGGCGGGGACGACGTGGCTGCACCACGCGCTGAAGGCGTCCGCTCAGCTGCAGAAGTCCGACACGAAGGAACTGAACTACTTCAACCGCCCGGGTCACGCGGAGCGCCTCGAGGAGTACGCCGCGCGGTTCCCGCAGGATTCGGATGCGGCGTACTTTTACGAGAGCAGCCCGAATTACCTCCGCCCCCCGAGCCCCGAGAGCAACGTCGCGCGGAACATCGCCACGACGCTCGATCGCCCGGCGGTGCTGCTGCTGTTCCGCGACCCGGTCGACCGGTACGAGTCCGCCTACGTCCACCACATCGCCGCGGGGCGCCGCGAGTACACGGCCGAGATCGACGTCGTCGACACGGAGTTCTACATGGTGGACTTCGGCCGCTACGGCACGCTGCTGGAGGCATGGCAGGAATGGCTGCCCCAGACCCGGACCTACCTCTACGACGACCTCCAGGACAAGCCCGCCCTGATCCGCCGCGTCATGAACGACATCGGGCTCGACAACGACATCGATCCCGAGGGGCTCGAATTTCAGGTCAACGCGGCCTCCGTCAAGCAAAAGCGCAACGGGTGGCCGGCGGTTCCGCGCCTCACCCCGGCCGTCCGCGCGCAGCTGAGCGAGCTGTACGCGCCGGAGGTGGAGAAGCTACAGGCGATCCTCGGGCGCGACCTCTCGCACTGGCTCCCGGCCTGACGCGTCGGCCTCCGCGCCAGCGCCGTCGTGGGGAAACACCCATCGGTCGTAGGTGACAAAGCGGAACGCGGTCGCCAGGGCCTGCCCGATGAACGTTCCCGAGATGTTGTCGGCCACGATCCCGTCGAGGCCGAGCACGTAGCGCGAGAAGGCGAGGCAGCCGAGCTGCAGCCCCATCGCCACGAGGTTGAAGACGACGAACAGCGCGTAGCGTGACCACCGGTGGGGGAGGTGGCGGTCGTTGAAGGTCCAGAAGCGATTGCCCACGTACGTCACGACCGACGCCACCACGATCGCGAAGATTTTCGCGGGCAGCGGGTACGCGTGGAGCGGCCCGAGACCCGAGAATCCGAACACCAGGAGGTTGTAGGTCACCGCGTCGACGAGGAACGCGATCCCTCCGATGACGAGGAACGAGCCTGCCTGCGCGAGCTTCCGAACGAGGGGGTGGCGGGGCATGGGTGTTCCTCCCGAGAGGGCGCGAGCGGCCGTGTTAGCCTGGGGCGGCTCCGGCGGCGCTGAGCGACCTCCCGCCGTGGAGCCCACCCATCCTACGTGCCGGAAGTTCCCCCATGCCTCAGCCCCTCATCGCGGCCATCGTCCCCTGCTATAACGAGGAACTCGCGATCGCGAAGGTCGTCGCCGACCTGCGTGCTGCGGTGCCGGAGATGGTCGTCTACGTGTACGACAACAACAGCTCCGATCGCACGGCGGAGGTGGCGCGCGAGGCGGGGGCCATCGTGCGGCGCGAGGAGCGCAAGGGGAAGGGCAACGTCGTGCGCCGCGCGTTCGCCGACATCGAGGCCGACATCTACGTGATGATCGACGGAGACGACACGTACGACGCGGCGGTGCTCCCGGAGATGATTCGGACGCTCCGCGAGGGGCACTACGACCACGTCCTGGGCGTCCGCGAGGAGCAGACGGTGTCGGCGTACCGCGCGGGGCACGAACTGGGTAACCGCGGCTTCAACTGGCTCGTGTCCTCCGTGTTCGGGGATCGCGTCAGCGACATGCTCAGCGGCTATCGGGTCATGTCGCGCCGGTTTGTCAAGAGCTTCCCGGCCGCGTCGCGCGAGTTCGAGATCGAGACGGAGCTGACCGTTCACGTCATGAGCATTCGGGTGCCGCAGGCGGAGGTCGCGGTCGGCTTCAAGGACCGTCCGGCGGGGAGCGAATCGAAGCTGCGGACGTACCACGACGGCTTCCGCATCCTGAATCTCGTCGTGCAGCTGATCCGGCACGAGCGGCCGCTGTTCTTCTACGGGCTCATCGGTGCCCTGTTCGTGCTCGTGGCGGTCATCCTGGGGATCCCACTGATCGTGGAGTTTGCCCAGACGGGTTTTGTCCCGAGGCTCCCGACCGCCGTGGTGGTCATCGGCCTGTCGGTGTGCGGGGCGCTCTCCTGGTCCGCCGGCCTCGTACTCGATGGCGTGCTCAAGTCGCGCCGCGAGGTGAGCAGGCTCAACTACCTCACCTACCGCGCGACCGAGTGAATCCGCCGGTCCGGGGCGCGCGATGAGCTGGGTCGGGAGCGTGCCCGCGTTCGCCGCGGCGGCGGTCGTGCTGCTCGGGCCCGGCCTCATCGCGCTCGCGCCGCTCAGGATGGGCATCCTCGCGCGCGTGTCGGTCGCCGGCCTCGTGAGCGTCGTCTGCCTGGGCGGCGCGGCGACGGTCGCGGGCGCGCTGGGGATCGCCTTCGCGGCCTGGTATGCGCTCGCGCCCGCCCTGGTCGGTCTCGCCGCGGCGTGGCTGATCCGGCGTGCGAGCCCCGCTCGCGTCGTGTCGCCGCTCACGGCCCCGCCGCTCGCGATCGCCGGCGCCTGGCTGGCGGGTGCCGCCGTCATCGCGGTCGTCGCGCTGGCCGGCGTCGCGGGTCCCGAGCGTATCTCGCAGACGTATGACAACGTCTTCCACCTGTCGGCGGCGGCATCGATTCTCGACGGCGGGTCGGGTTCGCCCCTGACCCTCCGCTCGCTCATTGAGACGGCCGATGCGGGCATCGCGTATTACCCCTCCGGGTGGCATCTGATCGCCGTCGCGACGAGCCAGGTCTCCGGCGCGAGCATTCCGGTGGCCTTCCACGCGGCATGGCTCGCGGTCGCGGCGCTGGCGTGGGTGCCGGGCGTCGCGTGGTGTGCGCAGGTGGTCCTGCCGCGCACGCGCCGCGACGTGGCGGTTGTGTGCGCCCTCTTCCTCGCCGCGGCGTTCGGAGCCTTCCCCTATTCGCTCCTCGCGTGGGGCACGATTTACCCGACGTTCCTCGCGCACGCCCTCCTTCCGGCGGCCTGCGCGACGGGGGTGCTCGTCGCGCGCGGCGCCGCGGAGGCGCCGCCGGGACGGCGCGCCCGCGCGATCCTGGTCGGCTCCGCCGCCCTCGCCGTCGCTCTGGGCGCGCTGGCCGTCGCCCACCCCCGGGTCCTGCCGACCTGGGCCGTTCTGGTCGCCCCGTTCGTCGTGTGGCTCCTCGCCGCTGTCGTGCGACGCGGGTGGTGCGCGGGCGGGAGCCGCCGCCGCGCGACCGTGCGTGCGCTGGTCGCGGGGGGCGCGCTGGCGGCCGCGGCCCTCGCGGCGGGCGCGGTCTACGCGGTGGGGGTTCTCGGGCTGTTCGACGAGCCGCTCGAGAACCGCCTCGAAGGCCCGCAGGCCGCGGCCGTGCAGGGCGTCGGGGCCGGGGTCGCCCAGGTGCTTCTCCAGCAGTTCGGCACGGGCGTGGGCACGGTGACGGGCCCGGCGATCGTTCTCGCCGCGCTGATCGCAGCCGGAATCGGCGCGCTCGTCCGCCGCGGATCCGCGCGGTGGCTGATTGTCGCGTTCGCGATCGCGGCCGCGCTCTACGTCCTCGCCGCGGGGTCGGACGGCGCGGTCGCGAAGCTGGCGACCGGTGTCTGGTACAAGGACCGGTTCCGCATCGCGGCGTCCCTCCCGGTCGTCGCCGTTCCGCTCGCGGCGTGGGGCGCCGTCGCGCTCGGGCGCCTCGCGGCGCGCGCGACCGCGCGGGGGCGGCGCGTCGCCGCGTTCGCGTCGGTCGGGTTCGCCGCCGTGGCGGTCGTCGCGTCGGGGCTCGTGCTGGCGCTGACCGGCACGACCGCGGCGATCGCCGCGGTGTTCGCGCAGCCGGCGGAACGCGCAGAGTGGGCCGTGATCTCGGCGGCGCAGCAGGACTTCTTCGACACCGTGGTGCGCGAGACGGTTCCCGCCGACCAGCGCGTGCTCGGGGATCCGTGGGACGGGTCCGCGCTGACCGGTCTCTACGCGGATCGCGAGCCGGTGTTTCCGCATGTCAACGGACAGTGGGACGCCGACCGCCTCGCGCTCGCCTGGCACCTGGAGGACATCGAGGACAACCCGGATGTGTGCCGCGCGCTCGACGCGCTGCGCGTGCGGTACGTGCTCTACGACCCGCACGAGTTCGGCGGGGGAGACCCGTCCGGCAACCACTTCCCGGGGCCGCACCGGGCCGTCGAGGCGGGGCTCTTCGAGCGCGTGGCCACGGACGGCGTTACCGAGCTGTACCGCATCGATCAGTGCGGCGAGCTCCCGGCGGGTTGATCTCTCACGCACGTGATCCGTTCGTGACATTCGGATGGGCCTGTCGGGTTTCCCGCGGCGTCGATGGAAGAATGAACGCATGGACACGGATCTTCTTGTCGTCGGCTCCGGCTTTTTCGGACTGACCATCGCCGAGCGGGCCGCGAACGCGGGCCGCAAGGTCACCGTCATCGACCGCCGCTCCCACATCGGCGGTAACGCCTACAGCGAGGCCGAGCCCGAGACGGGGATCGAGGTGCACCGCTACGGCGCGCACCTGTTCCACACCTCGAACGAGACCGTGTGGGAGTACGTCAACCGCTTCACGTCGTTCACGAACTACGTGCACCGCGTCTACACGAACCACTCGGGCGTCGTCTACCCGATGCCCGTCAACCTGGGAACGATCAACCAGTTCTTCCAGGCCGCGTACTCGCCGGACGAGGCCCGCGCGCTCGTGAAGGAGCAGGCGGGCGAGTTCGACGCCGCCACCGCGCAGAACTTCGAGGAGAAGGGCATCGCCCTCGTCGGCCGTCCCCTGTTCGAGGCGTTCTTCCGCGATTACACGGCGAAGCAGTGGCAGACGGATCCAAAGAAGTTGTCGGGCGACATCGTCAGCCGCCTGCCCGTCCGGTACACGTACGACAACCGGTACTTCAACGACACGCACGAGGGCCTCCCGACCGACGGCTACACGGCGTGGCTCGAGCGGATGGCCGACCACCCGAACATCACGGTCCGCCTGGACACCGACTTCTTCGACGCCTCGCAGCCTTTCCACAAGCAGGCCGTCGTGGGTCAGCTGCCCGTCGTGTACACGGGCCCCGTCGACCGGTACTTCGACTTCGCGGAGGGCGCCCTCAGCTGGCGCACGCTGGACTTCGAGGAGGAGGTGCTGAACGTCGGTGACTTCCAGGGCACCCCGGTCATGAACTACCCGGACGCCGACATCCCCTTCACGCGGATCCACGAGTTCAAGCACTTCCACCCGGAGCGCGCCGAGAGCTACCCGACCGACAAGACGGTCATCATGCGCGAGTTCTCGCGCTTCGCCGAGCGCGACGACGAGCCGTACTACCCGGTCAACACGGCCGACGACCGCTCGGGGCTGCTCGCCTACCGCGACCTCGCCAAGGGGGAGCGGGACGTCCACTTCGGCGGCCGACTCGGCACGTACCAGTACCTCGACATGCACATGGCGATCGGCTCGGCGCTGTCGATGTGGAATAACAAGCTCGCCTGAGCCGCGCCATGACCGCCTCGCACTCTGACGCCGCTCTCGGGACCGACGCGCCGCCGGCCGGTGCCTCCCCGCTTCTCCTGCCGCCGGGCGCCCGCCTGTTGCACATCGGCCTCCCGAAGACCGGCACCACGGCGTTGCAGCGCACGGCTGTGCGCCTGCGCGGGCGTCTGGCGTCGTCGGGCGTGGTGTACCCGCGCACGCTGACCAAGCGTCACGATCACCTTCTGCCCGCCGCGGCGTTGATGAACAAGAAGGTGGCGGACACCTCCGGGGTCCCCGGCCGGGAGCACTGGGAGGACCTCCGTCGCCGCGTGGAGGAGGCCGAGGACGCGCGGGTGTGGGTCTCGCACGAGTGGATCTCGGAGTGCGATGACGACCAGGCACGCCGCTTCCGGGACGAGCTCGGCCCGCAGCTCCACGCGGTCGTGTCCGTGCGGCAGTTCGGCACCATCGTCACCTCGACGTGGCAGGAATTTCTCAAGTCGACGATGCTGCACGACTTCGAGACGTGGATCCGCTACATCCTGACCGACGACGAGGCGCCCGACGCGCATACACGCTGGCAGGTGGACGCGTTTCGCCGCCGTGCCTCGCAGGGCGAGGTCGTCGCTCGGTGGGCGCGCGTCCTCGGCCCGGAGAACGTCACGGTCGTCGTGGTGGACCCCGCGCACCGGAGCCAGCTGACCGACGCGTTCGAAGACATGCTCGGCCTCCCGCGCACGATGCTCCAGGCGGAGGAGCGCGGGAGCGTGTCGAACCGCAGCATGACGGTCGACGAGGCATCCGTGATGCTCGCGCTCAACCGCGAGTACGACCGGCCGAACACGGCGCTCGAGCGCCGCCGCGGGCGGCTCCCGATCGATCTCCCGCACGCGCTACTGAACCGCACGCCGGGCGAAGACGAGCGACGCCTCCTCCTGCCGCGCTGGGCCGCGCAGATCGCCGATGCGCGCGGCGCCGCCCACGCCGACGAGATCGAGGCGTCCGGGGTACGCGTGGTCGGCGACCTCGCGGCACTCCGCGCGCCGTCCCGCTTTACCGAGGACGACGGGCACAACGTCGCGGCCCGCGTGCCGGTGGATCTCGCGGTCCGCGCGGCCATCGGCCTGGCGGCCGATGCGCGGCAGCACGGCGAGGCCGCCCTGCGCGAGCAAGCGGCGTCGCGGGCTGACGCGACGCCCGAGCATCCCCGCTCCCTCGACGACGCGTCCGGTCGGGAGCTCGTCGCGGGAGCCGCCCGCCGGCTCGCGGATCGCGCGCGCCGGCTTGCCGGCGGCGCGCGGCGACGTCTTCGGCGACACGGATGACGCCCGCGGGGCGCGAGCGTCCAGCGGGCGTCGGCGCGCCGGGCACGCTCCGGCGTTACCTGCACTCGCTGTGGCTCCTCTCGGCGCGCGACCTGCGCGTGCGGTACGCGACGAGCTGGTTGGGTTACGTGTGGAGCGTGCTGGATCCGCTCGTCATGAGCGGGATCTACTGGTTCGTGTTCACGGTGATCTTCCATCGCTCGGTGGGGGCGGAGCCGTACATCGTCTTCCTCATCTCGGCCCTCCTGCCGTGGGTCTGGTTTAACCAGTCGGTGACCGACTTCACGCGCGCGTTCAATCGCGACGCGAAGCTCGTTCGCTCGACGGCGATCCCGCGGTCCATCTGGGTGGGGCGCATCGTGGTCTCGAAGGGTGTGGAGTTCCTGTTCTCGCTGCCCGTGCTCGTGCTGTTCGCCGTGTGCGCGGGCGCGAGTGTCGGCTGGGGCGCGCTGTGGTTCCCGGTCGCTGTCGTGGTGCAGCTGGTCTTTCTCACGGGCCTCGGCCTCCTCGTCGCTCCGTTGTGCGTGCTCTTCAGCGACCTCGAACGAACGACGCGCCTCATCCTGCGCGCGCTGTTTTACGCGACGCCGATTATCTACGGGATGCACGACCTGCCGGGCGTCTTCCGCGAGCTGGGCGCGTTCAACCCGCTGGCCGGCATCATGACGATGTATCGCGCCGCGTTCTTTCCGGATCAGTGGGACGCGTTCGCCGTCTGGGTGAGTGTGGGCATGAGCATCGCCCTCCTCGCGGTGGGGACGCTCGTGTTCCGCCGCCTCGAGCCGGCCGTTCTGAAGGAGCTGTAATGGGCAGTGACCGCGTCGCGAATGCGATCGAGGTCGAGGGGCTCGGCGTGCGCTTTCGCCGGAGCCGGCGGGGTCGACGCTCGCTCAAGTCGCTCTTCGCCAGCGCCTCGCGGCGCACCCCGCGCGGGGAGTTCTGGGCGCTGCGGGACGTGAGCTTCTCGGTGCGCCGTGGCGAGGCTATCGGCGTCGTGGGGCGCAACGGCGAGGGCAAGTCGACCCTCCTGAAGCTCGTTGCCGGGGTGCTCCTCCCGGACGAGGGCACGGTGCGCGTGCGCGGGGGCGTCGCGCCGCTGATCGAGATCACGGGCGGCTTCGTGGGCGACCTCACGGTGCGCGAGAACGTCGCGCTCACCGCGGGCCTGCACGGCATGAGCCGAGCCGAGGTGGCCTCCCGGTACGACGAGATGATCCGGTTCGCCGAGCTCGAGGATTTCCAGGACACGCCCTACCGGCACCTGTCCAACGGCATGAAGGTGCGCCTGGCGTTCGCCGTCGTCTCGCAACTCGACGAGCCGATCCTGCTCGTCGACGAGGTGCTCGCCGTCGGGGACAAGGTGTTTCGCGAAAAGTGCTACGCGCGCATCGACGAGATGCTCAACGAGGGGCGCACCCTGTTCTTCGTCAGCCACCGCGAATCGGACCTCCGGCGCTTTTGCCGCCGGGGCCTCTACATTCGCGATCATCGCCTGGTCATGGACGACGACATCGAGGCCGTCCTGGACGCCTACAACGCCGACAGCTGATCCGCCGCCCGGCGAGGGCGCCCGGAGGAACGCGCGCCGCGTGCGGGACCCGCCGGGGTCAGCGCCCCAGCAGGCGCCGGGCGATGCGGGACGGGTTGCCGCCGAGCAGGCGGTTGCCCTTCCGGAGCACGACGCCCGCGCGTCCCCCCGTGAGCGCGTTCGCCTTGCGGGCCACACCGCGCGCGAGCGAGACCTGGTCGCGCACGGCCGCCTCCGCGGCCTCTGCGCGGCGCTGCATGCGCCACAGGTCCTTCTCCAGCTGCGCGACCCGCGGATCCACGCGGACGATCTTCGTCTCCGTCTCGCCCGACTCGCGCAGATCGCTCACCGAGGCCACCTCGCTCGACGCCCACTCGAACCCGGCGACGCGCGCAACCGCGTCCTCGATTGGGAAGTCCGGCGAGACGTATCGCCGGGCGCGCGCGACCGCGGCCGAGTTCCAGATCGTGACCGCGTCGGCGTTGTCGTGGCCCGGGGTGAAAAAGCGAATCGCGCCGAGCCACCGCGTGTCGATCGCCCGGTACATGTCGTGAATGCTCGTGCTCGACAGCTCCGCGGTGATCGGCATGTCGATGCGGAAGGGGGAGGGGAAGACGGACTCCGGGCGCTCCTCGGCGAGCACGACGCGGCAATCCGAACGGAACCACTCCCGCACGAGGTAGAGCTCGTTCATCGGGTCGGCGAGCATGCGCCGGCGCCCCTCGTGCAGCTCGGACCACGGACCGACGAGCACCACGCGGAGGTCGGTCTGCGTGTTGTTGAGGACGCGGTCGATCGCGGGGCGCGCCCAGGCGGCGGTCTCGGCGGTCACCTCGGCGACGACCGTGACGAGCGGAACCTCCCAGACGCGATTCTCCGCGCGCCGCCGGTAGCGGGGGATCGGCATGCGCTGCGCGAAGTGGACGTCGTTGTGCCAGGAGACCTTGGCGGCGTGATCCTGGATCGTGCCGCGGCCCATGTGCCACGAGAGCGCGTCGTGCGCGGGGATGAACACGGCGCCGGCCTGCCACAGCTGGTAGGCGATCTCCGTGTCCTCCCCGAGGTGCAGGCGCGTGTCCTGGCCGAAGGTGCGGTCGTACACCTCGCGCGTCACGGACGCGCAGGCGCCCATGTGCGTCGAGTAGTTGCGGCCATCGGAGTCGTTGAGGTCGTCGGTCTTCCGGTAGATCTCCTTCGACCAGTGCTCGTGGAGCGTCGAGCGGTCGTAGTCGTCCGCGATCGTGCCGTCGAGGACCTTCCGGTAGACCTCCTCCGGCGTGTAGTCCCACTCCTCGATGAAGCCCTTGTCGCCGATCGTCGCGGCCTCCGGGATGAAGTGCGCCCACTTGGCGTGCTGGCGCACGTTGTCGCGGAACAGGATCATGTCCGAGTCGACCCAGTAGATGATGTCGCCGGTCGTCGCCTTGATGCCGATATCGGTGGCGTTCGAGCGGCCCCAGCCGTCGTTCACCTCGTGCACGCGAATGAGGCGCGTGTTGGGGTGGGCGTACTCGCCGATCTCGACGGGCTCCTCACCGCCGCCGTCGTCGAGAACGACGACCTCGAGGAGGTGCTCCGGGTAGTCCTGCGCGGCGAGCGAGGCGAGCGTGAACTCGAGCGTCTTGCTCTTGAACGCGGGGATGATCACCGAGACGGACATCGTCGGCTCCCACCCTTCCGGAAGCGTTCCGTCGAAGGCGTCGCGCCAGCGGTTGCGGGTGACGATCGCGGGGGCGTCGGTGCGAAGATCGGCAGAAGTCACCCCGAAAGTGTAGCCCGACGCGTCCTGGCGGCCCGCCGGGAATGCCGAGCGGCCGGCCGATAGACTCGCCCCCATGCCCGACGCGCCCTACGAGACTCGGATCTTCAACTATCCGGGATGGCTCGATAACCCGTACGTCCGGATGTTGCAGGCCGTGGCCATCGAGCGGGGGTTCGAGCCGACGGGGCGCACGACCTTCCGCGACACGCTGATCGAGCTGACGAGCCCGGAGCGCCGCGGTCTCGTGCACATCCAGTGGCCGACGCCGGTCACGGAGGACGCCGAGGACGAGGCGGACGCCGAGCGCCGCGTCGATCTGTTCCTCGACGCGCTGTTCACGGCGAAGACGCTGGGGCGGCCGATCCTCTGGACGGTGCACAACGTCCTCCCGCACGACACCGCGTACCGCCCGCAGGCCGTGCGGCTCCACCGGGTGCTGGGAAAGCTCGCCGACGCGATTCACGTGCTGAGCCCCCACACGGTCGAGCATGCGCGCCACTTCTACTCGATCCCGCCCGAAAAGGTCGTCGTGATCGAGCACAGCAGCTACGACGGCGTGTACGGCGATCCCGTCCCCGCCGCCGAGGCGCGGTCCGCGATCGGCGCGAGCGCGGACCGCACGACGGTCATGTTCTTCGGGTGGATCCGCCCCTACAAGGGCATCGTCGACCTGTCCCGCGCGACCGCGCTGGCGGCCTCGCGCGGCGCGAACCTCGAGGTGCTGATCGCGGGGCGGCCGCTCGGGCCCGTGCAGAACGCGCTGAAGTCCTTCGACGAGAGCGGCGCCCGCATCACGCGCCACCTGAAGCGTGTGCTCGACGAGGACCTGCCGTCCTGGTTCGGAGCCGCGGACCTGCTCGTCCTGCCCTACCGGCGCGTGCTCAACTCGGGGACGATGCACCTCGCCGCCACCTACGGCGTGCCGGTCCTGCTCCCGAACGAGCCGCACCTCGTCGAGGACTACGGCGACCAGGCGTGGATCCGCTTCTTCGATCATGACGATCCCGCGGAGTCGATCGCCGGGCTCCTCGCCGACGAGTGGTTCCTCGCGCCCGAGGCGCGCGCGGCCGCGCGCGCGTTCGCGGACGCCCGCCCGCCGCGCGCCATGGGCGAGGCATACGCGGACCTCGTGACACGCCTGACCGAGCGCCGCTGAGCGCGCCCGCGCCGCCCGGCTAGCCTGTTCCGTGACCTTCTCTCGACACCACAAGGGGATGCGCATGCCCAGAATCCGACGCACGAGCACCGCCTCCGGCGACTCCTCGCCGGGCGGCAGGGTCCGCGTCGCGACCGAGCAGATCGACGCGCTCGTCGGCCGGCCCGAGGTCGCGGGGGGAGTCCTCGACCTCGAGCTCGAGGGCGTCGACGCGCTGCGGGTCCTCGCCCTCCCGCGCGATCCGGTCGCGCGCGTCACGCGAATGGTCGTGCGGCTCGCCCACTGGGAGGCCCCCGTGCCGCGCTGGCGCGGTCGCCTGGGCCAGATCCGCGCGCTGTCGGGCTTCTCGTCCGACTTCGATGCGCGCGGCTCCCGCGCGTCCGCGACCGTGACAGTGACGGAGCCGACGAGCGTGACCGAGATCGCCGCGGCTCTGATCGGGGTCTTCGCGCCCGATGCGCCCCACGCGGGCGCGGGCTTTCCGCTCGTCGCGGTCGCGCCCGGCGCGGGGCGCGACGCGCTCGCGCTCCTTCCGACGCGGACCGTGCCGCCCGTGGAGCCGATGGTGGACCGGCTGCAGGGCGTGGGCCTCTTTCGCGCCGACGTCGCGATCGGCGGGCCGCGCCGCCTCGCGGAGGAGATGGCGACGCATCATCTCTCGACGGACGAGGCCGCGCATGGGCGGCCGCGCACCGAGCTGCCCGTCCTCGACCTCTTGACGCACAACCCGATCGGCCGGCCGCTGACGTTCCAGCCCTCGCCGCCGGCCAGGCGGCTCGTCGTGGACGGAAACCGCGCCCGGGTCCTGCCGGTCGAACACGCCACGGCGCACCCCGTCGAGTTCGACGTCCGCCGTCCCCTCGACGCGCCCACCGTGCGCGCGCTGCGTCGGGTCGAGAGCATCGACCTCTCGGGCCTGTCGGCGCTGCCGGAGGGCCTGGCCGCACGATTTGCGGAGATCACCGCCACCGACACGATCCTTCACAGCCTCCCCGCCGCCGTCGACGTCCCGGCGGAGGCCCTCGCCCCCGCCCTCGCGGATGTCATCCGGCGGCCCTACCGGCAGCAGCTGGGCCTCGAGCGGGACCTGCGCGCCGTCGAGGGGCGCCGCCTCGCGATGCACGAGCACGGCGGATTCTTCCGGCTCGCCAGCGCCGTGGCGTCCGCGACGGGCACGCGGTACCTCCCGCGCGTGAGCGTCGTGCTGTCCACCATGCGCAGCGAGCTCGTGCCCGGCGTCCTGGAGATGATGGCGCGCCAGACCTATCCGCACATGGAGGTCGTGGTCGTCGTCCACGGCGTGCCCGCGCCGAGTCTCGACGGCGTCGACCTGCGCGACCTCGCGGTGCGCATCGTCGAGGTGCCGGGATCCGTGTTGTTCGGCGGCGCGCTCGCCGAGGGCGTGCGCCACGCGTCCGGCGACCTGATCACCAAGCTCGATGACGACGACTGGTACAGCGAGCATCACGTGTCCGACCTCGTGCTGGCCGCGCTCTACTCGCGGGCGGACATCGTCGGCAAGACGACGGAGTTCCTCTATTTCGAGGAGGTCGGACAGACCGTCCACCGGACCTTCGCGACGGAGCGGTACCACGATCAGGTCGCGGGCGGCGCCATGCTCCTCTCGCGGTCGACGTTCGACGCCCTCGGCGGGTGGCGGCCGACGCCGAACTCGACCGACCGTTCCGTGCTCATCCGCGTCGAGACGCAGGGCGGGGTCGCGTACCGCACCCAGAGCCTCGGATACATGTACATTCGCCACGCGTCCAAGCACACGTGGGAGCGGACCGCCTCGCAGCTCGTGCAGGGGTCCTTCGAGCAGTGGCGGGGCTGGCGCTCGCCGGAGGTGGATGGCGCGTGAGGGTCCGGCATCATGTGATCGCCGGCGCGGGGGCGCTCGTCGCGACGGGCGCGATCTTCGCCGCCACGGGCGGGCAGGACGGGCTCCTGGCCGCGTGGGACGGATCCTCCGTCGCCGCCGTCATCGTGTGCGCCGCGCTGTGGTTCGCGGGCGCGCGCCTGCTCGCCGCGGAGCCCGGCCGGTCGGTGTGGGCGTGGAGCGTTCCGCTCGGCGCGCTCCTCTCGCTCACCGAGCTGGCGGCGCTCTCCCTGCAGTCGGAGAAGGCGGATCTCTCCGCGCTGGATCCGACGGCGTGGGCCGCGGTGCGTCTCGTGGGCGTCGCCTACCTCGCCGCGATCGCGGTGGCCGCCGTGCTCACGGCGGCCGATCGGCGGCAGGCGAGGCTCCTCCGCGCCGAAGCGGGCGACGAGCGCCGCCGCGGTCGCGTCATCGAGGGGCTGTCGGCTCGGGGCGGACGGCGCCGGTGGGCGTGGATCGCCGCGGTGTTCGCGGGCCTGGTCCTCGCGCGGGTGCCGTACTGGCTCGTGTGGTGGCCGGGGCTGATCTCGTTCGACAGCTACCGCAGCATCTCGTACGTGCGGGGGCTGGGGCCCTGGGAGAGCTACGAGCCGGTGGGCCACACGGTCATCGTGCAGCTGTGGCAGTGGCTCTGGGACCTGTTCGGCTGGTCTGACGCGTTCGCCGTCGGCTTCGCCGCGTGCGTCCAGCTGCTGACCACCAGCGCGGCGTTCACGTTCGTGCTCGTGCGCATCGCCGCCTGGGGCGCGCCGCGATGGGTATGGGTCGCCTCCGCGACATGGCTCGCGCTTCTCCCGCAGATCAGCATCGCGTCGGTCTCGGTGCTCAAGGACACGCCGTTCATGAGCGCGTTCGTCGTCTACGCGGTCGCCCTCGTCGAGATTCTGAAGCCCGCGCGCCCGCGCCCGGCGCGCTGGCCCTGGGCGGTCTTCCTCGTCGCGGGGATCGCCCTGTGCGCGCTGCGGAGCAACGGCGTGTACGTCGTCTTCCTCAGCCTCATCGTGCTCGCGATCGCGTATCGACGACACTGGAAGGGCTTCGCCGCGGTGTTCGTCGCCACGGCCATCGTGTGGGCGTTGGTCGTCGGGCCGTTCTATCGGGCGGTCGGCATGCAGCCCGGCCCGCCCACCGAGGCATACTCGCTTCCGCTGCAGCAGCTGGCGCGCATCGCGGGCGAGCACCAGGGCGAGCTCACGCCGGCCGACGTTGCCTTCCTTGACGACGTGTTCGCGGACCGCGGTGCGGAGCGCATCGGCAACGCGTACAACCCGTCGGTGTCGGATCCCGTCAAGGCGGATGCGCGCGAGAACTGGGACGACCGCAGCATGTCGGAGTTCCTCGTCGGGTGGTGGGGCCTGGTCGAGCGCTTCCCCGGGAGCGCCGTGACCGCCACGCTCGCGAACACCGCGGGGTGGTGGTCCCCGAACGGGATCTCGCCGCACACCATGATGCGGTACCACACGAACGACGTTCCCTCGCGCGGGCTGTCGCTCGACATCCCCGCGAACGACGAGCCGTCGGGGCTGCGCGGGCTGAACACGCGCGTGAACTTCTTCGGGGGCGCGTACCAGGACGTGCCCGTGCTGTCCTCGCTGATGTCGGCGGGATTCGTGGCGTGGCTGTGGGTGATCGCGGCCGTCATCCTCATCCGGCGGCGCGACGGCCGCGGGCTGGGCGTCGTCATCCCGACCGCCCTGATGTGGCTGACCTTCTTCGCGGGGCCGGTGTCCGGCAACACGCGCTACGCGCTCGCCTATATGGCGGCGTTCCCGATCGTCGCCGCGATCGCGGCGGGGAGGACGGCGCCCGTGGCGGAGGTCAGCGCTCGAGACGCCTGACGACGCGGGCCGGCACCCCCGCCACGACGACGTCCTCGGGGACGTCCTCGGTCACGATCGCGCCCGCGGCGACGATGGCCCCGGCGCCCACCGTGACGCCCCCGAGGACCGTGGCGGACGCGCCGATCCAGCATCCGTCGCCCAGGACGATCGGGTCGTGGCGCACCGTCCCGGCGCGCCGCTCGTGCGGGCCGATCGCGTGCGAGTCGGTGACGAGGCGGACGAAGGGACCGAGGTTCACGCGGTCGCCGATCGTCGTGTGCGGGCGGACGTACGCGTCGCGGTTGATGAAGACGTCGGTTCCCACGGTGACGGGAGCGGTGAGCTCGCTCCCGCGGTAGATCCGGGTGCCCGGGCCGATGCGCACGGCCTCGCGGCCGTGATTGAACCGCACGGTCTCGTCGACGCGCGCGGTCTCGTCAACCTCGAGCATCGTGGTCCGCCGCCTCGAGCGGGGGCATGATCGCGAAGCTCGTGTCGCGCGAGATCCGGAGGCCGTCGCGCATGCCCCGCCAGAGGTTGCGCCACCCCGTGCCCGTCACCTTCCGCTCGACGAAGCCGAGCCGGATCAGCTCCTTTGCGAAGGTCGCGGCGGTGCCGATCGCGAACCGCACCGGGCGATAGTCTCCGTGTGCCGCGTAGTAGTGCCGCATGATGCCGCGGTTGCGCATGATGTAGTAGCGGTACATGTCGCTCGACGCGTTGAGGTGTCGCGTGCCCATGTCCCACTGCTTGATCTCGCGGGTGCGCTGCAGGACGAACTCATTGACGATCGCGCAGGGCGTGTGCAGCGACGCGAGGTAGCCGTAGACGGTGTCGTCCCAGTAGATGAAGAACCGCGGATCCGGCAGGCCAAGCTTCGCCACGAGGTCGCGGTGGATGAACATCCCCTCGAAGCAGCCGGAGTTCATCTCGCGGTAGCCGGAGTCGTCGAAGTCGGCGGGCGCGAACGGAATGGGAATGCCGAGCGAGGTCGATACTCGGTACTGCCAATAGAACTCGGAGCCGTCGTAGTCGTAGCGGCGGCCCTGGATGCTCTGGAATCGCGGCGTCCAGCGGCCCATCGCCGCCAGCCCGTCCGGCAGCACCTCGACGTCGTCGTCCATGAGCCAGATCCACTCGGAGCCGAGCTCGTACGCCGTGCGCATCCCTTCGCTGAACCCGCCGGATCCGCCCGTGTTCTCCTCCAGGCGTCGATAGACGAGCTCGGGCCCCATCGTGTCCCGGAAGCCGGCGACGACCTCGGTCGTGTCGTCGGAGGAGGCGTTGTCGATCACGACGACGCGGCCCGGCTGCGGATCCATGCGCTCGATGGACTCGAGTAGCCGCGCGAGGAGGTGGGACCGGTTGAAGGTCACCGCGACGATCGTCGCGGTCGTCGGGTCGAACTCGGGTGCGCTCACGGGGGTGGCCCTTTCGCGGGAGGCGGTCATGCGTTGTGCTCGAAGTGCGCGCGCCAGGCGGGCTCCGAGACGAGGTCGTCGAGGGCGGCGCGATACTCGCGCGCCAGCCGGGGCCACTGGGCCGCCAGCTCGCGGTGGAGTCGCAGCGAGCGACGCAGCAGCCGGCGGTAGGAGCGGCGGTCGCGCGTGTAGATCTGGGTTCCCGAGCCGTCCGCCGCGCTGACGAGCGCGGAGTCGACGTGGGACACGCGCCACCAGTCGGCGTCGCGCTTGCCGAACTCGACGTCCGGCATCTCCGCGTGGTGCGCGGCGGGGGCGCGGAGGAACTGGCGGGCGAGCATGCGCGCCGTGAACACGGCGCGGGCGAGGCCCGCCGGGCCCGCCCTCTCGCCGCGGCGCGGCAGCGGGAACACGCGCATCCCGCGGCGGGACCGCGGCACGTCGTCCGGATCCGTGTGCACGACGGTCTCGGGGAACGACGCCGCGAGCGCGCGCGCCTCGGGCATGCGGGTTGTGAGCGTGCGGTGCAGGTGCCCGGGACCGGACAGCACGTCCTCGAGGGCGAGGTGGCGCAGCTCGGTCGGATAGTACTGCATCATCATGAGGTGCTTGAGGTCGGCCCTCCGGCTGTGCCGGAGGACGGTGCCCCCGCGCGGGGCCGTGGAGTGCAGCAGCGCCGCGACGAGCCGCCCGCGCGCGTGGTAGTACGCCTGCCAGTCGATCGCGTCGTCCTTGCCCACCCAGGACACGTGCCACAGCGCGGCGCCCGGGAGGGACACGGTCGGAAAGCCCGCCTCACGGGCGCGCAGGCAGAACTCCGCGTCGTCCCACTTGAGGAACGCCGGGAGCGCGAGTCCCACCTCGCGGATGACCGCGGTGGGGATGAGGCACATCCACCACCCGTTGTAGTCGGCGTCCATCCGGGCGTGCAGGAGCGGCGACTGGCGCAGGTTGGCCTGGCGGAAGTCGTGCGGGAAGACGTCGTCATGGAGCGGGCGCCACATGAACGGCTCTTCGTCGACGACCTCGGCCCAGGCGTTGAGCTTCGCGCGGTCGAGGAGATCGAACATGTGCGCGCCGACGATCGTCGGTGTCGTGGCGTAGCGGCCGAACAGCACGGAGCGCCGGATGGCCTCGGGCTCGATGCGCACGTCGTCGTCGAGGAGCTGCACGAAGTCGCTCTCGGGCCGGCGGAGCGTCTCGACCATGGCGCGCGAGAATCCGCCGGATCCGCCGAGGTTCGGCTGCGCGATGACCTCGAGAGTGTCGCCGAGCGCGGCGGCCGGCGCGGCGAATCCCTCGTGCTGGTCGACGCGGCGGGTGCCCTGGTCGATGAGGAAGATCCGGTCGATGACCTCGAGCGCCTCGGGGCTCTCCGCGAGCGCGGCGAGGGTCGCGACGCAGAAGTCCGGCTTGTTGAACGTCGTGATGCCGACCGACGCGCGGCCCGTGCGCGCGGGGGAGTGGTCCGTCGTCCACTCGGCCGAGAGGACCGTGGCGTCCTCGGAACCGGCGACGACGTCGAACCAGATCCAGCCGCCGTCGGAGAACTGCGTCAGCGGCAGATCGAACGTCGTCTCCGCGTCGTCCGCGACGGACGCCAGGTCGACCCGCTGCGAGATGCCGGATCCGTTCGAGCGATACACGAGGACCGTGGCGGGCCCGCTCGTGTGGACCGTGAGGGCGATCTGGCGCACGCCCGTCCAGTGCTGCCAGTAGGACGCGGGGAACGCGTTGAAGTACGTCCCGAAGGAGGTGCGGCCGCCCGCGCGCACGCGGACGCTGCGCCGGCCGAGGACGTCGCCGATCTGCGTGTTGCTCGCGACCCGCACGGGTTCGCCGTCGATCGTCGACCACGTGTCGGCGTCGAGGTACAGCGGCAGGAGGTCCGGGTCGTTCTCCGTGGGGAGGACGACGTGCTGGAGGACAGTCGGCATAGGCGCATTGCTCCGAGGAGTGAGGAATCGGTGCCCGCTCGCGCGCGGACAGGCCGTGACGAACTCTACCCGGCCCGCCCCGCGTTGCCCTGAGGTCGGAGCGGGGACGGCACCGGCGCGGCCGGGTCGAGGCGCGCGCGCCACGACCGTTCGCGGCCCGCGCGCACGGCGCACACGACGAGCAGGAGCCACCCGATGTCGTGCAGCGCGTAGCTCTCGAAAACGGACTCGACGAGGATCGCGACGAGGACGAGCGGGAGCCACGCGTACACGACGGAGCGGCGGTCGGCCGCGGCGAGCCAGGCCCGCCCGAGCGCGAAGAGCCCGACGAGGAGGAACAGCAGCAGGCCCACCCACCCGAGCTGCAGGAGCACGTCGAAGTACGCGCTGAGCGCGGATCCGTGCGCGCCGCCGAGCTCGACGGCGAGGATGTTCGTGGGGAACGGCTCGCCCTGCCAGGATCCGAACAGTCCCCAACCGGTCACCGGCTTGTGGCGGACCCAGTCGATCAGTGCGTTCCAGAGGTCCGCGCGCGCGGCGAACCCCGACCGCGCCGCGAAGAAGCGGATGATCGCGTGCCGGAACCAGAAGGCGAGGGCGACGAGGACGAGCGCGCCGCCGGCCAGGGTCAGGTGGACGCGCGCGCGCCGCCCGCGCGGGGCGCGCCGCGCGAGGGCGAGCGCGAGCTCCGCGAGGACGAGCGTCGCTGAGAGGACGAAGGCGACGGGGGAGCCGGAGAGCACCGTCATGAGCCCCGCCAGCACGAGCGAGGCGACGGCGACGGGGCGGGCCACGGCGCGCGCCCGCCACTCGATCGCGAACGTGACGAGGGCGAGGACGGCGACGAACCCGAGGAGGTTGCGGGTAACGAACAGGCCCTGGATGGGGCCGCCGTAGGCGAGGTCCCCGGCGATCCCCAGGCGGCCCAGCGGCTGGTCGAGGAGGATCCCGAAGAGGACCTCGAGGGCGAGCGACAACGCCAGGAGGGCGCGGAAGACGTCGCCCGCGGCGCGCGCGATCTGCAGGGTGTCCCGCAGGTGCGCGATCGTCGCCCCGATGAGCGCCCACGCCGCGAGCGACAGCCACGCCGCGACGGCGCGCGCGTGCGCCCCGTCGATGGCCCACACGGCGCTCGCCGCGGCCCAGGCGAGGAAGGCGACGAGGCTTGTGGGCGCGAACCCGACGAGCGACAGCTCGTCGCGCCGGGCGAACAGCGCGGCGCCGCCGAGGACGGCGAGCCCCGTCACGATCGTGGCGAGCGTGACGGGCCCGTTGACGCGATCGATCGCCGCCGTGAGCAGCCCCGCCCCCAGCGCCGTGACCGTGTAGGCGCGGGCGAACGCCGCCGACCGCAGTGAGTCCGCGATCGCCGTCCGCGCAGCCCGGCGCATCGAGGTCATGAGGCGGGGGTGACCGCGGGCTGCGCGACGCGCGGAACGCCCCGGCGCGGGCGGCGGCGGCCGATGTCGGCGCCAGAGTCGGGGTGGGTGAGGACGGGGGAGACCTTCAGCTTCGCGACGAACATCACCACGACAAGCCAGCCCCAGAACATCACGGGGTTCGACTCGGTGAGGCCCTGCGCGAGGAGCGCCCAGATGAGGAGAATCGGCACGAGCGTCAGCGGGGAGTACGCGCGCTCGGCGTGCGCGTCCCACCGCGGACGGTCCACCGCGAAGAACCACGCGCGCCACAGGGCGGATCCGTACACCGCCGCGACGAGCAGGACGCCGAGGGTGCCGAGCTGCAGGAACGTGTCCAGCCACATGTTGTGCGCCTGGAACACCGTGATGTCGTGGTCGACGATCCACCCGGCGAACGCGGGGTGCCAGGGGACCCAGGGCGAGGAGAACCCGTTGCCCACGACGGGGTGGGCGGCCGCCCGTTCCCATACGGCGGACCAGATCGCGTCGCGGCCGGTGAGCCCGCCGTCGCGGCCGAGGGCGTCGAGGAGCGGCCCGCGCAGCGCCCACCCGGCGGCCGCGAGCGCGACGGCGAGCGCGGTGAAGCCGGCGTACACCCGGGTCCGGCCCCGCGCGGTGCGCTGGCGGCGCATGACGAGCGCGACGAGCAGCACGCCCGCGGCGACCGCGCCCGCCGCCAGCGCGGTCGCCGACCCGGCGCGCGCAAGCATCCACAGTGCGAGCGCGATCCACAGGCCGTGGAACACGAGGGTCTCGGCGGAGGCCCGGTTGAGGATCGCGAGCCGTAGGCGCGCACCGAAGACGATGAGCGCGACGAGGGCGAGCATGCCGATCAGGTTCGCGTTGCCGACGATGCCCTGGATGCGGTCGCCCACGAACCAGTCGTCGAAGAGGTTCCCCCGGACCCAGTACCAGTGCGGATCCGGCGTGCCCTCCGTCGCGAAGAAGTTCGGCAGGATGGGGTGACCGACGAAGAGCGCGACCCAGGCCTCGAAGGCCAGCGAGGCCCCGAGAACCCAGCGGAGCGCGACCTCGAGGGCGCGGATGATCTCGCCCCACGTGAGCATGTCCGCGAGGAACAGCGCCTGGAGCGTGAACGCCACCATGACGGCCCAGGTGCCGACCGTCGCGAGCGGCCAGGCCGACCACGCGGTGGACGCGAGCGCGAGGGCCACGTAGGCCAGCGCGACCCAGGGCAGGCGGCGCCACGGGTACGCGCGACGCCCGCGCCGGCGGGCGAGGTGCGGGATCCAGATGCCGAGCGTCCCCAGCACGCACGCGGCGATGAGGACCCCGGCGCCGACCGTGCCGAGCAGGTTGTACCACCAGGAGTACGCGAGGGCGGAGAACAGCACGAACGTCGCGTAGGCGCGCAGGGCGAGGTGCGCCGTCGACTCGCGCTGGGGCGCGCGCGGCGCGGGAGCGACGGGGTGCCGGGTGCGGTGCGCCATGCCCCTCAGACTACGCGGCTACGTGCGCGTGCCCGGCCCGCGCGGCCCTACTCTGGAGGCATGCTCGCGACACTGACCAACGCCCCGCGCGGATTCGACTGGGGCTCGCGATCGCTGATCGCGGATCTCGAGGGGCGCGCACACGCCGACGCGCCCGAGGCGGAGGTGTGGTTCGGCGATCACCCGTCCGACCCCGCCGACGTGCTCGACGGCACGGGCCGCACGCTCGAGGCGTGGATCCGCGACGAGCGCGTCGGCGGCGGCGCGCGGCTGCCGTACCTCCTCAAGCTCCTCGCGGCCTCGAAGGCCCTGTCCATCCAGGTGCACCCGACGAAGGCGCAGGCGGAGGCGGGCTACCGGCGGGAGAACGACGAGGCGCCCGCCGTGCGCAACTACGTCGATGACAACCACAAGCCCGAGATGATTGTGGCGTTGAGTGACCGGTTCGTCGCGCTGTGCGGTCTCCGGGAGCCCGCGGCGACCCGGCGCCTCCTCGCCGCTCTGGGGGAGGCGGCCGCTCCGCTCGTGGCGCGCGCGACCGACGCGGCCTCCCTGACCGACGCAGTCGGGTGGCTCCTCTCGGGCGAGGCGGACGAGGCCGTGACCGCGATCCTCGCGGCGCTCGGCGACGCCCGCTCGACGGAGTTCGCGACTGAGCTGTCGGTCGCGCGCGACAACGCCGCGGACTTCCCCGGGGACGCGGGCGTCGTCGTCGGCCTGCTCATGAATCTCGTCGTGCTGCGGCGCGGCGAGGGCCTTTTCCTCGGCGCGGGTCAGCTGCACTCCTACCAGTCGGGCCTCGGGGTCGAGATCATGGCCGCGAGCGACAACGTGCTGCGCGGGGGCCTCACGCCGAAGCACATCGACGTCGGCGAGCTCATGCGAATCATCGCCCCCGAGGCGGGCCCCGTGCCCGTCGTGCTGCCGCGCGCCTTCAACGGGGGGAGCCACGGCTTCGAGGAGTACCCCGCGCCGGTGCGCGACTTCCGCCTGCTGCGCGCGGAGGTCTCGTCCGAGCAGCCCGCGCGCGTCGCGGTGTCGGGTCCGGCCATCGCGCTGTGCGTCGCGGGATCCGTGACGGTGTGGGAGGGGGCAGACCAGGCCACGATTCCCGCGGGACGCGCGGTGATCATCGCGGGCGCGGGCGAGGTCAGCGTCGAGGGATCCGGCGAGGTTTTCCTGGCCGAGGAGGGCGCCTGAGGTCCGCCCGCGACACGCCGATATCCCTCACACCTTCAATCCGCGCATGAACCCTCTACGATCCGCGACTTGAAATTCGTGAATCACACGGGTGTAATTACCCAGGGAAGGTACCTGCATCAGGACTGACCGAGGGGGAGAGCACCATGACCGCACCGCTTAACCGTTCCGAGGCGCCGGCCGACTGGTTCGTCGACCCCGTCGAGCTCGGGGTCCCGGGCGTCCCGCGTCGCGGGGACGACGAGGGCGACGACGGCGCGCTGTCGTGGCAGTCGGAGGCGCTCTGCTCGCAGACGGATCCGGAGGCCTTCTTCCCGGAGAAGGGCGGCTCGACGCGCGACGCGAAGCGGATCTGCGACTCGTGCGACGTGCGCGCGCAGTGCCTCGAGTACGCGCTCGAGAACGACGAGCGGTTCGGCATCTGGGGCGGTCTCAGCGAGCGCGAGCGTCGCCGCCTCAAGCGCGCGCAGCAGGCCTCCTAGACTCGCCCGCGAGCCCGCGTGTCCCTGACGGCGTGACGCCGCGCGGCGCTTAGGCTTGCCGGGTCATGCCCGCCCCAGTTCACGTCGTCCTCATCGCGCGGTCGTCCCCCCACGCCGTGGCGGATTTCGAGCGCTCCCTCGCGGCGCTCCGCACACAGACCGTCCCGATCGCGGGGCTCACCGTCGTCGTCTGCGGCGACCCCGCGCCCCTGCGCCAGGCCGTCGACGCCTCGCGGGCGCAGGCTGCGGTCCAGGCGCCCGAGAGTATCCCCTTCGGCGGCGCGGTCGAGCTCGCCCTGGCGCGCGTGCCGGCCGGTCGCGCCGTGTGGCTGCTCGACGAGGGAACGCTCCCGGAGCCGGCCGCGCTCGCGGAGCTCACGGCCGCGCTCGAGCGGCAGCCGTCGGTCGCGCTCGCCGCCCCGAAGGTGGTCCGGGCCGCGAACCGCCGCGTGCTCGAGTCGTTCGGCGTGACGATGACCGCCTCGGGGCGCAGCGTCGAGCTCGCGCGGGGCGAGTACGACCAGGGCCAGCACGATCACGCGGACGACGTGCTCGGCGCCGACGTGCGCGGGATGCTCGTCCGCGAGGACGTTGTGGCGCAGCTCGTGCCGGACCGCGCGCTCCTCGGCGCAGATGAGGGTCTCGACATGGGCGTGCGCGCCCGTCTCGCGGGCCGGCGCGTCGCGCTCGCACCGCAGGCGCGGGTCCAGGTGGCGCCGACGACCCAGCTCGCGCTGACGCGGGCCTACGTCGCGCGCGTCGCGTACCTGCACCGGCGGATTGCGTACGCGCCCGTCGCGCTCGCGCCCGTACTGTGGATCCTGCTCTTTCCCCTCGCGCTGTGGAGCTCGGGCGTCGCGCTCTTCGCGAAGACGCCGGGGCGCGTGGCCCCCGAGTGGATGGCGGCGGCCACGGAGTTCGTGCGCGTCGGCGCGATCGTGCGCTCGCGCCGACGCATCGCCCAGGGGCGCACGGGGAGCTGGCGTCAGGTCGACCCGTTGCGCATTCCGCGCGGCGAGCTGCGCGAGCGCCAGCACGCCGCCGAGGACGCGCGGGTCGGCTCCCGGGCGCCCCTGCGCTTCTTCTCGGGCGGCGGCGCGTGGGCGGTGCTCGCGGCGCTCGCGGTGAGCGTGGCCGCGTTCGTGGCGCTGTTCACCTGGTCCGGGATCGGCGGGGGCGCGCTCCTCCCGCTCCGGCGCACGCTCGCGGGCCTATGGTCGGACGCGCTGTTCGGCCTCCGCGCGGAGGGTGTCTTCGACGTCGGGGCCGCGGATCCCTTCGGAGCGGTTGTCGCCCTCGTGGGGTCGCTGTGGCCCGCGGCGCCCTCGTTCGCGCTCGTCATCCTCTGGGTCGCGGCGCTCCCGCTCGCCGTGCTGGGCGGGTGGTTCGCGGCGACCCGCGTCGCGAACGGATCCGCCGCCCGGATCGGCTTCGCCGTGCTGTGGGGCGTCGCGCCGCCGTTCTGGGACGCCCTGATGTCGGGACGGCCCGCTGCCGTCCTGCTCCACCTGCTCCTCCCGTGGCTCGCCTTTGCGGTCGCCGCGGCGCACCGATCCTGGACGACCGCCGGCGCCGCCTCGCTCCTCCTGGTGGGGGTACTCGCCTGCGGGCCGTGGCTGTGGCCGCCCGTTCTCGTCGCCTGGGCCCTCGGGATCGTCGCGGCGGCCGTCTGGGCGAAGCACGCGGTCGGCCGCGTCATCTGGGTGATCGTGCCGTCGGCGGCGATGTTCGCCCCGCTCGTGGTCGAGCAGGTCCGCCGGGGTACGCCCTGGGCCATCTTGTCTGACCCGGGGATGGTGGAGCCCGCGGGCGACGCCGTCGGGGCGGGGGCCTGGGAGGGCCTTCTCGCGGGGTTCGGCGCGCCGGCCGACCTCGCCGAGACTCTCTCGCCGTGGTACCTCGTGCTCGCGGTCCCCGTCGTGGTGCTGGCCCTGGCGGCGCCCGCGACCCGGCGCACGCGTCTCGCGGTGAGCGCGCTCGCCGTCGCGGCGCTCGGCGCGGCATCCGCGCTCGTCGCCCCGACGGCCCTGCTGTCGTTCGCGAACGGCCAGGCCGTGCCCGTGTGGGCCGGGGCCGCCGCGAGCCTGGCCTGGCTCGGGCTCGTCGCGGCGAGCGCGATCACGATCGATCGGATGGGGACCATCGGCGTTCGCCCCGGACTCGTGGCCGCGGTCGCGGTGGCGCTCGCGGCCGTGGCGATCGTTCCGCAGGCGACCGCGCTGCACCGCGGCGCGGCGGCGATCCACGACGCGAGCGACACGACGCTGCCGGCGTACGTCGCCGCCGAGGCGCAGAACGATCGCGAGATCGGGACGCTGGCGCTCACGCCGCTCGCGGACGGATCCGCCGCCGCGACCGTGATCTGGGGCGCCAGCGAGACGCTCGGGGGGCGCTCGAGCGTTCAGGCGACGGCGCTGGAGGCGACGGACGAGGACGTCTGGCTGGCGTCCCTTGCCGCCGACATCGTCTCCGGCGGCGCGACCGCCGTGACGGAGCCGCTCGCCGAAGCCGGGATCTCGTTCGTGCTCCTGCGCGAGGAGCCCGGGGCGCAGAACGCCGACCAGCGGGTGATGGCGCTCACCGCGACCGCCTCCATGGACCAGCGCGCCGGCTTCGTGCGGGTCGGCGAGACGACGAGCGGCGTGCTGTGGCGGGTCGACGGCGACATCGCGGAGCGCGACGGGCTGACGGCCTCCGAGACCACCGCCGTATGGCTCGTCACCGCGCTGCAGGTCGCGCTCCTCGTCGCCGCGCTCCTCCTCGCCTTCCCGACGCGCGCGACCCGCCCCGCGGTGTCCGCCTCTCCCCGCATCATCGGCGAACGGCAGGAGGCCGACGCATGAGGATCCGCGTGAGTCCCGCGCGCCTGTCCGGCGTCGCGGCGGGCCTCGTCCTCGCCGTGGCGGTCGCCGCGGTCGCGGTCGCCCCCTGGCCGACGCTGACGGGCCGAGGCGGCGGCGAGGCCGCGGCGCCGCGCGTGGAGGTGGCGCCGGTCCCGGCCGAGATCGTCATGTCTTGCGACGGCGACATCGTCGCCCTCGGCCGCGATGCCGCCGACGCCGCCGGCGTCTCGTCCGCCGCCGGCACGACGCTGACGGCGGAGAACGCTCGCGGCGAGGAACCCGCCGTGGCGGACGCGCTGGAGTTCGAGGGCGTCGGCGACGCCCCGGTCGTCTCGCAGCGCCCGGACGGCGACGAGGCGGTATCGGTCGCCGGCGCCGTGTCCGCGTCGCTCGACGAGGAGGATCTCGGCGGGTACGCAATGTCGGCGTGCCGCACCGGCGCCTCCGAGGCTTGGCTCGTCGGCGGCGCGACCGCGACGGGGACGACCGGCATCATCACGCTCGCCAACTCCTCCGACGTGACGGCCACCGTGACGCTCGAGGTCTTCGGTGTCGACGGCGGATCCGTTCCCCCGGGCGGCGAGCTCGCGCTCCCCGCCCACACGACGCGCGCCGTCCCCGTGGCGAGCATCGCGGGCGGCGAGCAGGCGCCCGTGATTCGGGTGACCTCCGAGGGCGCCCCCGTGCGATCGGCGCTGCAGACGAGCATCATCGACACGCTCGAGCCGCGCGGCATCGACATCCAGGCGCCGACGACCCCGGCCACCTCGGCCGTGATCCCGGGCGTCGTGGTCACCGAGCAGGCGGCCGAGACACCGGGCGCGGAACCCCTCCTGCGCCTGCTCGGCACCTCGGGCGAGGCCCAGGAGGTCACGGTGGCGGTGATCGACGAGGAGACGGGCGAGACCGCGTCCTCGACCGCCGTCCCGATCGAGAACGCCGCGCCGATCGACGTAGCGCTCGACGAGCTCGAGCCCGGCCGCTACACCGTGCGCGTGGACGGCGCCGCGGCCGTCGTCGCCGCGGTCAAGGAGACCGGGACGCGCGACTTCGCGTGGCTCGCCGCGCCCGAGGTGGTCGAGGGCGAGACACTCGTCGCCGTGCCCGAGACGGAGAACGGCCGCGCGCGGCTCTCGGTGGCCGCGGCCGCCGACGGGCCCGCCCGGGTGCGGGTGGTGCGCCTGGGCGCGGACGAGGAGGAAGTCCTCGACGTCGCCGCGGGCGCCTCGGAGTCCCTCGTCCTGGACGCGGACGCGACCTATCGCGTGGTCGTCGAGGACGGCGCCGTCTTCGGCATGGTCTCCTCCGCCACGGACGAGGCGATGGGGGCGTTCCCGCTCGCGCCGGACGTGGCGACGCCGGAGCCGATCACCGTCGTCCCGTAGCGGGCCGAGCCGCGCGGCTCAGTGGTATGGATCCGCGCCGAGGTCGAACGGATCGCGCCCGAGGTACTCGGCCGCGGCGCGGAAGACGGCGCCCTCGACGAGCGCGCGGCGGTGAAACTCGTCGGCCTGCAGCAGCGGCACGCCGTGCGCCTTGGACAGGCGCTCGATCGCGACCCGGTAGAGCACGATGCGGCGCCGGGGGACGTCGACGCTCCAGCGCGGCACGGTCTCGTCGGACTCCGCGATCGGCATGCTCGCGATCTCGAACCGCACGTCGCGGAGGTCGCTCCACGTGCCGCGGAGGAAATCCGCCGTCGAGGTCACCGTCATCTCGAATCGGTCGAACCGCGAGCCGATCGCGGGGACGGGGGGTCGGGTGAGCGCGCTTCGCCCGACGCGGCCGTGCCGGCCGTGGCGCCCGGCCGCGGGGCGGGGCACCGCCTGATCATGCTCGGCGCGGCGCGCGCGGTCCCACCACTTCATCCCCTCAGCATAGGCTCGAGCGCGTGGGTGAGAGAATCTGTTCGAAGGTCGGCTGCGAGCGCGAGGCGCTCGCGACGATGACGTTCGACTACGCGGGCCGGATGGCGGCGCTCGGGCCGCTCGGCGCGGGGAACGATCCGCACGCGCACGACCTGTGCGCGCTGCACACCGACCGCCTGTCCGTGCCGCAGGGCTGGACCGTCCTCCGCCACGCGCTCTTTCGCGACGACGCCTAACTCTCGCCCTCAGCCGCCGGGCGCCAGCGCCCCGGCGCGCGCGTTCTCCGCGAGGAGCGCCTGGCGCTCGCGCGTCCGGCGCACGGCGGCGATCGCGGCGAGCGCCGCCTCGGGCGGCGCCGCGGGCGCGGGCGAGACGAACGGCGCGGCCTCCCGCACGAGATCGGCGGCGAGCCGCGCGCGCACGGCGGGGTGCATCCGGTGAGCGCCCGCGGCGAACCGCGCGATGCGCTGGTCGGTGCGGTCCGGTAGGCGCGCGACGTCGGCGACGCGGGCCCAGTCGGCGAGCGCCGGCGGCGCCTCGGGCGGCGCGGCCGGGAGCGGCGGCCGCCGGTCGCGCTCGCTGTGGGTGCCCGCGACGAGGTCGCCGAGGCGCTGCCCGCGCGGCGTGAAGGCCGCCACGACGAGCGCGAGGCCGCCGAACGTCAGATAGATCTCGAGGACCCCGACGAGGCCCCGCACGAAGGCGTGCCGGAATCCCACGGCGCCGCCATCGGCGCGCACGATCCGGCCCCCGACCGCGAGACGCCCCAGGCTGCGGCCCCGCGTGAGCGTCTCGACCGTGATCGGGATCCCGGCGAAACACACGACGTAAGCGATGATCGTCGCGATCTGGAGCGTCGCCTCGTCGAGCACGCCCCCCGCCGCGAGGCTCTGCAGGCCCCACCCGACGATGAGGAGGACCAGGCCCCACCCGACGACCGCGTCGATCAGGCCGCCGGCGATGCGCAGGCCGAGCCCGAGCGGCTGCAGGTCGAGGGCGACCGCCTCGCCGGTGAGCACCTCGTCGTCGTGGACCGCGAAGGCGTCGGTCGATCCGGTGGGATGGGCGGTCGGCGACATGCGTACAGTAAATCAGGTGAACATCGATGCGCTGATCGACGTCCGTCGCGCCGAGTGGGACCGCCTCGACGCGCTCGCGCGCCGGCGCCGCCTCACCGGCGCCGAGACCGACGAGCTCGTGCGGCTCTACCGCTCCGCGTCGGCCGACCTCGCGACGATCAAGACCGCCCTCGGCCGATCGACCGCCGGCGATCACCTCTCCAGCACGCTCTCCCGCGCCCGCCTGCGCCTGACGGGGGCGCCGGAGAACCCCTGGCGGCAGGTGCCGCGGTTCTTCGCCCGGCAGCTGCCGGCCGCGCTGTTCCGGCTGCGCTGGCTCACGCTCGCGATCGCGGCGGCGTTCGTGGCGATCGCGGCCCTCGTCGCGTGGTGGCTGCAACAGGATCCGCAGACGATGGCCGCGCTCGGGGACGAGGCCCAGCTGCGGCAGTACGCCGACGAGGACTTCGTGGGCTACTACAGCGAGCACGCCGAGGGCGTGTTCGCGGGGCTCGTCTGGACCAACAACGCGTGGATCGCCGCGCAGTGCGTGATGTTCGGGGTGACGGGGTTCTGGCCGGCGTGGATGCTGCTGCAGAACGCCGTCGGGATCGGGACCTCCGCCGCGGTGATGACGTGGTTCGGGCACGGGCCGGAGTTCTTCGCGTTCATCCTGCCGCACGGCCTCCTCGAGATGACCGCCATCTTCGTCGCGGGCGCCGCGGGCTTCAGGATCTTCTGGGCGTGGGTGAGCCCGGGGCGCGCGTCGCGCGGATCCGCCCTCGCTGCGGAGGGGCGAGCCCTCGCGACGGTCGTCGTGGGTCTCGTTCTCGCGCTCGCCCTGTCGGGCGTCGTGGAGGGCTTTGTGACGCGCCAGGACTGGCCGCCCGCGGTGAAGATCGGGATCGGCGCGGCGGCGCTCGGCGTCTTCCTCGCGTACATGCTCGGCCTCGGCGGGCGCGCGGCGCGCGCGGGGGAGACGGGCGACGTGACGGAGTACGAGGCGGGCACGCCCCGGCTCGTCGCGGGCTGATCCCGACGTCGGGCTACGCGGCGTCGCAGGCCGCGCACACGGCGCGGTAGGTCACGCTCGCCTCGAGCAGGCGCATGCCGTGATCGTGGGACGGGTGCAGGCACGGCGCCTCGCCCACGGCGCACGCGACGTCCTCCACGCGGCCGCACACGACGCACTGCATGTGGTGGTGGTTGTCATTGGCCGCGATCTCGTACAGCGCGCACGCGGCGCCGGGCAGGCTCACCCGCTGCGCGATGCCCGCGTTGGTGAGGTCGTTGACGATGCCGTGCACGGTCTGGACCGCGATCCCCGGGATGCGCGCGTGCACCGCCACGTGGAGCTCGTCGACCGGGGCGTGCGGGCGACCGGCGAGCGCCTCCAGCACGGCGCGGCGCTGCATCGTGACGCGCAGGCCCGCGCCGCGGAGCAGGTCCGCGGCGTCGGGCATCGGGTCGGAGGTCACTCTCGCGATCCTACCGTGTTCTGAATGATTCCGATGAGCGGGGGCGGGCGCCCGCCCCCGCGTCCGTCATTCGCCGAGCGCCGCGCGGATCCCGTCGACGATCCGCGGGTCGACCTGGCCCCAGTAGGCGAGGAAGCGCTCGCGGATCGCCTCGACCGTGAGCGCCCGGTACTGGCCGGCCAGCGTGTCGTGGAAGCGCGATCGGGCGGCGTCCGAGAAGACCTCGCTGTAGAGGGTCCCGGCCTGCCCGAAGTCGTCGTCCTCGCTGTGCAGCGTGTACGCGCTGCGCACGAGCTCGCCGTCCGACTCCCAGGACGCCTCGACCGCACGGGCGGGGTCGGCGCGCGGCCCGTCGAACGAGTTCGGCGCGTAGACCGGGGTCCCGGCGGGGTTCGCGTGATAACGCATCGCGCCCTCGTGCTGGTAGGTGAACACGGGCGCCGCGTGCGGCTGGTTCACCGGCAGCTGGCTGAAGTTCGCGCCGATGCGGTGGCGGTGCGCGTCGTTGTACGCGAACACGCGCGCCATGAGCATCTTGTCCGGCGAGATTCCCGTGCCCGGAACCTGGTTCCCCGGCGAGAACGCGGCCTGCTCGATGTCCGCGAAGAAGTTCTGCGGGTTCCTGTCGAGCGTGAACTCGCCGACGCGGATCCGCGGGTAGTCCCGGAACGGCCACACCTTCGTCATGTCGAACGGGTTGAAGCGATAGGTTTTCGCGTCCTCGTACGGCATCACCTGCACGAACACGTCCCACGTCGGGTAGTCGCCGCGCTCGATCGCCTCGAACAGGTCGCGCCGGTAGTGGTCGGCGTCGGCCCCGGCCATCTTCTCGGCCTCGTCGGCGGTCATGAGCTCGACGCCCTGGCGCGAGACGAAGTGGTACTGGATCCAGAAGCGTTCGCCGTCGGCCGCGACCCACTGGTAGGTGTGTGACCCGTAGCCGTTGAGGTGGCGCCAGGATCGCGACAGGCCCCGGTCGCCCATGAGGTAGGTCACCTGGTGCGCGGACTCGGGGGACAGCGTCCAGAAGTCCCACTGCATGTCGGCGTCGCGCAGCCCCGCGGCGCCCGTGCGCTTCTGGGAGTGGATGAAGTCGGGGAACTTCATCGCGTCCCGGATGAAGAAGATGGGCGTGTTATTGCCCACGATGTCGAGGTTGCCGTCGGACGTGTAGAACCGGAGCGCGAACCCGCGCACGTCGCGCCACGTGTCCGGCGAGCCCTGTTCGCCGGCGACCGAGGAGAAGCGGAGGAGGACCTCCGACTCCGCGCCGGGCTGGAAGACCGCCGCCCTGGTGTACCGGGAGACGTCCTCGGTGACGCGGAAGGTGCCGAAGGCGCCGCCGCCCTTCGCGTGCGGATTGCGCTCGGGCACGCGTTCGCGGTTGAACGATGCCAGCTTCTCCACGAGGTAGCGGTCGTGGAGCGCGGTGACCCCGTCCGCGCCCGTCGTGAGGGAGTGCTCGTCGCTCGTGACGGGCGTTCCGGTCTGCGTCGTCGTGAAGTCGATTTCGGCCACGGCGGATCCTTTCCTCGGGGAGGCGTCCGCGACCACTGGCGGACGCGTCGCCAGCATGCCCCCGATCGCCGCCGGGCGCAAGGAGCTACAGCCGCCCGGCGCGCTTCAGGGCGAGGTAGCGGTCGGCGATCCGCGGGGGGAGGGCCTCGGGCCCGTCGGCGAGCGCCTCCGCGCCCGCCCGGGAGATCGCAGAGGCGACCCGCTCGGCCTCGCGCAGAGCGGCCTCGGCGGCGGCGGCGCGGAATACCTCCGTCATGCTCCCCGCCGACCGCGCGGCTCCGGTCAGGTCCGTGTCGGTGACGGTGCCCACGAGGACCGCGGTCCCGCCGCGGGCGAGGCCCGGGAGTCGCGCGAGGAACGCGCGCGAGCTCGTCACGTCGTCCTGCGCCGTCAGGAGGACGACGAGGCTGGGGCGCCGGGCCATCCGGCGCGCCTCGGCGAGCGCCGCGTCCCAGTCCGTGTCGATGAGCCGCGGGTCGACGCCGGCGAGCGCGTCCGCGATCGCGGGGAGCAGGTCGGCGCCCGACGCGCCCGAGACCCGCGCGCGGGCCTCGCGGTCGAAGGCGAGGAGGTGCACGTGATCGCCCGCGCGGTCGGCGAGCGCCGCCACGAGCATCGCCGCCTCGAACGTCGCGTCGAGACGCGTGCCGTCCTCGACGCGGGTGGCCGACGTCCGCCCCGTGTCGATCACGATCGTCACGTGCCGATCGCGCTCGGGGCGCCAGGCCCGCACAACCGTCTCGCGCGACCGCGCCGTCGCGCGCCAGTCGATCGAGCGCACGTCGTCGCCCGGAACGTACGCGCGCAGCGAGTCGAACTCGGTGCCGCGCCCCCGCACGAGGAGAGAGGTGGATCCGTCGAGCTCGCGGAGGCGCGCGACGCGGCTGGCGAGGTGCCGCCTCGCCCGGAACGGGGGGAGCACGCGGATCCGCGCCTCCGACGGGATGCTCGCCTGTCGCCCGGCCACCCCGAGCGGTCCGAGCGTGCGCACGGTGACGAACGCGCTCACGATCTCGCCCCGCCGCCGGGGGAGCAGGGGCACCTCGAGGGTCCGCGACTCGTGCGGCGGGATGCGTGCGCTCAGGCGCTCCGCCGGCGCGCCGGCGGTCGGCTGCCACGCGTCGCGGGCGCGGAGCGACACCGTGCGCCCGCCCGCGTTGACGAACCGGATCCGCGTGCGGACGGATTCGCCCAGCCGCGCGCGTGCCGGCGCGTCCCGGCCGATCCGCAGGCCATCGGTGCGCGGCGCCGCGAGCGCGTCGATCGCCGCGACCGCGACGCACACCACCGCCCACGCGCCGAGGATCGCCCAGGCGCGCGGCGCCGTGGCGCCGAGCGCGACGAGCGGCACGGCGCCTGCGGCGACGAGCATCGGGAATCGGCCGGTGACGAACACGCCGCTAGCGGGGGACCGGGGTCTGGGCCAGCGCCGATCGCAGCACGGCGTCGACGGAGACGCCCTCGATCTCGGCGTCGGGACGCAGCTGGATCCGGTGGCGCCACACCGGCACGACCATCGCCTGGACGTGGTCCGGGGTGATCGCCGGGTAGCCGCCGAGCCAGGCCCACGCCTTCGCCGCGGCCAGGAGGGCCGTGGCCGCGCGCGGGCTGGCGCCGAGCTCCACCGACGGCGCGTCCCGCGTGGCCCGCGCGAGGTCGACGATGTAGGCCAGCACGTCGGCCGTCGCGGACACGGCGTCTACGGCGGACTGCGCCGCGAGGATGTCGGCGGGCGCGAGGGCCGGCTCGATCGCCTCGAGGTGGCGGGGCGAAAAACCCTCGGCGTGGCGGCGAAGGACGCCGATCTCGGTGTCGCGGTCCGGCACGGAGATCGTCAGCTTCAGGAGGAAGCGGTCCAGCTGCGCCTCGGGGAGCGAGTACGTGCCCTCGTGCTCGACGGGGTTCTGCGTCGCCGCGACGAGGAACGGCTCGGGCAGGGCCCGCGTGACCCCGTCGCTCGAGACCTGGCGCTCCTCCATCGCCTCCAGGAGCGCCGACTGCGTCTTGGGCGGGGTCCGGTTGATCTCGTCGGCGAGGAGCACGTTGGTGAACACGGGGCCGGGCCGGAAGGTGAACTCGCCCGCCGTGGCGTCGTAGACGAGCGAGCCGGACACGTCTCCGGGCATGAGGTCGGGCGTGAACTGCACGCGCGCCGTGTCGAGCCCGAGCGCGCGGGCGAAGCTGCGCACGAGGAGCGTCTTCGCGACGCCGGGCACGCCCTCGACGAGCGCGTGCCCGCGCGCGAGCAGGGCGATGAGGAGCCCGCTTACGGCGCCGTCCTGGCCCACCACGGCCTTGGCGACCTCGCCGCGCACGCGCGCGACGGCCTCGCGGAGGTGGTCGGCGTCGGGGCCGGGCGTCTGGGCGGATTCGGTCATGTCGTGGGTCCTTCCCCCGGATCGTGTCGTGAGACGGCGCGTTCGAGCGCGCGCAGGTCGTGGGCGAATTGGTGGAGCGCCGCCTCGTCGCGAGGGAGGTCGGCGAGAAGCACCTCGGCGGCGGCCGGGTCGGAGCGACCGCTGGCGACGATTGCCTGGACGACGCCCGGCGCGGAAAGATCGGGAGCGACGGCCAGGCGACGGCGGATCCGCGCGAGGGCGCCGGCCCGCAGCGCCGCGCCCGCGTGGTCGGCCTCTCCCGCCGCCCGATAGAGCCGGGCGCGCCCCTCGAGCGTCTCGGACTGGCGGACCGTGACGGGGAGCCGCTCGGCCACGAGCGGCCCGAATCGGCGCCCGCGCCAGAGCGCCGCGGCGACGACCACGAGGACGCCGAGGGTGATCGCGGGCGTGACCCACGCGGGCGTGAGATCCCCCAGGCCGGGCGCCGCGCCGGTCGCCCCGGCGTCGCTCGGCGAGGGGACGTACCAGACGACCTCGCCCGTGCCGCCGATGAGGCCGAGCGCGAGCGCCGCGTTGCCCTCGTCGGCGAGCGCCTCGTTGGCGAGGACCGCGCGGCCGTCGAGCGCGGCGACCCAGGACCCCGAGCCCAGCTCGGCGCGGACGAGGCCGTACCCCTCGTCGACGGGGTAGCACGCGGTGACGCCGCGCGTCGCGCCCGTCGCGTACGCGGCGCCGACCGTGGCCGCGCCCGCGTTCGATGCGACCGGGAGGTCGCACGCGGGGGCCACCGGTGAGCCGTCTCCGCGGCCGCCATATCCGATGTCGGGGAAGAACGCGCCGAGCGCGACGGTGTCGGCATCGAGCAGCACCGTCCCCGCGGCGTCATCCGCGAGGGCGCGGAGCACGTCGACGTCGACCATCCGCGCGTCCGTGACGACCAATGTGGAGTCCGGCGTGAGCGCCGCGCGCGCCTCGTCGAGGTCGTGCGCCGGGGTGACCCGCGCGCCGCGGCCATCCAGGAGCTGGACGACGGCGCGCGCGCCGTCGTACCGCGGGCTGTCGGGCGCGAGGGGTTCCGGCGCCGTCCATTCGCGCTCGAGCGCGGCGCCGATGCCGGCCGCGGCCAGCACGAAGACCGCGATCGCGGCCCAGGCCGCGATCGCTCGCGCCCGGCGTCGCGGGCGCGGGGACGGGGCCGCCTGCGCGGGCAGGACGCTCACGCGAACGCCTCGTCGGGGGCCCGGTCGGGCCGCGCGGCCTGGATCCGGGCGTCGAGCTCCGCGATCCGGTCCGCCTGCGCGCGCGTGCCCGCGCGGCGGAGGTAGCGCACGTCGTCGAACGCATCTGTGGCGGCCTGGAGCTCCGCCCGTTCGCGCACGAAAAAGGCCTGCGCGCGCGGGCAGAACGCCTGCGCCGTCTCCCCGCGGCGCTCCTCGACGAGGCCGCGTTCGGCGAGGGAGCGCGCGAGCGCGCGGTACCCGGCGAGGACCGCGGCGTCGAAGTCTCCGCGCGAGGCCGCCGCGGCGGCCTCGCGGCGGAGCTGGGTCGCGGGGCGCGCGTCGCCGTCGAACAGCGCGGCGGGCCGCGGCGCCTGGCTCCCGCGTTCGCCCCGCGGTCGACCCCAGATCCAGAAGGCGACGAGCACCGCGACCGCGACGAGCACGACCGCGAGGATGGTCCACAAGGGGCTCCACCCCGTGCCCGCGACGTTCGGCGAGAACAGCGACTGCAGAAACTCGCCGATCGCCTGCGCCACGCGATCGAAGAGCGTCGGCTCGGCCTCTCGATAGACGGGATCCGCCAGCTCCTGCTCCGCCCACTCCCGCGCGTCGTCGCGATCGACGAGCGCGGCCGCGCCCCGGATCACGTGGGCGGCGCGGGGGGCGCCCACGTTCCCGGGCCGGATTGCGGCGCCGGCCGGGGAGGGAGGGGCTCCGGGTACGCGCTCGGTGCGGGCGTGGGCGTGCGGGCGGCGACGGGGGAGGGCGCCGCGTACATGGGCGCGCCGCCCGCGGGATCCGCCGCGGCCCGGTCCCGCTCGACGGTGTACGGGTCGCCCGACGCGCCGCCGGATTCGACGTATCGCTGCATGCGCAGGTCGATCCCCTCGTCGCGCATGCGCGCGTCGAGGTAGGTCAAGGCGCCGCCGGCCGACAGCACGATCGTGAGGACGGCCGAGACGACGAACGAGAACAGTGACACCAGGAAGCTGACCCCGAGGGATCCGGCGATCGCCGCGGCGGAGGGTTCGCCGCCCGCTCCCGCCGCGAACGGGATGAAGAGCCCGATGACGATCTGCGAGACGAGTGACCCCAGCCCCGAGACCACGCCCGCGGCGGTGTTCGTGATGACCGCCAGGATCGCGACGACGCCGAACGTGGCCCAGAACCGTCCACGCGTGAGGGCCCAGGAACGGCGGATCCCGGCGATGGGTCCCGCGCCCTCGAGCACGATCGCGGAGGGAACGAGGAACAGCTTGGTGCCGAGCCAGGCGTACACGACGAATCCGCCGAGGATCGCGGCGAGGATCACGAACACGAACGCGACCCATGCAGGCGGCGTATTCACGAGCGCCAGCGCGACGGCGGGGACCGCCAGGAGCGCGAGCGCGAGCGTCGTGGCGAGGGCGACGAGGAGCGAATAGCCGAACAGTCGCCAGAACGCGGGCCCGACCCGTCGCCAGAGGCGGGAGAGCGGCGCCCGCTCGCCGAGCGCCGCGTGCGCGACCTCCGCGACCACAACGCCCTGGGCGAGGATGGTCACCGCGGCGAGCGCGAACGCCATCACGAGGCTCGCGATGAGCACGATCGCGGTGGCGCCCCACATCAGCTGCTCGAACTCGGGCGATGTCGGGGACACGGTGTCGGCCCGGGAAAAGGCGGCGAAGGAGATCCCGCCGATGGCGGCGAGGAACAGCACCATCGCGAGGGTCTGCACCCCGACGACGAAGAGCAGTAGCACCTTCGGGTTGCCCTTGAGGACCCGGAACGATGCGCCGAGGATCGTTCCGAACCCGTAGGGATACAGCGGCACGAGGCCCGGTCGCGGCGCGGGCGTCCAGCCCGGCGTCGATGGATATGTCACGTGAATCCTCCCCGCACCTATCGTTCCACACGCCCTCGGCCCGTGCGCGGTGTGGCACGGCTCGTCGGGCGGCGCGCCGATTACGCTGGGGGCATGACTGGACGCATCCTCGTGGTCGACGATGACACCGCTCTCGCCGAGATGATCGGCATCGTCCTCGGCACGGACGGTTTCGAGACGGCGTTTTGCGCGGACGGTGAGGCGGCCGTCGCGGCCTGGCGCGCGGAGAAGCCCGACCTCGTGCTTCTGGACCTTATGCTCCCCGGCAAGGACGGCATCGCGATTTGCCGCGAGATTCGCGCGGAGAGCGGCGTGCCGATCATCATGCTCACGGCTCGGTCGGACACGACCGACGTCGTCTCGGGGCTCGAGGCGGGGGCCGACGACTACATCGTCAAGCCCTTCAACCCGCAGGAGCTCGTGGCGCGGATCCGTACCCGCCTGCGCCCCGTCCCCGCGGACGACGCGCAGAGCCTCCGGATCGGCGACCTCGCGATCGACGTCGCGGCGCACGAGGTTCACCGCGGCGACGCGGTCATTTCCCTGACCCCGCTCGAATTCGAGCTGCTCGTCGCGCTCGCCTCGAAGCCGCAGCAGGTGTTCACGCGCGAGCAGCTGCTGGAGCAGGTGTGGGGGTATCACTATAAGGCCGACACGCGCCTCGTGAACGTGCACGTCCAGCGCCTCCGCTCGAAGATCGAGATCGACCCCGACAACCCCCGCATCGTGATGACGGTGCGCGGCGTGGGATACCGCGCCGGCGCCGTCGCCTGACGTCGACATGCCCCTGCTCCGGCCCCGCGTGCGCGCGATCGCTCGCATCGCGCGGCGAGCGCTCCGGCGGCCGGTCGTCGCCTGGCGGCAATCGATGCGCTTTCGCACGATTCTGCTCACGACCGCGACGACGACGATCGCGATCCTCATCGCGATCGTCTGGGCCGCGCTGGCGATCCAGACCGACCTCTTCGACGCGCGCCGGCAGCAGGTGACGGAGGCGACCAACCGCACGATCGAGTTCACGCAGGAGAGCGTCGCGGACGCCGCGCCGCTCGCGACCGACCGAGCGGCGGTGCAGGCCCTGCGCAACACCATGCTCGACAACCTCAAGACGGCCTCGTCCTCGACCGAGTTCATCCTGGGCTTTCCCATCCCGGAGCAGTCGACCGACCTGGCTCCGAGCGCGTTCACGCTGCGGCCCGACCTGTTCGGTCCCGAGCTCTTGTCGGACGCCCTGCGCGAGCAGGTTCGCACGGTCTCGGACACGCAGTGGTGGCAGTCGATCGCGCTCACGCTCGAGGACGGCAGCGAGATCCCCGCGATCGTCGTCGGTCAGCAGCTCGAGATGCCGGGGGTCGGGGTGTACGAGGTGTACCTGGCGTACCCGCTCGTCGACGTCGCCGATACCCTGGCCTTCGTGCAGTTCACGCTGTGGATCACGGGCGTCGCGCTCGTGATCCTCGTGGCGGGGATCATGTGGCTCGTCATGCGCGCCGTTACCGCGCCGATCGTCGAGGTCTCGGCGACGAGCGAGCGCTTCGCGGCGGGAGACCTCTCCGCGCGGTTGGCCGCGCACGGCGACGACGAGCTGGCGACCCTCGCTCGCTCGTTCAATCAGATGGCTGACAGCATCGAGTCGCAGATCCGCGAGCTCGCCGATCTCTCCCTCGTGCAGCAGCGCTTCGTCTCCGACGTCTCGCACGAGCTCCGCACGCCGCTCACGACGATCCGGCTCGCCGCCGGCGTGCTCTACGGCGAGCGCGGCACCTTCGCGCCCATCGCGGCGCGCTCGGCCGAGCTGCTCCACGAGCAGGTGAGCCGGTTCGAGGAACTGCTCACCGACCTCCTGGAGATCAGCCGCTACGACGCGGGATCCGTCGAGCTGGAGCGCGAGGACGTGGGCCTGTCCGAACTCGCGGTCGCAGTGGTCGACGGCATGGCGGAGATCGCCCGCCAGCAGGGCACCGATCTGCGCGTGCGGCCAGCCGACGGCGATGACATCGTCGAGATGGATGCGCGCCGCGTCCGCCGCGTCCTCCGCAACCTCGTCGGCAACGCGATCGAGCACGGCGAAGGGCAGCCCATCGACATCACGGTCGTCGCGGGGCGCGACGCCGTCGCCGTCGGCGTGCGCGACTACGGGCTGGGGATGCGGCCCGAGCACGTCGAACGCGTCTTCGACCGATTTTGGCGGGCGGATCCCTCGCGTCAGCGCACGCTCGGCGGCACGGGGCTGGGGCTGTCGATCGCCCTCGGCGACGCGACACTGCACGGGGGCACGCTCGAGGTCTGGTCCCACCTGGGCGTCGGCACGCACTTCGTCCTGACGCTGCCCCGGGATCGCGACGCGGGGTTTGCGGTCTCCCCGATCGCCGTCGAGCCGCCGGAGGCGCTGACGGTCGGCGACCAGCTCGCGGGCAACGGCCCGAGCACCGAGACGCTCGTCGTGCACCACGAGAACACGCGGGAGGGGCAGGAATGAGGATGCGGCGCGCGTCGGCGGTGGCGGCGATCGGGGCGGCGCTGCTGCTCGCGGGGTGCGCCGGGCTCCCGACCACGGGGTACGTGCAGCCGGGCGAGGAGGTCGGAAGCACGTCGTCGGACGTCCGCTGGCAGTTCACCCCGGAGGGTCCAGCGGACGGCGCCTCGCCGGAGGACATCGTGCTCGGGTTCCTCGACGCGAGCGAGAGCCCGGCGGGCGACTGGGCCATCGCTCGCGAGTTCCTCACGGCCGACGCCGCGGCGGAGTGGGAACCTGAGGCCCGCGTCACGGTCGACAGTGTGAACGAGCGTGAGGTGAGCGACTTCGTGGCGAGCGACACGTCGGACGAGGCGGGCGTCGTCACGGCGCGGGTGACCCCGACGGCGGTCGTCTCCGACGAGGGGCAATACGCGGCGAGCGCGGGCATCGTCCGCCGCCTGGAGTACGAGCTCGCGCTGGTCGACGGCCAGTGGCGGATCGCCGAGGCGCCGGACGGCGTCGTCGTCCAGAGCGGGAGCTTCGAGAGCATCTTCACCGCCCAGGCCGTGTTCTTCTCCGCACCCGGCGGACGGCTCGTCCCCGACGTGCGCTGGCTCGCCGACACGGGCGATCAGACCCAGCGCCTCACGGAGCTCCTCGTCGAGGGCGACCCGTCGTCGTGGCTCGCGCCCGCGGTGACGACCGCGTTCTCCAACGTGACGGTCGCCGGCAGCGTGACGGTCGAGGACGGCGTCGCTACCGTTGCGTTGTCGGAGGAGGCCCTCGATGCCGCGGACGCCGTGCGGGCGCGCATGCGCTCGCAGCTCGAGAACACGCTCGCCGGTGTCGGGGCGACCGAAGTGCGGATCACCGTGGCCGGCCGGGAGGTGTCGGCGCCGTTGGACAACGTCGTGGACGTCCGGCCGGACGCCCGTGCCATCGCCCTGACCGAGGACGATTTCGGCTATCTCTCGGGCGGCGAGATCACCCCGATCGAGGGACTGACCGAGGCGATGATCGCGCGGTTCACGCCCGACTCGGGGGAGGGCGATCCTGCCACCGCGATCACGGTCTCGGCCGACCTGAGCCAGGCGATCGTGCAGACCGCGAGCGAACAGCTGTGGCGCGTGCGCGCGGACGGGACGTTCGAAGCGCTGAGCTACGAGGGGGGCTGGGTCGAGCCCTCGCTGGATCCGTTCGGGTACGCGTGGGCGGCGCAGGCGAGCGGCACGGCCCCCGTGCGCGTCTGGGGCGACGGCGAGGGGCGCGCCCTCGCGGAGGTGTCCGATTTCTCGGAGATCGTCGCGGTCGAGGTCTCGCGCGACGGGGCACGCGTGGCGATCGCGGGCATCCAGGACGATCGCTCGGTCCTCCTCGTCGCGGGCGTCGAGCGCGACGAGGACGGGGCGCCCGTGGGCCTCACCGAGCCGATCGAGATCGGGGCGTACACCGAGCCGATCGACGGCGTGGCCTGGGTGACGGACGCCGTCGTTGCGGCGACGATCCCGTCGGACGGGCGCACCATCATCCGCGAGCAGATTGTGGGAGGAACATCGACGTCGATAACGGCGCCGTATGTCGTCACGGCCATGACATACGGCAATCCGCAGTCTCGGGAGCGGATCCTCACCTCGGACGGCTCGCTCTATGTGCGCGCGACGACGGGCTGGGGACAGGCGGGACAGGGCGTCGTCGTGCTCGCCACGCAGATGGGCGCTCCCCCCGCCCTCTGACGCGTCCCCACCCCGCGCCGGCGGCGTGTCCTCCCCGGCGCGCGGCCGCCGGCGGGGCGCCAGGAGCTCGGATCCGGCAGGGTCGAGGAATGGATCCGATGCGTCCGCGGTGGCACGAGGCCCTCGCCCTCGTGCTGCCCGTCGCGTGCGCGGGCTGCGGGGCGCCGGGCGAGGCCGTGTGCGGGCCGTGCCGCCGCGCATGCCGGCCCGCGCCGCTCGCGGTCGCGCTGCCGGGCGACGCGGGCGCGGCGTGGGCGGGGCTCGCGTACGACGGCGTCCCCGCGCGCGTTCTGCGCGCGCTCAAGCAGTCGGGGCGGACCGGCGTCGCCAGGGCGTTGGCCCCGGCCCTCGCCGCGGCGCTCGAGGCCGCCTCGGACGGGCGCCCCGTGTGGGCCGTTCCCGTCCCGCAACGGCCGGAATCGGCGAGGCGGCGCGGGTTCCACGTCGCCGAGCTGCTCCTCGGCGCCGCGGGCGCCCGCCCCCGCCGCGTGCTGAGCTGGGGCCGCGCCGTCGGCGACCAGCGCGGCCTGGGCCGAGGCGCCCGCGAGGAGAACCTGGCGGGGGCCCTCGTGGCCGACGCCCGCGGCGCCGGGCGTGTCGTGCTCGTCGACGACGTGCTCACCTCGGGCGCGACCCTCGCGGAGGCCGTGCGCGCCGCGCGACACGCCCGGCTCGACGTCGTCGGGGTCGCCGCGCTGGCCGCCACCCCTGCCCGCGTCCCCGCGCCGGACGGGGCGGCGAGCCCCGCGAGGAGATTCATTCGGAACGGAAAGCAATCGATGGGTGACACGGCGGTGAACTCTCAGTACGGTGAGACCACGTAGCGACCGAGGTTCGCTCACTCCGGGCGAACCGGAATGGGAGGCACAGGATGGACACCAGCATCGTCGGCGTGGGCGTCAGCATCACCGATCGGTTTCGCACCGTGATCGATGAGAAGCTCTCGCGCGTCGAGACCCTCGCTCCCCGGGCCGATCGGCTCGACGTTAAGGTCACGCAGTCGGCGCACCATCGGGGCCGCGTCGAGGAGGCCAAGGTCGAGCTGACCGTCACGGGCAAGGGCAAGGTCGCGCGCTCGGAGGCCCGCGCCGAGGACAAGTTCCAGGCGCTCGAGGTCGCCCTCGACAAGCTGACGACGCAGCTGCGTCGCGCGAAGGACAAGAAAGTGACGGATCGCCAGCGCCCGCACGGCGCGCACCTCGAGAAGGGCACGGGATCCCTGGCCGGCATCGACATCACCCCCGTCGACGCGGCCACTCTCCACGCCGTCTCGACCGGATCCGTGCCGGTGCAGGAGGAGCAGACGGAGGAGGAGTACTCGCCCGTCGTCATCCGCACGAAGACGTTCGGCCCGGAGTGGATGACCGTCGAGGAGGCCGTCGACCGGATGGAGCTCGTCGGCCACGACTTCTTCCTCTTCGTCGACGCGCGCACCGACCACCCCAGCGTGGTGTACCGCCGCCGCGGCTGGGACTACGGCGTCATCTCGCTCGAGACGCAGGCCCCGCCCGAGGAGCAGCTGGCGAGCTAGGGAGACACACCCCTCACGTGGGTGGCAGGCGGGGCACGGCCTCGACCAGCGCCCGCGTGTAGGGATGGCGGGGCGCGGCGAGCACGGTGCTCGTCGCGCCCCGCTCCACGATGCGGCCCCGCTCGAGCACGATAGACTCGCGGCACAGCTCGGCGACGACGCCGAGGTCGTGCGAGACCATAACGAGCGCCATTTCCTCGCCCTGGAGGAGCTCCTGCAGGAGGTCGACGATCGTGACGCGGGTCGTCACGTCGAGCGCGCTGACGGGCTCGTCCGCGAGGAGCACGCGCGGCCGCGCGACGATCGCGCGCGCGATCGCGATGCGCTGACGTTGCCCGCCGGAAAACTCGTGCGGGAAGCGGCGCGCCGCGTCTTCGGGGAGCCCGACGCGGGCGAGGGCCCGGCCCACGCGCGCGCGGACCTCGGCGCCGCGGGCGAGGCCGAGCGAGACGAGTGGCTCCGCAACTGTCGCGCCCACGCGCCGGCGCGGATCGAGGGAGGCGCGCGGATCCTGGAAGACGCACTGCACGTCGCGGCGGAACGCGCGCATCCGGGCGCGGTCGCGGCGCGCGAGCGCCTGTCCGGCGTAGCGGACGGCCCCGGTCGTCGGGGCCTCAATCCCGAGCAACAGCCGGAGGATGGTGGACTTGCCGGCGCCGGACTCGCCGACGATCGCGAGGCGCCCGCCCGCGGGCACTTCCAGCGAGGCGTCGGACAGCGCGGGCGCGGTGGATCCGCGATACCGCACGGTGGCCCGGTCGAGGGCGAGGAGGGGGTCGGTGCTCATGCGGTCCTCCCGGGGCGGGCGGCGTTTTCGAAGCGCCGCGCGGCGGCGACGAGGTCGGCCGTGTAGGCCGCGCGCGGCCGCCGCAGGAGGGCGTCGACGGGCCCCTCCTCGACCACGGCCCCGGCGCGCAGCACGAGGCCGCGATCGGCGATTCGGGAGACGACGGCGAGGTCGTGGCTGACGAAGACGACGGCCATGTCGCGGGAGCGCGCGAGGCGGTCGATGAGGGCGAGGACCTCCGCCTGCACCGACACGTCGAGCGCGGTCGTCGGCTCGTCGGCGAGCAGCACCCGCGGATCCGCCGCGAGCGCGATGGCGAGCGCCACGCGCTGGCGCTGTCCGCCCGACAGCTCGTGGGGGAAGGCGCGCGGGATCCGCGGATCCGTGAGGGCGACGTCGGCGAACAGCCGCGCGACCTCGCTGCGGAGCGCCGCGCCGCGCAACCGCCGGTGCCGGGCGAGGGGGAGCGCGACCTGCCGCCCCACCCGCATGAGCGGGTCGAGCGCCGTCGCGGGCTCCTGGAACACCGGCGCGGCGATGCGCCCGCGCACGCGGACGAGGTCGCGTTCGGGCGCCGTGATCGCGTCGACGCCGCCCAGGTGGATCCGCCCCGACGCGGTCAGCTGCTCCGGGAGCAGGCCGAGGATCGCGAGCGTCGTGAGCGACTTGCCGGAGCCCGATTCCCCGATCAGGCCGACCCGCTCGCCCGGGCGCACGGAGAAGCTGAGGTCGTCCACGAGCACCCGGTCGCCGGCGCGGATCGACAGGGCATCCACCTCGAGCACGGGCGCGGTCACGATGCCCTCCCGACGCGCTGGGTGCCGGGGTCGAGCACGTCCCGCAGGCCATCGGCGATGAGGTTCACGCCCACGACGAGGACGATGAGGAGGATCCCCGGAACGATCGCGCCGGCGGGCTGCACGAGTACGGTCTGCTGCGCCTCCTGCAGGAGGCGACCCCACGATGCGTTGGGCGGCGGGGCCCCGAGGCCGAGGTACGACAGGCTCGCCTCGGCCAGGACCGCGAGGCCGAACTGCAGCGCGAGGCTGACCGCCAGCGTCGTCCACACGTTCGGCAGGACGTGGCCGAAAACGAGGCCCGGCCAGCGGGTTCCCGCGGCGCGGGCGGCGGTGACGAAGTCGGACTCGAGCACGCGCACCGCGAGGATCCGCGTCAGCCGCGCGATGATCGCGCTCTGCGCGATGCCGATCGCGAGGATGGCCGTGCCGAGGCTCGCGGGCTGCGCCGCGACGATCAGCATCGCGACGAGGAGCGTGGGGAAGGCGATGAGAATGTCGAGGAACGCGGCGATCGTGTCGTTGAGCCAGCCGCGCGCGAAGGCCGCCGCGATGCCGCACGCGACGCCGAGCACCGCGGCGATGGCCACGGCGCCGAGGCCCGAGGCCAGCGCGATCCGAGCGCCGATCATGACCTGGGTAACGAGGTCGCGCCCAAGCCGGTCGGTGCCGAGCGGGTATCCGTCCGTGCCGGGAGGGACGAGGCGGCCGCCCGACGTATCGGATAGCGGGTGCGGCAGCCAGACGAACGAGACGACCGCGATCAGGGCGATGAGACCCGCCAGCACGATGCCGGCGGCGAGCGTCGCGCGACGTCGCGTCATGACGCCGCCCCCGCCGCGCCGACGCGCGGGTCGATGAGGCGCTGGCAGATGTCCGCGACGAAGCCGATGACGAGGACCGCCAGCGTCGTCACGACGAGCACGCCCTGAATCACCGGGTAGTCGTGCTGTTCGATGCCGGTGACGAGGAGCGATCCGAGCCCGGGGAGGGCGAACACCTGCTCGACCACGACGGCGCCGAGCAACGCGGAGGCCAGCTCGATGCCGAGCACCGCGACGACGGGGGCGGCGGCGCTGCGCGCGCCGTGCTGGCGCATCGCCTGACCGAAGGTGGCGCCCATCGCGCGCGCCGTGCGCACGAAGTCGCTCCCCGCGACGTCGAGGACCGCCGAGCGCACGTAACGGATGAGGGACGCGCTCATGACGATCGCGACCGTGACGACGGGCAGCACGAGGTCGGTCGCGGCGGCGAGCGGATCCGCCCATCCGTCGATGGGGAACCCGCCGGCGGGGAGGATCCGCAGGCGCAGCGCGAAGACCACGACGAGGATCATCCCGAGCCAGAACACGGGAACGGCGATGCCGAGCTGCGCCACGGCGCCGAGCGCCTGGCCGTACCACGTCCGCGCGCGCGTCGCGGCGACGTAGCCGCACGGCAGCGCGATGGCGACCGCGAGCGCGAACGCCGCGGCGGTCAGGGGGAGCGTCACGCGCAGGCGCTGGACGACCTCGGGGCCGACCGGGAGCCCGCTGACGAGGGACGTGCCGAGGTCGCCCGTCGCGGCCTGCGCGATCCACGCGGCGAACTGCGCGGGCAGGGGCTGGTCGGATCCCACCGCGGCGCGCGCCGCCTCGATCTGCTCCTCCGTCGCCCCGACGCTCGCGAGCGCGTTGGCGGGGTCGCCCGGCAGTACGCGGAGGAGGAAGAACACGACGACGCTCGCGAGCGCGAGCGAGACGAGAAGGAAGGCGGCGCGCCGCAGCAGGAATCGCGTCACGCGCGCGTCACGCCGCCTTCTCGATGTCGTACGCGAAGAACTGCGAGTTGAGGCCGTTGACGGGGTAGCCCGACAGCGCCGACGAGGCCACGACGATCTGGGGGTACAGGTAGAGCCACTCGCTCGCGGCCTCCTCGGCCGTCGTGCGCGCGACGAGCTTCAGCAGCTCGGTCTGCTCGGCCTCGCTCGAGACGAGCTCGGACTGGGCGACCCATTCCTGGACCTCGGCGTTGTCGTATCCCCAGTAGAAGTCGGGGTTGCCGTACCAGACGAGGTCGCGGTCGTTCACGTGCTCCTGCATCGTGGCCTCGAAGTCGCGGTTCTGATAGACCTTCGTGTACCACTCGTCCGAGGTGATCGTGTTGATCTCCACCGTGATACCGACCTCGGCGAGCTGCGACTGGATGAACGTGGCGGCGGTCGGGTGCGGATCGTAGTTCGGCGTGTCGAGCGTGAACGTGAACCCGTCCTCGTAGCCCGCCTCGGCGAGGAGGTCCGCGGCGCGGTCCGGATCGTACGTGTCGAGGTCGGTCAGGTCCTCGAACCACGGATCCGTCGGCGGCACCATCGAGCCGATGAGCGTGCCGTAGTCACCCCACACGGACTCGAGGAGCTTCTCGTCGTCGATCGCGGCGGACACGGCCTGGCGCACCCGGACGTCGTCGAAGGGCGCGGCCGCGTCGTTGAAAGCCAGCAGGAGCTTCGTCGTCGAGTTTCCGTCGGTGATCGTGAAGTCGTCGGTCTGCTCGAACTGCGCGAGCCCGTCGGGGGACTGCTGGCTCGTGACGACGTCGACGGCGCCCGTGAGGAGGGCGTTGTTCAGCGAGGTCGCGTCGCTGAAGTAGGTGAACACGACGCCGCCGTTGGCGGGCGCCTCGCCCCAGTAGTCGTCGTTGCGCACGAGGCTAAGGGCGGATCCGCGGGTCCACGTGTCCAGAACGTACGGGCCCGTGCCGTCGGCCTCGGAGGAGCGGTTGCCCTCGAACGCGCTGTTGACGATCCACACGTACGAGAGGTTGTAGAGAAAGGAGATGGAGCGCTCCGAGAGGGTCACCCGCACGGTCTGGTCGTCGACCGCGGCGACGGAGTCGATGACCTCCAGCTGGCTCTTGCGCGCCGACTGCGAGTCGTCCGCGATGACCTTCTCGATCGAGTAGACGACGTCGTCGGCCGTGAGCGTCTTGCCGCTGGCGAAGGACACGCCGTCCTGCAGCGTGAACGTGTACGTCAGGCCGTCTTCACTCACCTCGTGCGCGGCGGCGAGCAGCGGCTCGACCTCGCCCGAGTCGGCGAGGCGGTACAGGCCCTCGTACACGTTGCCCGTGAGAGCCTCCGTGACGCCCTGCCCGCCGCCGGAGGTGTTGTCGAGGTTCTGGGGCTCGTACAGGGATCCGACATAGATCGTGGCGTCGGCCTGGGCGACGCCACCCTCATCGGGGCCGGGGTTCTGGCTCGACGAGCACGAGGTGAGGACGAGCGCGCCGGCAAGTGCGGCGGCCGCGAGCGGGGTCGTGAGGCGCATGGGGATCTTTCTGCTGTGTGTCAGTCGCGAAAGCGCGGTGTCTTTTCGCCGGCCGTGACGGGGACGGCGAGGCGGTTCTGGAGGGGAGGCATGGGGCAGTTGTACTGGTCGCTGAAACCGCACGGCGGGACGAAGGCGCGGTTAAAGTCGAGCGTGACGGCGCCGCCCGACGGGTCGTCGACGAAGAGGAACCTGCCGGCGCCGTACGTCTCGGATCCGTTCGTCGGATCCCCGAACACGAGGAGGAGCCGGCCGTCGTCGTCGAACGCGCTGAGCGCGTACTCGTGCCCGGCGATCGCGGCGTGGATCGTGCCCGGCACCGCCTTCTCGCGCGTGCCGCCGTTGTCGCGGAGGTGCTCGAAGGCGACGGTGTGCCCGTCGGGCGCGCGCTCGTAGCGGGCGGGGATCACCCAGTCTGGGTCGTACGCGAAGCTCTCGACGCCGGCGAACCGGCGGTTCGCGGGGGAGTCGACGTCCCAGAACCGCAGCCCGTGCTCGGGCGCGCCCGTGTCGATGTTCTCGCGCGTGAGCGTCGTCACGTGGACGGAGGGCGCCAGGCCGCGCTGCGCCGCGTCGAGGTCGGGCGCCTCGCCGGGCGCCAGCCAGCGCGTCTCGACGAGCGCGAGGTTTCCCTCGGGGGCGGTGAGGGCGTCGCGGCGCGCGGCGCGCCACGCGTCCCAGGCGGCGCGATCGGAGGAAGTAGTCATCCGCACAATTCTATGAGCGATGTGGCGCGCCCGGCGCCGACCGTTCAGTCGAAGATGTCGCCGATGAGGCCGCCGAGGAGCGCCCCGCCGATGAGGCCGCCGATCATGTCGCCGCCGCCCATGCCCCCCATGCCGCCGCGGCCGCCGAAGCCGCCCCGGTAGCCCCGCATGCCGTCGTCGTACCCGCCGTGACGGGAGGAGTCGATGTCGCGCTGCGCGAGCTGCATCGCCTCGTGGGCGAGCTGCGCCGCGCGGCGGGCGAGCGACTGCGCGCGCTCGCGCGTGTCTTCGTCGGCGACGAGCGTGCCCGCGTCGATGCGCACGCGCTCGGCCTCGGCCAGGCGCGTGCGCGCGTCGGCTCCCACCCAGCCGCGGTGCCCGTCGATGAGGCTGCGGGCGTGCGAGATCGCCCGGTCGGCCGCGTCCACGTCGTGGCGCACGTGGTCGATCGAGGGGATGTTGCGCTGCGCGCGCTCGCGGGCGGCGTCGAGCGCGGCGTTCTTCTCGCTGAGCGCCGCGAGCTCCGCGAACGGGTCGCTCGGGGTGCCCGCAGGGGTCACGGCGGCGAGCGCCTGCTCGAGCTCGGCGATCGCCTGGCGCACCCGGGCGGATCCGCTCTCCGCGCGCGCCTCGAGGAGATCGCTTCGGGAATCGGCGACGACGTCCGACAGGGTCGTCTGGGTGCGCATCGCCTCGATCTCGAAGTCATCGACCGCGTCGAGGATCGTGCGCGCCCGGCGCACGGCCTCCGTCGCCGTCTCGAGGGCGACCATGGCGTCGTCGCGGCGCCCGTCCGCGCGCCGGCGCCCCGCGACCTCCGCGGAGTGTCGCGCGAACTCGAGCAGCTGGCGCGCCTCCGCGGGGTTGGCGCCGATGCGCTGGATCGCCGCAGGGGAGTACCGCGCGCCCAGCCGCGCGATGGTCTCCTCGGCGCCGGGCAGCCGCTCGGCGAGTGCCGCGGCCTCGGCGCGCACCCGCTCGAGGGTCTGCGGCGCCTCGCGGACCTTCTCGATGCGCTCGCGCAGCACCTCGGTCCGCTCGTCGAGCACGTCTTCCGCCCAGTCGCACAGCTGCGCGATGCGCGCGTTGCGCGTGCGGAGCTCCTCGGGGGTGTCGGGGATGTGGTCGTGGTTGAGCTGGTGCAGCTCGAAGGCCTCGCGCATGTGCGTCGCGACCGCGTCGAGGCCGTCGCGCAGGTCCTTGGTCGCGGCGTCGCCGAGCTCGGCCGACGCGAACTCGAGCTCGTCGCGCGTCGTGCGGATCCGCTCGTCCGCCGCGACGAGCGCCTGCTGCGCGCGCACGGCGAGGTCCGCGTCGGCGGCGTCCTGCTTCTCCTGCTCGACGCGCTTCCTCTTGCCCCAGAACACCATGCCTCGATCCTAGGGCGTGTCTCCCTCCGCGCCCGGCCTATGGATCGGCCGGGGCGCCCCGAGCCCTGAGCGCGAACATCGGGTCGGGCGGATAGCATGGGCGGGTATGCCCGCGGCCGGACGGCGGCGGGCGCCGGCGAGTGATCAACGCACCCGCCGCATCGGATCGAGGAGTGACACGTGGCAAATCCGTTCGAGAAGCTGCTCCGCGCGGGAGAGGGACGGCTGCGGCGCCGCTTGCAGCGCGTCGTCGACGCGGTCAACGCGCTCGAGGAGGACTACGCGCAGCTCACCGACGAGGACCTGCGGAACGAGACCGCCGAGCTGCGCGCGCGCCACGAGAACGGCGAGAGCCTCGACCAGCTGATGCCCGAGGCGTTCGCCGCCATTCGCGAGGCCGCCAGCCGCACGCTCGGCATGCGGCCGTACGACGTGCAGCTCATGGGCGGCGCGGCCCTGCACCTCGGCAACATCGCCGAGATGAAGACCGGTGAGGGCAAGACCCTCGTCGCCACCCTCCCCGCGTACCTCAACGCGATCGCGGGCAAGGGCGTCCACGTGATCACCGTGAACGACTTCCTCGCGTCCTACCAGGCCGAGCTCATGGGGCGCATCTTCCGCGCCCTTGGCATGACGACGGGCGTCATCGTGTCCGGCCAGACCCCGGCGCAGCGCCGCGAGCAATACGCCTGCGACGTGACCTACGGCACGAACAACGAGTTCGGCTTCGACTACCTGCGCGACAACATGGCGTGGCGCAAGGAGGACCTCGTCCAGCGCGAGCACTTCTTCGCCATCGTCGACGAGGTCGACTCGATCCTCATCGACGAGGCGCGCACGCCGCTCATCATCTCGGGCCCGGCCGCGGGCGAGGCCAACCGCTGGTTCGCCGAGTTCGCCAAGATCGCCCGCACCCTCGAGGAGGGCGTCGACTACGAGGTCGACCTGAAAAAGCGCACGGTCGGCGTCCTCGAGCCCGGCATCGAGAAGGTCGAGGACTACCTCGGCGTCGAGAACCTCTACGAGTCGGCGAACACGCCCCTCATCTCGTTCCTCAATAACTCCATCAAGGCGATCGCGCTGTTCAACCGCGACCAGGACTACGTCGTCATGAACGACGAGGTCATGATCGTCGACGAGCATACGGGGCGCATCCTGGCCGGCCGCCGCTACAACGAGGGCATGCACCAGGCGATCGAGGCGAAGGAGAACGTGCCGGTCAAGGCCGAGAACCAGACCCTCGCCACCGTCACGCTCCAGAACTACTTCCGCCTCTACGACAAGCTCGCCGGCATGACCGGTACGGCCGAGACTGAGGCCGCCGAGTTCATGTCGACCTACCAGCTCGGCGTGATCCCGATCCCGACGAACAAGCCCATGGTCCGCAAGGACGAGCAGGACCTGATCTACCGCACGGAGCAGGGCAAGTTCGCGCAGGTCGTCGAGGACATCGCCGAGCGCCACGAGACGGGGCAGCCCGTGCTCGTCGGCACGGTCAGCGTGGAGAAGAGCGAGCTGCTGTCCACGCTCCTGTCGAAAAGGGGGATCCGCCACGAGGTCCTCAACGCGAAGAACCACGCGCGCGAGGCGGAACTGGTCGCCCGCGCGGGACGGCTCGGATCCGTCACGGTCGCGACAAACATGGCCGGCCGCGGCACCGACATCATGCTCGGCGGGAACGCCGAGTTCCTCGCCGTCCAGGAGATGAAGTCGCGCGGCCTCGACCCTGACGAGACGCCCGACGAGTACGAGGCCGCCTGGGACGAGGTGTTCGAGTCCGTCAAGCGCACGGTCGACGCCGAGGGCGACAAGGTCCGCGAGGTCGGCGGCCTGTACGTGCTCGGCACGGAGCGCCACGAGTCCCGCCGCATCGACAACCAGCTCCGCGGGCGATCGGGTCGTCAGGGCGACCCGGGCGAGAGCCGCTTCTACCTCTCGCTTGAGGACGAGCTCATGCGACGCTTCCGCTCGCCGCTGGCCGACGCGATGCTCGCGCGCACCGACTTCGACGACTCGCAGGTCATCACGGGTCGCGCCATCACGGGCCTCATCCGCAACGCGCAGGCCCAGATCGAGTCGCGCAACGCGGAGTCGCGCAAGAACGTCCTGAAGTACGACGACGTGCTGAACCGCCAGCGCCTCGCGATCTACTCCGATCGGCGCGTCATCCTCGAGGGCGACGACATCAAGGGGCGCGTGGAGCGCTTCCGCGAGGACGCGATCACCCAGGTGATCCGCGAGCACACCGCGACGGGCCACAACGAGAGCTGGGACTTCGACGCGCTTTGGACGGAGCTTAAGGCGCTCTACCCCGTGGGCGTGACGATCGAGGAAGTGGCCGCCGAGGCCGCGGGCCGCAAGGGCGGGATCGATCAGGCGGGCCTCATCCGCGAGATCCTGAGCGACGCGCGGATCGCGTACGACGCGCGCGAGAAGGCGCTCGGCGAGAAGGCGATGCGCGAGCTCGAGCGCCGCGTCGTGCTGCAGGTGCTCGACCGCCGCTGGCGCGACCACCTGTACGAGATGGACTACCTCAAGGACGGCATCGGCCTCAGGGCGATGGCGCAGCGGGATCCGCTCATCGAGTACCAGCGCGAGGGTCACTCGATGTACGAGTCGATGATGGGCCAGATTAAGGAAGAGACCGTCGGGTATCTCTTCAACCTCGAGGTCAAGGTCGGCACCTCCGCCGACGGCGCGGAGCAGGTCGAGGCGAAGGGGCTCGAGGCGACGCCGGATGCGCCGCAGCAGCTGGCGTACTCCGCGCCCGACGAGGACGGGGCCGTCGAGGTCCGCGACGACACGGGGCAGGTGCGCAGCGGCGACACGGCGCGCGCGCAGCGGCCCACGGGCGGATCCGCCGCGCCCCAGAACCGCGAGGAGCGGCGGCGCCAGGCAAAGAAGGACCGCGGCTAACGCGCGTCGAGCGGGCCCGTGGTGGAGGAATCCGCCGCGGGCCCGCTCGCGTGTCGCCCCGGGGGTATGGCGGACCGTATCCTGGCAGGATGAACAGCCCCCGTCCCCTGGACCAGTCCTCCAAGCTCCGCAACGTTCTCTACGAGATCCGTGGCGCCGCACTGGCAGAGGCGACGCGGCTGGAAGCCGACGGGCACACGATCCTCAAGCTGAACACGGGAAACCCGGCGATCTTCGGCTTCGAGGCGCCGTATCAGATCGTGCGCGACATGCTGCGCGCGGTCCCCGCAGCGCACGGATACAGCGACAGCCGCGGCATCGTCGAGGCGCGCCGCGCGATCGTCAGCCGGTACGAGAACGAGCCGGGGTTCCCGCGCGTCGATGTGGATGACGTCTACCTCGGCAACGGCGTGTCGGAGCTCATCACCATGACGATGCAGGCGCTACTCGACGACGGCGACGAGGTCCTCATCCCCGCGCCGGACTACCCGTTGTGGACGGCCATGACGAGCCTCGCGGGGGGCACGCCCGTGCACTATCTCGCCGACGAGGACAACGCCTGGCAGCCCGACCTCGAGGACATCCGCGCCAAGGTCACTCCGCGCACGAAGGCCATCGTCGTCATCAACCCGAACAACCCCACGGGCGCGGTGTACTCGCGCGAGGTCCTCGAGGGCATCGTTGAGATCGCGCGCGAGAACTCGCTCCTGCTGCTCAGCGACGAGATCTACGACCGGATCCTGTTCGACGGCGCCACGCACATCCCGACCGCGTCGCTCGCGCCGGACCTGCTGTGCCTGACCTTCAACGGGCTGTCGAAGACCTACCGCGTGGCGGGGTACCGCTCCGGCTGGATGGTCATCACGGGGCCGAAGGGCCACGCGGGCGGGTTCCTCGAGGGGATCCAGGTGCTCGCCTCGACCCGCCTGTGCCCCAACGTGCCCGCGCAGCACGCCGTGCTGGCCGCCCTCACCGGCACGCAATCGATCGACGCGCTCATCGCGGCGGACGGCCGCCTGCACGACCAGCGCGACGTCGCGTGGGAGGGCCTCAACGCCATCCCCGGCGTGAGCTGCGTACAGCCGCAGGGCGCGCTCTACGCGTTCCCCCGGCTCGACCCGAACGTGCACGAGATTCACGACGACAAGCAGCTCATCTACGACCTTCTCGTCGCGGAAAAGATCCTGCTGGTCGAGGGAACGGGCTTCAACTGGCCGACCCCCGACCACCTCCGCGTCGTGACGCTGCCGGAGAAGCGCGTGCTCGCCGAGGCCGTGGAGCGCCTCGGTAACTTCCTCGCGTCGTACCGGCAGTAGGAGCTCAGAGCACGGCGAGGCTGGTGGCGCGCCAGCGCGCGTCGTAGCCCTCGAGGCGCAGGGCCACGGCGCGCGTCCGCAGCGGTGTCGCGACCACCGCGGTCGCCTCCACGACGCCGTCGGCGGGGTGGGACACGTGCACGGAGCGGATCGCGTAGGTCGGCCGGAGCGCCGACTGCGCGCGGGCGCTCCGTGCCCGGGCCGCGAGGTTGGCGCGGACGACGAGGGCGCGGTACGGGTCCTCCGCCAGCCAGCGGGCCAGCTGGTCGACCTCGCGGACCCCCGCGATGACCTCGAGGACGCCGCCCGCGAGCGTCGCGATGAGTGGCTCCGGATCCGGCAACGCGTCGGTGCGCGTGTGTTGCGGCGCGAACAGGTCGCGTATTTCGTTCTCGGTGTGTCTGGTGCGTGCGCCAAGAGTCATTTCTTCCCCCCGTACCGTTCGGCGATGCCCATGGATATCGGTGCCGCCTAGGACACCACGGGGCGGCCGCCGAGGGGAGAGGCAGATATGCCTGTGGGCGCCTCGGCGCCCCCTGCGGCCGGCCGCTAGTCTCGCTCGCATGACGGACCCGACCGGGGGCGACTTCCTCGACGAGTTGGAGCGGCGCTTCGCCGAGGAGCGCGCTGCCGAGCGGCGCGCGCACGACGAAGAGGGGGAGCGGACACGGCGCGCGGCGCGGACGCTGCGCGACCGACTCGTGGACCTCGCGGGCGGCGGCCGCGTCGTCCTCGAGCTCGCGGGCGAGGGATCGGTCCCCGCGCGGATCGTCGCGGTCGGCGCGGACTGGGTCGCCGCCGAGGGGGACGACGGCGCGGGGCTCGTCGCGCCGATCGACGCAGTCGTTGGCTGGCGGGGCGCGGAGCCCGTCCGCGCCGCCGGGCCCGAGGATCCCCTCCGCAGGCGGGCGGGGTTCGGCTATGTGCTGCGCGCGCTGACCCGGCGCCGGCAGGCGATCCGGGTGCACCGGCGCGACGGGCGCGTCGCCAGCGGCACCCCGCGCCAGGTCGGGGCGGATCACCTCGACCTCGCGCTCCACGATCTCGCGGGCGCGCCGCGCGCGTCCGAGGTCACGGGCGTGGCGATCATCGCGTTCGGGGCGATCTCGTCGATCCGGATCCCGCGGGCGGCGGACGTGCGGGAATTCTGACGAGCGCTCAGAAGGGCGAGTGCGTGCCCCAGACGTCGGGCATGCTCGCGACGTTGGACTCGTGCCAGAGCGCGTGCCGGCGGCTCTCTTCGTTGCGGTCTTCGAGGTAGTCCCGCACGCTGTCCTTCTCGACGCGCCACACCGGCGGCGAGCCGACGCGCACGCCGCGGAGCGCGCCCTCCTCGATGAGGGCAACGACCTCGTCGGGCGCGATCGCGAGCAGCTCGGCGACCGCGGAGGGCGTGAGCAGGTGCGCGCCGGGGCCTGTCGACATGCCTCCATTATGCGGCGTGCCGCGTCCGGTCGCACCGCGCGCGGGAGCCTGTGGATAACTTTCGGGCCGCAGCGGGAGAATCTGCCACGATCGCGGCATGGCAACCACCGTCTCGCGGCGCCGGCGCCGGCTCGATCCGCGCTTCTTCGTCGGCATCGTCCTCGTGCTGGGCTCCGTCGCGGGAGTGTGGGCGATCGTCGACGGCGCTCGGAACACGGAGCCGGTCCTCGTCGCCCGGGAGGCGCTGGTGCCGGGCCAGGCCGTCACGGCGGGCGACGTCGAGGCCGTCGATGTTCAGCTGGCCGCGTCCCAGGAGGCCTACCTGACTCCGGACGACCTCGCCGACGGCGTCGTGGCCGTGCGGACCATCGCGCCGGGCGAGCTCGTCCCGGCCGCGGCGGTCGGGGCGGCCGCCTCGGCCGGCACGACCACCGTGGTGGTGCGCAGTGCGCTGGAGGCGCCCGCGGGCGTCGTGCCCGGTACGCCCGTCGAGCTGTGGGCGGCGCCCCTCGTCGCGCCGGGGTCGTATGGCGAGCCGGTCGTGGTGGTCGAGCGCGCCGTCGTCGCGGCGGTTCTCGAGGACGACGGCGTCGTGGCCGACCCGGGGTCGCGCCTGGAGCTGGTGATCGACCGCGACGAGGTCGCGGACGTCCTCGGGCACACCGCGGGCGGATCCGCCCTCTCGGCTGTGCCCACGTCGGGCGGCGCCGGGTGAGCGTCCTCGTCGCCGTCGACCCACCCATCGGGCCGCGCGTGGCGGAGGAGATCCGCGCGGAGGGCGTCGAGGTCGCGGCCCTCGTGCGGGCGGACGAGCTCGTGGGCGCCGTCGCGGACCCGGCCTCCCGCGTCTGGGACGCCCTGCGCGAGGCGGACAGCGTGGTCGCGCCGGCGACGCGCCAGGTGCTCGCCCCCGAGGTGATCGCGATGTGCGATCGCAGCGGGGCGCGGCTGGTGATGCTCGCCGAGCGCCCGTCCGAGCGGCGGGCGGTTGCCGCCTTCGGGCTGGCCAGCCCCGTGTCGCCGGACGCGACGGGCGCGCAGATCGTCGCCGCGATTCGCGCGGAGGAGCTCGACGAACGGCGTCACGACGCCGTGGCGGAGGGGTCGGTGACGGTGGTGTGGGGCCCGCACGGGGCGCCGGGGCGGACGACCGTTGCGCTCGCACTGGCGGCCGCGCGCGCCCGCGGCGGAGACCGCGTCGCGCTCGTGGACGCCGACACGCACGCGCCGTCAGTCGCGCAGCGGCTCGCGCTCCCGCCGGAGGCGCCGGGGTTCCCGGCCGCGTGTCGACAGACCGACTACGGCGTCCTCGACGGCGCGGAGCTCACCCGACTGAGCGCGCAGGTGTCGGCCGGGGACTGGTCGCTCGAGGTTCTCACCGGCATCAACCGACCCGAGCGCTGGCCCGAGCTCTCCGCGCGGCGGGTCGCGGAGGCGCTGCAGGTCGCGCGCTCGTGGGCCGACGCCGTCATCGTCGACGTCGCGGCGCCCGTCGAGCGCGACGAGGAGATCGTGAGCGACATCGAGGCGCCGCGGCGCAACCAGGCCGCGCTCGCGGCCCTGTCGACCGCCGACCGCGTGATTGCCGTGGGCCAGGCGGATCCCGTGGGCCTCGCGCGCCTCGTGCGCGGGCTGGACCAGCTCGAGGCCGCGGCGCCGCGCGCCGAGGTGATTCCCGTCGTCAACCGCGTGCGTCCGGGCCCGTTGGGTCTGGACCCGCGCGGCCAGGTTCGCGAGGCGCTCGCCCAGCACGCGGGGGCGGACGCCGCGCACCTCCTGCCGGACGATCCGGCCGGGTGCGACAGGGCGCTGCGCGCGGCCGCGCCCGTGCTGCCGCGGCGCCGCGCCCCGCTCGCACACGCGGTGTCGCGGCTCGCGGCTACGCTGTAGAGGGTGTCGACCCTCAGCGATCTCCTCACCGCCCAAGACCGTCTCAGCGAGACGGACATCGAATGGCTCCACCGCGTGCACGGCGACGGCCAGCTGCTCGCCGACCTGGCATCGGCCGACATCGTGATCTGGGGGCAGACCACCGACGACTCGTTTCAGGCCGTCGGGCACGTGCGCCCGAGTGGATCCGCGACTCTCTTCTACCGCGACATCGTCGGGGAGAAGGTGCGCCCCCAGTGGCAGAGCCAGGTCCGCGAGGCCTTTCAGAGCGGACTCATCGTCGACTCGACGAGCCCCGAGTGGTTCGAGGAGACGCCCACGCGGGTCAAGGCGGTGCCGATCGTGCGCCGCGGCACGGACGGGCGCTCCGTGCTCGGCGTGCTGACGCGCCACACAAACCTCAGCGAGGTGCGCGCGCCGTCGCGCCAGCAGCTCACGTTCGACGAGTGCGCCGACGCGATCTTCGGCATGATCGCGACGGGGGACTACCCCGACACCACGGCGCCCATGGGGCCGCGCCGCGGCGCGCCCCGCGCGGCCGACGGCATGATCCGCCTCGACGTGGACGGCGTCGTGACCTTCGCGAGCCCCAACGGCCTGTCCGCGTTCAACCGGATCGGGTTCGTGGACGAGCTCGAGGGCGAGACGCTCTCCGACGTCGCGCGCACGATCATGCCGACCGAGCGCGACGCGTCGGCCGACGAGTCCTCGCTCCCGGTCCTCCTCACGGGGCGGTCGCCGTGGCGCAGCGACATCCAGGCCCGCGGCGTGACGGTCGCGCTGCGGATCATCCCGCTCCGCGATCACGGCGAGCGCATCGGCGCGATCGTGCTGTGCCGCGACGTGAGCGAGCTTCGCAACCAGGAGCAGGAAATCATCACGAAGGACGCGACGATCCGCGAGATCCACCACCGCGTCAAGAACAACCTGCAGACCGTCGCGTCTTTGCTCCGGATCCAGGCGCGGCGCACCTCGAGCGACGAGGCGCGCGAATCGCTCCTGCAGGCGATGCAGCGCGTGGCGGCCATCGCCGTCGTGCACGACACCCTCTCCGAGGGGCTGTCGCAGAAGGTCGACTTCGACGAGGTGTTCACGCGCGTGCTGCGCCTCGTCGCGGAGGTCGCGGCGGCGCAGAACACGGTGGCGCACACGCGCAAGACCGGGACCTTCGGGACCCTGCCGAGCGAGTACGCGACGCCCCTCGCGCTCGCGCTGACCGAGGTCGTCACCAACGCCGTCGAGCACGGCCTCGCGGGCCGCGAGGGCGACGTGGAGATCGTCGCCGAGCGGTCGGAGCACACGCTGACCGTGCGGGTGCGGGACACGGGCAGCGGGCTGCCCGAGGGTCAGGTGGGGCGCGGCCTCGGGACGCAGATCGTCCGGACCCTGATCCAGGGCGAGCTCAGCGGATCCATCGAGTGGCAGACGATTTCCGGGACGGGCACCGCGTTCGACGGCGGCACGGAGGTCGTCATCGAGATCCCGATGCGCTGGATCCGCTCCTGAGACGGCGAACGCCCCGCCGGAGGCGGGGCGTTCGGTCGCGCGGACGGTCAGCTGGCGCGGCGGGCGCGCGCGGCGCGGCGCTTGAGCGCGCGACGCTCGTCCTCGCTGAGGCCGCCCCACACGCCCGAGTCCTGCCCGGTCTCGAGGGCGTACTGCAGGCAGACCTCGGTCACGGTGCACTGCGCGCACACGGACTTGGCCTTTTCGATCTGGTCGACGGCCGGCCCGGTGTTTCCGACGGGGAAGAACAGCTCGGGGTCGACGGTCAAACAGGCGGCTTTGTCACGCCAATCCATGTGGTGGTGCTCCTTGCGAGGTGGGGTCTTTCCGGGGGAGATTCAGCGTTCATCGTCGGGTCGATTAGGCTGGATGTGCGACGGGGCTCGTGGCCACGCGCCCCACCACGCTGTGGGAAACACACCGTTAACAATTGTCATACAGGTGCCCCCGTCGATCAAGGGTTTTTCGAAATTGCCCGGTCGCGAGCCGATCCGTCGGCCGGGCGCCTTCGGAAAGGCGCCCATGTCCTCTCCCTCGCTCGCCCGCGGCCGCGCGACATACGTGGCGGTGGGGCTGCTCGCGCTCGAGGCGCTCGCGCTCGCCGTCGTCACCGGCTGGCAGGTCGTCTGGGCCGCGTCGACGCCCGTCGCGGCGATGCCCACCGCGATCGCGCTCATCGTCCTGTCCGCCCTCGGCGCCTTCGCGATCGCGTCGTTCGCGACGGGCGTGTGGCGCGGGCGATCCTGGGGGCGCTCGGGTGGCATCGTCGTCCAGGTGCTCATCTTCGCGATCGCGGTTGGATCCGTCACCGGCGCGTACGCGCACTGGGGGATCGCGGCGCTGTTTGCCGCGCCCGCGATCGTCGGCTTCGTCGCGCTTCTCGGATCCGCTCGAGAGGCGCACCCGTCGACCCCGAGCGACTGATCGGGAATACCTCCGACCGGGTGTCGTTGAACTTGACATGGCTCGACTCAATGTCTGAAAGTTGAGCCGTATCGAGTCAACCTCACGAAGGGGAGGGCCATGCCCGACACCACCCAGCCCGACGACGGTGCGCGGTCGTTCGACGACTTCCTCGCGCGTTACCTGGCGTCCGAGCGTGCCCGCTCGGCGCGCTCGATCGACCTGACCCGCGTGCTCAGCGCGCGCACGATGGACGCCGTGCAGGCCGCGGGGCGATTCGCGCTGGAGCGCGGCCAGGCGGAGCTCGACGCCCTGCACGTCCTCCGTGGCCTCGTCGCGGATCCCGCGATCGCGCGCGTGCTCGACGCGATCGGCGCGGATCCGCGCGAGATCGCCGCGTCGGCGGAGGCGTCGCTGCCCGCCGCGGCCGCGGCCGCCGACGCCGACGCGGCGACGATGACCCCGGCGCTGCGGCGCGCGCTCCTTCAGGCCGTGCAGGTCGCGCGTTCCACGGGGTCGACCTACGTGGATCCCGAGCACCTCTTCTTCGCCCTCGTCCTGGCCCAGGACGCGGCGGCCGGGCGCATCCTCGAGGCGGCCGGCGTCACGGCCGAGGCACTCGTGCACGCCGCGCGCGGCGAGTCCGCGCCGGAGAGCGAGGTGCGCGAGTCGCAGCAGGCGGCCGAGCCGACCGCGCTCGAGCGGTACGGCACCGACCTCACCGAGCGCGCGCGTGAAGGCCTGATCGACCCCGTGATCGGCCGCGACGCCGAGATCGAGCAGGCGATCGAGATCCTCGCGCGCCGCACGAAGAACAACCCCGTCCTCGTCGGTGAGGCCGGGGTCGGCAAGACCGCGATCGCCGAGGGGCTCGCGCGCAAGATCGCAGCCGGTGAGGTCCCGGCGGCGCTCAGCCAGGCGCGCGTGGTGAGCCTGGACATCGCCGGCATGCTCTCGGGCGCCCGCTATCGCGGCGATTTCGAGGAGCGCCTGACGTCGACGCTTGCGGAGGTCGCGGCGGCCGACGGGCGCATCGTGCTCTTCATTGACGAGCTCCACACGATCGTCGGCGCGGGCGGCGGGGAATCCGGCGCGATCGACGCGGGCAACATCCTGAAGCCGCGCCTCGCGCGCGGCGAGCTGCGGCTCATCGGCGCCACGACGCTCGCGGAGTTCCGGCGGATCGAGAAGGATCCCGCGCTCGCGCGGCGGTTCCAGCAGGTGCGCGTGGGGGAGCCGGGCATCGATGACGCGATCGCGATCCTCGGGGGACTTCGCGAGGCGTACGAGAGCCACCACGGGGTGCGGTTCACCGACGAGGCGCTGGCCGCGGCCGTGACTCTCGGCGCGCGGTACCTCCCCGAGCGCGTCCTGCCCGACAAGGCGATCGACCTGATCGATCAGGCGGGCGCCCGCCGCCGCCTGCGGACGGGCCCGGCGGCGCGCCCGGACGAGCTGCGGGCGCGCCGGGCCGAGCTGGACGAGGCGAAGCGCGACGCGGTCGCGGCGGAGCGGTACGAGGAAGCCTCGCGGATCCGCGACGAGATCGTGGCCGTCGAGGCCGAACTGGCGCGCGCCGATGCCGCGGTTCCGGTCGTGGGCGCCGAGGAGATCGCGGGCGTCATCAGCCGCCTCACGGGGATCCCCGCGGGCCGGATTGGCGCGGCCGATCGCGAGCGCCTCGCGGCCCTCGAGGACGAGCTGCACCGCCGGGTCGTGGGTCAGGACGAGGCCGTGGCGGCCATCGCCCGCTCCGTGCAGCGGAGCCGCACGGGCATGGCGGATCCGCGCCGGCCGGACGGATCCTTCCTGTTCCTCGGTCCCACCGGCGTCGGCAAGACCGAGCTCGCGAAGGCCCTCGCGGACAGCCTGTTCGACGACGAGGCAGCCGTCGCGCGCTTCGACATGAGCGAGTACTCGGAGAAGCACACGGTCAGCCGGCTCGTCGGGGCCCCTCCCGGGTACGTCGGTCACGACGAGGCCGGGCAGCTCACGGAGCGCGTGCGCCGTAACCCGTACTCCGTCGTCCTCTTCGACGAGATCGAGAAGGCGCACCCCGACGTGTTCACGCTGCTCCTGCAGGTCCTCGAGGACGGCCGCCTGACCGACGCGCAGGGCCGGACCGTCGACTTCCGGAACACCGTGGTCATCATGACCTCGAACATCGGCAGCGAGTTCCTGACCGCGCGGCAGGGGGCGATCGGGTTCTCCCGTGCGGGTGCCGACGCGGATTCGGACGACCTACGGGCGCGCGTGATGGGGCGGCTGCGCGAGACGATGCGGCCCGAGCTCATCAATCGCATCGACGAGATCGTGCTGTTCCGCCGGCTCGAGGGTGAGCAGCTCGCGCGCATCGTCGAGCTGCTCCTGGAGGCGACGCGCGCGCGGGCGGCCGCGCAGGGCGTCGAGCTCGTCGTCACGCCGGCCGCGGTGGCGTGGCTCGCCGAGCACGGCCACGAGCCCGAGTTTGGGGCGCGCCCGCTCCGGCGGCTGATCCAGCGCGAGGTCGACGATCGCCTCGCCGACCTGCTCGTCGCGGGCGCGCCGCGCGAGGTCGTGGTCGACGCCGGGCCGCATGGCCTGAGCGTCGACGACGCCACCGACGCCAACGAGGCCCGGGCGGCGTGAGCAATCTGCGCGGTGAGAGCGAGCGGTATGATGCTGTCGCGGCCGCTGACCACGGCACAATGCGGTGGATGTTCACTCCGCGTTCAGCGGTCTGACAGAACGGCCGCATAGGTTTGATCCTGCTGTGAACGGCCCCGGGGGAGTGCTCCTCCCGGGGCCGTTGGGTTTTTCCGGAGCGGGGCCCGCGCGTCAGACGAGCAAGTAGAGGGCCCCGACGACCGTCAGCCCGATCACGATCGCATCGAACAGGCGCTGGCTGAGGCGCGTCACGGCCCAGCGCCCGATGGCGGCCCCGACGAGCACCGGAACGACGAGGAGGGCGTCCATCGCGAGGGTCGTCGGGGTGATGAGGCCGAGGCCGATCGAGAACGGCACCTTCGTGACGTTCACGACCGCGAAGAACCACGCCGCCGTGCCGAGGAACGCCTCCATCGAGAAGCGCGAGGCCAGGAAGTACATCGACATGACGGGCCCGCCCGCGTTCGCGACCATGGTGGTGAATCCGCCGAGCGAGCCGTAGAGCGCGCGCGCTCCCGGCCCCTGCCCGACCTGTTCGGAGGACGCCCGCCGGCGCCAGAGCGTGAGCGCGATCAGGCCGAGGAGGACGACCCCGATCGTCCGCCGCACCCATGCATCGTCGGCGAGAGCGAGGAAGACGACGCCGGCGAGCAGGCCGACGATGACGGAGGGCGCGAGGCGCACGAGCGCGCGCCAGTCCGCGTGGCGGCGATACAGCCACAGCGCGAGCGCGTCTCCGACGATGAGGAGGAGGAGCATCGCGCCGGTGGACTCTTTGGCCGGCAGTACGCTGGCGAACAAAGCGATGCCCAGCGTGTTCGCGCCCGGGAGTCCGGTCTTGGAGACGCCGATCGTGAGCGCGCCGATGGCCAGCGCGGCCCAGGCGACGGCGCCGAGGTCAGGAAGGATCACGAGCGACCACGCTAGCGCGCCGCCGGCGGTCAGGCAGCGCTGAGCGCGCGGTCCAGGTCCGCGATGAGGTCGCCCGGGTCTTCGAGGCCGACGGAGATGCGGATCGTCGCCCAGGAGATTCCGGCGGCCGCCAGCTGATCCGGCGTCATGTGGTTGTGGGTCATGGACGCGGGGTGACACACGAGCGTCCGCGCGTCGCCGATGTTGGCCACGAGCTTGATGGTGTTAAGCGCGTCCACCACGCGGGCGACCCGCGCGAACGCGGCCTCGTCGTCCGCGCCCGGATCCGCGAGCTCGAAGGCGAACACCGACGGCACGCCGCGGGGATAGTACTCGGCGGCGCGCGCCGCGTACGGGTTGTCGGGAAGCCCGGGATGAAAGACGCGGCCGACGGCCGGGTGGTCCGCGAGAAAGCGCGCAACCTCAAGCCCTGAGGCGGCGTGCCGGCCGACGCGCAGGTCCAGCGTCTCCAGGCCCTCGAGGAGCTGGAAGGCGTTGAACGGGCTGAGCGCGGGGCCGAGGTCGGCGACGAAGCGGCTCTTGAGAAGCGTCGTCAGCGCTCCCGTCCGCCCGAACGCGTCCCAGAGCGCGACGTCGCCGAAACGCCAGTGCGGCTCGAACAGCGCGGGCCATTTCGCCGGATCCGCCGCGAAGTCGAAGGTCCCGAGGTCCACCACCAGCCCGCCGAGCGACGTGCCGTGGCCGCCGATGAATTTCGTCGCCGAGTGCACCACGACGTCCGCGCCGTGGTCGCGCACGCGGATCAGGTAGGGCGTGCCCACGGTGTTGTCGAGGACGAGGGGGACGCCGGCGGCGTGCGCGATGTCGGCGACGGCGCGAATGTCGAGCACTTGGGCGACGGGGTTGGCGACCGTCTCCGCGAAGAAGAGTCGGGTCGTGGGGCGCACCGCCCCGCGCCACGCCGCGAGGTCGTCCTGATCGACGAACGTGACCTCGATGCCGAGGTCGACGAGCGTGGTGTCGAAGAGGTCCACCGTGCCGCCGTAGAGGGAGCTCGCCGCGACGATGTGCCCGCCGCGGCCCGCCAGGGCGAGCGCTGCGACCGCGGTCGCGGCCTGGCCGGATCCCACGGCGGCGGCGCCGACGCCGCCCTCGAGCGCGGTGATGCGCTGCTCCAGAACCGCCTGCGTAGGGGTGCCGTTGCGGCTGTAGATGTTGCCGCGGCGCCGGAGCGCGAACAGCTCGCGCGCCTCGGTGAGCGAGGAGAACTGGTATGCCGACGACTGATAGATCGGCGTCGCGACCGTGTTCTGCGGGGTCCCGGGGACGTATCCCGTGTGCAGCTGGGTCGTCGCGAATCCGTCGGTCGTCATGCCCTCATTCTCGCCCGGCGCGCGCCCGCGGTCGAGCGCGTGTGACGCCCCGTGACGGCGCATGACGGCCCGCGTCAGGGAACGAGGAGGAGCTTGCCCGGCGCGCCTGCCTCGCCCGCGGACTGCGCCCGCCCGGCCTCGTCGAGCGAGAACGACTCGCCGATCTCGACGTCGAAGTACCCCGCCGCGATGAGCGCGAGGGCGACGGGCACGGCCTCGGCGCGCCACGCGTTCTGCTGCGGGGTGAGGGGGCGGCGCGACCCGCCGGCGAAGGCCCGGAGGCCGAGCTCGTCGGCCTTCTGGCCGAGGACGATCGTGGCGATCCGGCTCGTGTCCTCGAGCAGCTCGAGGGACGCCTCGAGCACGCCGTCGGCCCCGGCGCAGTCCAGGATGGCCGTCACGCCGTCGGGTGCGGCCTCGAGCACGCGGCCGGTGAGCCCGTCCCCGTACACGACGGGCTCCGCGCCGAGGTCGCGGACCCGGCTCGCGCGACCCGCGCTCGTCGTGGCGATCACGTGCGCGCCGAACAGCACGGCGAACTGGATCGCGGCCTGCCCCACGGCGCCCGACCCGCCGTGGATCAGCAGCGTGTCGTCCTCGCGGATCCCCAGCGAGCGGAGCGCCTGATAGGCGGTGCCGGCGGGGATGCCGAGCGCCGCACCCTGCGCGGCCGAGACGCCGGCCGGGCGCAGGAACACGTGCGCGGCGTCCACCCGCACGTCGGTCGCGTATGCGCCGTGCGCGCCGAAAAACGCGACGGCGTCGCCCACCCGGAGGCCGTCGACGTCGGCGCCCACGGCCGTCACGATTCCCGCGCCGTCGGAGCCCGCGCGCCACGGGCCGTCGCCCGCGAGCGGGCGCACGCCCGTGCGCAGCTTGCGCTCGATGGGGTTGACGCCCGCGGCCTCGACGCGGATCGCGACCTCGCCGGCCGCGGGCACCGGATCCGGAACCTCCACGAGCTCGAGGACCTCGGGGCCGCCGATACGGGTGAACTGCACTGCCTGAGCCATGCCCCCACGCTACCCTCAGAGGCGGGCGCGGTAGCGGGTGCGCGTGTCGGGGCGCGGGGCCGCGGGCAGCTCCGCCTGGGCGGCGGCGGCCCACGACGGGCGCTCACCCGCGAGCGCCCACGCCGCCTGCGTCGACGCGCCGAGGGCGACGTACTCGCCGGGCGCGGGGACGACGATGGGCAGCCCGAACACCTCGGCGGCGATCCGCTGGGTCGCGGCCGAGGTGGCGGCCCCGCCCGTAAGGAGCACCCTCCGCGCCTCGACGCCGCCCGCGCGCATCGCGTCGAGCCCGTCGGCGAGCGCGCACAGCACGCCCTCGAAGGCGGCCCGCGCGAGGTTCTCGCGCGTGGTCGTGGCGAGCGTCATGCCGAACAGCGTGGCGGTCGCGTCCGGCCGGTTCGGCGTCCGCTCGCCCTCGAACCACGGCTGGAGCACGAGCCCTGCGGATCCGGGATCCGCCGCGAGCGCCAGGCGGGAAAGCTCGTCGTGGTCCACTCCGAGGAGGGCCGCCACGGCGTCGAGCACGCGGGCCGCGTTCAGGGTCGTCACGATGGGCAGATAGCGCCCGGAGGCGTCCGCGAACCCGGCGACCGTCCCCGTGGGGTCTCGGACGGGGCGCTCGGCCACGGCGAAGACCGTGCCGCTCGTCCCGATCGAGACGCCCACGTCGCCGGCGCGGGCGCCCATGCCGAGCGCGGCGCCCGCGTTGTCACCGCACCCCGCGGCGACCACGCGGCCCGCCTCGTCGGCGACCGCGGCGTCCGGGGCAAGAACGCTCGGCAGGACGATACCCGCCGCGTCCCGACAGAGCGCCGCGGCGAGCAGCTCCCGGTCGTACGCGGCGCGCTCGGGGTCGAAGTATCCCGTGCCGCTCGCGTCCGACCGGTCCGTGACGAGCTCCTCCAGGACGGGTCCCCGCCGAGACCCGCCCGCGGGGCCGAACCCGCGGAGGCGCCATGTGAGCCAGTCGTGGGGGAGGGCGACGGCCGCGACGCGCGCGGCCGATGCGGGCTCGTGATCGGCGAGCCACCGCAGCTTCGTGATCGTGAACGACGCCACGGGCACGAGGCCCGTGCGCGTGGCGAACGCGCCGGCGCCGACCTCGCGGGTCAGGTCGGCCGCGGCGCCCGCCGAGCGCGTGTCGTTCCACAGGAGGGCGTCGCGGATCACCCGGCCGTCGCCGTCGAGCGCGACCATCCCGTGCTGTTGGCCGGCGATCGCCCACGCGTCGACGTCGTCCAGCCCGCCCGCGTCGTCGATCGCCGCGACGAGCGCTTGCCACCAGTGCTCCGGATCCACCTCGGATCCGTCCGGGTGCGGCGCGCGGCCCGAGCGCACGAGCGCCCCCGTCTCGGCGTCGACGACGACGACCTTGCAGCTCTGCGTGGAGGAGTCGACCCCCGCGACGAGCCTCACGGTGCCGGGCCCTTAGGATCGCGCGCCGAGCAGGTGCTCGGTCGCGAGCTGCTGCAGGCGGACGAATCCGAAGCCCTTGCCGCCGAGGTAGGCGTCGGCGTCGAAGTCCTCGTAGGCCGAGCGGTCGGCGAGCAGGTCGTCGTACGACTCTCCGGCCCCGAGCGTCGGCTGCCGCAGCTCCGCGACTCGCGCGACCGCGAGCGCCTCGACGACCTCGGGGTCCGCCCGGAACGCGGCGGCGCGCTCCTTGAGGAGGAGGTACATGCGCATGTTGGCGGCGGCGGACTCCCACACGCCCGCCTCGTCCTCCGTGCGGCTCGGCTTGTAGTCGAAGTGGCGCGGGCCGTCGTAGGCGGGGCCGCCCTCCGGCGAACCATGCTCGAGGAGGTCGACGAGCGAGAATGCGTTGTGCAGGTCGCCGTGACCGAACACGAGGTCCTGGTCGTATTTGATGCCGCGCTGGCCGTTGAGGTCGATGTGGAAGAGCTTGCCGTGGTACAGCGCCTGCGCGATGCCCGCCGTGAAGTTCAGGCCCGCCATCTGCTCGTGGCCCGTCTCGGGGTTGAGGCCGACGAGCTCGGGGCGCTCCAGCGAGTCGATGAAGGCGAGCGCGTGGCCGAGCGTCGGGAGCAGGATGTCGCCGCGGGGCTCGTTGGGCTTCGGCTCGATCGCGAACTGGATGTCGTATCCCTTGTCGGTGACGTAGTCGCCGAGCAGGTTGACGGCCTCCCGGTAGCGCTCGAGCGCCGCCTGGACGTCCTTGGCCGTGTCGTACTCGGCGCCCTCGCGGCCGCCCCACATGACGAAGGTCTTCGCGCCGAGCTCGGCGGCGAGGTCGAGGTTGCGGAGCACCTTGCGCAGCGCGAAGCGACGCACCTGGCGGTCGTTCGACGTGAAGCCGCCGTCCTTGAAGACGGGGGCGCTGAAGAGGTTTGTCGTCACCATCGGCACGACGATGCCCGTGTCCGCGAGCGCGCCCTTCAGACGATCGATCTGCTTCTGGCGCTCCGCGTCCGTGGATCCGAACGCGAAGAGGTCGTCGTCGTGGAACGTGAGCCCGTACGCGCCGAGCTCCGCGAGCTTCTCGACGCCGTGCACGACGTCGAGCGCCGGCCGCGTCGGGCCGCCGAACGGATCCGTGCCGTTGTACCCGATCGTCCACAGGCCGAAGGAGAACCGGTCCGCGGGGGTGGGGGTGAGGGACATGTGAGACCACCTTGTCGTCGTTGCCGTCGGTAAAAAGTTGTTGTCGGCAACATAACACGGAACGCGCGGCCCGGGGGACCCGCCGAGCCCGCGGGCTGACAGGCGCGGAGGGGCGGCTAGGGTAACGAGCATGACGAGCCGGGGGTCGAGCGCGGGAGACGTCCGCCGCGCGAACCTCGGATCCGTGGTGCGGCTCGTGCACCGCGACGGGGCGCTCTCGCGCGCCGAGCTGACGGCGCGGACGGGGCTGAACCGCTCCACGATTTCCGACCTCGTCGGCGCGCTGTCGGAGGCGGGCCTCGTCGCGGAGCGCGAACCGGACCCCACCCGGCGCGTCGGGCGGCCGTCGCCCGTCGTCGAGCCCGGGCCGGGCGTGCTCGCCCTCGCCGTGAACCCCGAAGTCGACGCGGTCGAGATCGGGGCGGTCGCGCTCGGCGGCAGGGTCGTCGCCCGGATCCGGCACCCCGTGGAGCGGCGGGTGACGCCGGCCGAGACCGCGCGCTACGTCGGCGACGCGCTCGCCGCGTGGCGCCGCGGGCCGCTCGCCGGCGCCCGGGTGCGGGGCGTGGCCGCCGCCGTCCCCGGCCTCGTGCGCGCCGCGGACGGCCTCGTGCGCGTGGCGCCGCACCTCGGGTGGCGCGAGGCCGATCTCGCGGGCGAGCTCGCGCGCACGACGGGCCTGCCCGCCGTCGCCACGAACGACGCGTCGGCGGGGGCCGTTGCCGAGGGGCTCTTCGGATCCGCGCGCGCCTGCGACGACGTCGTCTATCTGAACGGTGGCGCGAGCGGCATCGGCGGCGGGCTCATCCTCGCCGGCTCCCACGTCGGGGGTGCGGGCGGATACGCCGGGGAGTGGGGGCAGAATCAGCCCTCGATCTCCGCGGGCGCGGATCGCCGCGTGCCGGGCGGCGTGCTGGAGGACGAGGTCAACCGCGGCCGCCTCCTCGCGGCGGTGCGGATGAGCGCGGCCGACGACGACGCCCTCGGCCGCGCGCTCGCCGCGGCGACGGGGCCGGACGTGGCGGACGAGGTCGCTCGGCAGCGCCGCATCCTGCAGGCGACCCTCGCCAACGCCGCGAACGTCCTGAACCCGCGCGTCATCGTCCTCGGGGGCTTCCTCGCGCTGCTCCGGGCGTCGGACCCGCGCGCGTTCGACCGCGGCGTGCGCGACCAGATGCTCCCCGCTCCCGCGGAGAACCTTGAGATTCGTGCCGCGGCGCTCGGCGCCGACCGGCTGCTGATCGGCGCCGCGGAACGGGTCTTTGACGCGCTCGTCGCGGATCCGCTCGCGGATCCCCGCTGACCGCCGGGCCGTCCTGGCCTCACGGGCGCTCCCGCGCCCGGCGGGTCAGGGGCGCAGCAGCGTCGCGAAGGCGCCCAGCGTGTCCTGCAGGGATATGGATGGATCCAACAGCCACTGGATCTGCAGGCCGTCGGAGGCGGCGACGATCAACGCGGCGATCGGCTCCGGGTCGACGTCCGAACGGACGACGCCCGCGGCTTGATCGGCGCGGAGTCGTTCGGCCAGATCCGCACGCACCCGCTCGAAGCGCTGGGTGAAGTACGCCTTCCCGGTCTCGCTGCGCGCCTCGAGGGACGCGGCGACGAGCGTGCTGTAGAGCTCCACCAGCCCCGGGACCCGGAGGTTCGAGACGGCCGCGCCGACGATGATGTCGATCGCGCGACCCGGGCCCGGGTCGTCCTCGCCGGCCGCGCGGAGCTCCTCGGCGTGCTCGTAGACCGCGACGAGGAGTTGCTCGCGCGAGTCGAAGTAGTGCAGCAACGCCGCGTGCGAGACCCCGATGGCCTGCGCGATGCGCCGCAGGCTGGTGCCGTCAGCGCCGCGCTCGGTGAAGACCTCGATCGCGCGGTCGAGGATCTCTTTGCGGCGAGCGACGCCCTTCGCATACGAGCCCCGTCTGCCGATGACATCGTCTTCGCTGGGCATGACGCCAACATAGTCGGCCGAAAACCTCCAAAGGAAGGTTTTTGGTGTTAGCGTGGCGATGTAGCGCCCGCACCGTCGGACGCGCGACCCGCTCGATCACAACGACGTACGAAAGAAGGTCACGTCATGGCATTGCCCGAAGCCTCCGTCCAGCTGTACAGCCTGGCCCAGGAATTCACCGCCGACATGGCTGGTTCGCTCGACAAGATCGCGGCGATCGGTCTGAAGAACGTGGAGGCCTTCGACTTCGTGGGCCGCCCCGACCAGATCCGCGCCGCGCTCGACGGTGCCGGCCTCGCGGCCCCGACCGGCCACGCGCCGATCCTCTCGGACGTGCTCTGGACGCCGGACGGATCCATTCCCACGCCGGCCCCCGAGGTGGTGTTCGAGGCCGCGGCGAAGATCGGCATGACGACGGTCATCGATCCTTTCGTGGCGCTCGACCGGTGGTCGACGGAGGAGGGCGTTGCGGACATCGCCGAGCGCTTCGCCACGCTCAAGGAGGTCGCCCAGGGGTTCGGACTCCAGGTCGGCTACCACAACCACTCGCAGGAGTTCGTCGCGTCGTTCGATGGCGTGACCGCCTACGAGCGCTTCCTCGCGCTCACGGGCGAGGACGTGCAGATCGAGCTCGACCTGTTCTGGGCCGCGGCCGGACAGCAGGACGTGCCGGGGCTCGTGTCTCGCCTGGGCGACCGGCTCGTCGCCGTCCACGTCAAGGACGGCATCGTGCCCTCATCCAACCCGTTCGCGCCCGACGCGCCGGCGTTCGCCAGCGCCGAGCTCGATCAGCGCCATGCGGGCACCGCCGAGGTTCCCCTCGCGGAGTCCCTGCACGCCGCCACAGGCCTGCGGTACGCGGTCATCGAGTACGACAACGCCCCGGGCGACGTCTTCGAGGACATCGCGGCCAGCTTCGCGTTCCTCCGCGACGGGGGGTACGTCGCGTGACCGCCGTCGGTGTGGGCGTCATCGGCGCCGGTGTCATCAGCGACACCTATCTCGAGAACCTCGCGTCGTTCCCGGACGTGGAGGTGCTCATCGTCGGCGACCTCCTGCCGGAGCGCGCGAAGGCGCAGGCGGAGAAGCACGGCGTGCCCGGCCATGGCTCGGCCGAGGACGTGCTCGCGCACCGGGGCGTGCAGGTCGTCGTCAACCTGACGATCCCCGCCGCGCACATCGAGGTCTCCTCGGCTGCGATCGCCGCGGGCAAGCACGTGTGGAGCGAGAAGCCGATCGGGCTCGACCGCGCGGGCGCCCAGCAGTTGCTGGAGGACGCGGCGGCGAAGGGGCTGCGCATCGGTCAGGCCCCCGACACCGTGCTCGGCCCGGGCTTTCAGTCGGCGAAGCGCGCGATCCAATCGGGCCTGATCGGAGAGCCGATGTTCGCGTCGACCACCTTCCAGACGATCGGGCCGGACCTGTGGCATCCGGATCCCGCGTTCCTCTTCGCCGCGGGCGCCGGACCGCTGCTCGACATGGGGCCGTACTACTTCACGGGCCTCGTGAGTCTGTTCGGTTCGGTCGATCGCGTCGCCGCCGTCGGCCGCAAGAAGCTCGCCGAGCGCGTCATCCGTTCGGGCCCGAAGGCGGGGGAGACCTTCCCCGTCGAGGTGCCCACCTCGCTGCAGGTCATCGCCGGCTTCGAGAGCGGTGCCCAGTCGGCCAGCCTGCTGAGCTTCGACTCGGCCCTCGAGCGCCACGGCGTCTTCGAGGTGCACGGGACGGAGGGGTCCATCTTCCTCCCCGACCCGAACATGTTCGACGGCACGATCCAGTACGTCAAGGCGCAGACCACCCTCGCCGACGGCGACTGGGGCGGCCAGGAGTTCCTCGACGTCGCGCAGGAGGGCGTGGTCGTCGGGCGCGGACTCGGTGTGCTCGACATGGTGCGCGCGATTGCGGAGGACCGCTCGCATGTCGCCACGGGGGAGCTCGGATATCACGTGCTCGACGTCATGCTCTCCGCGCAGGAGTCCGCCGCGACCGGCGAGTTCCTCGCGGTCGACAGCTCCATCTCGGCCCCCGTGCCGACCGTTCCGGCCGGCTTCGACCCCTTCTCGGCGACGCTGTAAGCGCCCTCGGACGGCCGCGCGCCCCCGGCTCCTCGCGGAGCAGGGGGCGCGCGGCGCGAAACGGGGGATCGAACCGTCGCGCCGGCGTCAGCGGGACGACGCGCCCGCGTCCCCGGGGACGACGAGCGCGCCGTCGACCCGACGGGGGATCCTGAGCGGGTTGTTTTTGCGCAGCGCGGCGGGAAGGGCGCGCTCGGGCGCCTGCTGGTAGGCCACGGGGCGCTGGAATCGCCGCACCGCCGTCGCGCCGACCGAGGTGTGCTGGCTCGTCGTCGCGGGCCACGGTCCGCCGTGGTGCTGCGCCCAGCTCACGGCGACCCCCGTCGGCCAGCCCGCGAACAGCACGCGTCCCGCGCGCTCCTCCAGCGCGGGGAGGATCCGACCGATCTCGTCCGTCTCCTCCGCGTGGAGGGTGGCGGTGAGGTTGCCCTCGAGGAGATCGAGGGCGGCGAGCAGGTCGCTCTCGTCGCGGTAGCGGACGAGGAGGGTGAACGGACCGAACACCTCCTCGAGCAGGGTGCCGGCGTGCGCCGCGAGCGTCGCGGTATCGCAGGCCGCGACGAGGGCTCCGTCGCCCGCGGCCACCGCGTCGACGCCCGTCACCTCGCGCACGCGCTCGGCCCCGGCCGCGAACGAGGCGGCGATGCGGTCGGTGAGCATCGGCCCGGCGTCGCCCACGTGCGCCGCGATGGCGGACTCGACGGCGGATCCGACCGGCACGAACACGATGCCCGGCTTGGTGCAGAACTGCCCGACGCCGAGCTGGAACGAGCCCGCGAGGCCCTCGGCCAGCGCCGCGCCGCGGGCGGCGTCCGCCGCGGCGGTGACGACGACGGGGTTGAGGGACCCGAGCTCCCCCAAGAAGGGGATGGGGCGCGGCCGCGCGGCGGCGCGGTCGTGGATCGCGCGGCCGCCCGGGATCGAGCCGGTGAACCCGATCGCGGTGATCTCCTCGTGGTCCGCGAGCGCGAGGCCGGCGTCCCGACCCGACACGAGCGCGAGGATCCCCGCGGGCGCCCCCGCGCCGACGAGGGCGTCACCGAGAATGGTGGCCACGCGCGCGGACAGGCGCGGGTGCCCCGAGTGTGCCTTGACGATCACGGGGCAGCCGACCGCCAGCGCGGACGCCGTGTCGCCGCCGGCGACCGAGAACGCGAACGGGAAGTTCGAGGCCGCGAACACGGCGACGGGGCCGAGCGGGCGGAGCACGCGACGCAGGTCGGGGATCGGCGGCGTCGCGTCGGGGTTCGGGTGGTCGATCGTCGCCTCGAGGTAGGACCCCTCCTCGATGACGGACGCGAACAGCCGCAGCTGGCTCGTCGTGCGCGCGAGCTCGCCCGTGAGGCGCGCGGAGCCGAGGCGGCTCTCCTCGTCGGCGAGCGGAACGAGCTCGCCGGCCGCGGCGTCGAGCGCCTGGGCCCCCGCGCGCAGCCACGCCGCGCGCTCGCGGTCGGTGGCGGCTGCGGAGGAGCCGAAGGCGATCCGCGCGGCGCGGCAGAGGGCGTCGACGTCCTGGGTGGTCGAATCGGTCACGGAGGATCTCCTGTCGGTCGAGGTGCGGGTCGGGACGGTTAGGCGAAACGGATGCCGAGGCCCCGCGCGGGCCCGCCCGTGGCGACGCCGTCGCGGATGTCGAGGCCCGTGGGCGCCGCGAGGGCGCCAAGGTCGAAGAGCCCCGCGTCCTCGACGTCCTCCACCCAGGTCTCGTCGGGCAGGCAGAATGCGAGCTGCGACGACAGCTCCGGCAGCAGGTGGGGGGCGATGCGCACGCCTCGCTCGCGCGCGAGCTCCGCGATCGCGAGGAACGGGGTGATCCCGCCTACGCGCACGACGTTCGGCTGGATGATGTCCACGGCGCCGGCGTCGATCGCGTCGCGGAACTGGTAGATCGTGTGGCGGTTCTCGCCGAGCGCGATCGGCACGTCGATGCGGCGCCGCAGCTCGGCGTGGCCCGCGATGTCGTCGGCGCGCAGCGGCTCTTCGATCCACGCCGCGTCGAAGCGCGAGAGGGCGCCCATCGCGGTCGTGGCGCGCTCGAGGTCCCACCGCTGGTTCGCGTCGATCATGAGCGTGCGGTCCGCGCCGAGGATCTCGCGCACCGCCTCGACACGGGCGACGTCGCGCGCGAGGTCGGGGTTGCCGACCTTGATCTTCACGGCGTCGAAGCCCGCGTCGATCCAGCGCCGCACCTGCGCGGCGAGCTCGTCCGTCGAGTAGTGCAGGTTCACGCCGCTGCCGTACGCGGGGAGCCGGTCGTGGGCGCGCCCGATCAGGTCGGTGACCGACCGGTCCTCTCGCCGCGCGGCGAGATCCCACAGCGCGAGGTCGAGGCCCGCGAGCGCGATCGTCGTGATGCCGCCGGAGCCGGCCTCGTGGAGGTGCTCCCACACGCCCTGCCAGATGCGCGGATCCGCCGGGAGACCGCGCGCGTGATCCGCAATGTCTCGCGCGAGGAGCTGCTCCACGGCGTGCGCGCCGATGGTCGGGGTCCAGCTGAATCCCCACCCCGCGCCGCCCGCCGTATCGCGCACGACCGTCTCGACGACGTGCATCTCCCGCACGTCCGCGCCCCACGGCCGCCGCAGCGGGATCCGCATCAGGCGCGTCTTGAGCGAGGCGATCGCGGGGGTGCTCACGCCGCGAGCTCCTCGCCGCGCTCGAGGATGCGCGCCAGCCGTGCGGTCTGCTCGGGCGTGGGATCCACGAGCGGCGCGCGCACGGATCCCGCCGCGATTCCCCCGAGGCGCACGCCCGCCTTCACGAGCGAGACGGCGAAGCCCGGCGTCTCGTCGCGCAGGGCGACGAGCGGCCGGAAGAACCCCTCGAGGAGTGCCCGCTGCGTGTGCGTGTCGCCCTCGCGCAGCGCACGAAAGAAGCGCACGGCGGGCCGCGGGGCCATCGCGAACGCGGCCGAGGAATACATCGGCACGCCGATCGCCTGGTAGGCGGCCTGGGTCATCTCGGCCGTCAGGAGGCCGTTGAAGAACAGCACGTCGCGCCCCGATCGCTCGGCCTCGAGCACGAACTGCTGCGCCACGGCCAGGTCGCCCGCGCCGTCCTTGATCCCCACGACTCGGGGGTTCTCGATGAGGCGCGCGACCGAGGCCGGCGTGAACTGCGCGTTGGCGCGGTGGTAGGCGATGAGCGGCACGGGGGTCTCCCGCGCGATCCGCTCGACGTACGCGAGGAGGCCCTCCTGCGGCGCACCCACGAGATAGGGCGGCATGACGAGCAGGCCGTCGGCGCCCTCCTCCGCGGCGATCCGGGCGCAGGCCAGGGCGTGCCCGAGGGGTCCGCCGGCCCCGCCGAGGACGGGCACGGATCCGCTCGTCGCGGTCACCGCCGCGCGGATCGCGACGCGGTAGTCCTCGAGCGAGAGCGCGTGGAACTCGCCCGTCCCGCACGCCGCGAAGACGGCGCCGGGCCCGCTCGCGACGCGCTCCGCGACGTGGCGCGCGAGCAGATCCTCGTCGACGCGGTCATGGTCGTCGAAGGGGGTGACCGGGAAGAACAGCACGCGGTCGGGGATGGCCAGGTTCGTCATCGGGATGCCTCCAGCGGCGGGGTGTGTCGGACGAGCTGGTCGCGCCACAACCGCGTGGCGCGCCAGCCGAGGAGCGCCGCGGCGCGGTCGCTCGAGAACACGGACGCCGTGCCCGCGAGCTGGTCCGCGATGTGCGCGAGTGCGGGCAGGTGGGCGCGCACGGCGTCGGCCGTGTCGCCGTCGTAGAGCGCGTCGGGCGCGCCCACGAAGAAGGTCGCCCCGTTCGGCACGCCCGTGGCCGCGAGCCATGCCGCGACGAACTCGCCCGCGTCGCGCGCGTCGACGTAGTTGAACAGGGCCACGGCGGACAGCGCCGGATCCGCGAGGCGCTCCTCGACGGTGTGCCCCTGCTGGGTCGCGGCGCCCTCCCACTCCTCGGGGGCGATGACGTAGCAGGGGCGAAAGACGCCGAACCGGACCCGATCGCCGTGCTGGCGGACGGCCATCTGCACGATTGTCTCCATCGCGACCTTGGACGCGCCGTAACCGTTCCACGGCGCGGCCGGGTGGGCCTCGTCGAGCGGCAGGTAGTCCGGGGCCCAGCCCCGCGGGGCCCCGTACCCCATGACGGTCGGACTCGACGCGAGCAGCATCGACCCGGCGCCCGCGTCGAGACTCGCCTGCAGCACGGAGAACACGAGCTGCGTGTTGATCCGGAAGATCTCCGGATCCGGGAGCGCGCCGGGCACGGCGATCGCGGCGAGGTGCACGACGGCGTCGGGCCGGATCCGCGAGAACGCCGCGCTCGTGGCGGAGGCGTCGAGGAGGTCCAGTCGCTCCTGCTCGGCCGGGAGGCCCTCGAGCGTGACGGCGTCGAGCGACGCGACCTCGTGGCCGGCGTCGACGAGGGCGCCGACGACGCTCCGGCCGAGGCGGCCGGCGCCGCCCGTGACGACGACGCGACTCATCGCTCGTCGCGCGCGTCAGACACGGCGCCGGAGGCCGCGCCGATCTCGAGGTCGCCCACCCGCACCGGGAGTCCGCGGTCGAGGGAGAGGTTGCCGGCGACGCCGACCACGACGCTGCGCACGCCGTCGGTCCAGTCGGCCGTGCGGCCGAGGGGATCGGATCCCGCGCCGCGGAAGACATCGTCCAGGAGTACGCGGTCGCCGCCGCCGTGGCCGCCGACGCCCTCGGGGATCGGCACCTCCCGCGCGGGCGCGAAGTGGTTCTGCACGACGAGGCGCTCGCCCGCGGGCCGGGCCGCGTCGCCCACGACCAGGTCGGGGCGCGCGCTCGGATCCACGACGGTGCGGCCGTCCTCGTCCACCTGCACGCTGCCGCGCTCGACGACCGTCAGCTCGGCGCGGCCCTTCGTGCCGTTGACGGCCACCGTGTACCCCTCCCACGGCGAGTGCGCGTTCAGCGCGTAGCTCAGCGTGGTGCCGCGCGCGTAGTCGACGATCAGCGCGAGGTTGTCCTCGATCGTGATGCCCGCGTCGAAGACGTCGCGGTCGCGGACGTAGCCGTCGTGGTGCTCCTGGTCGAGGTAGAGCCCGCGAAGCTTGTCGTCGGCGCGCATGTCGAGGCTGAAGGCGTCGCGCGCGGGGTCGTCCGTGGTCCCGCGCTCGGGCCGCGATCCGAGGCCGCGCCGCGCGGCGTTGTCCGCGCCGTAGAAGCGCAGCCCTCCCGAGGCGAACACCCGCGCCGGAACGTCGCCGATCCACCAGTTCACGAGGTCGAAGTGGTGGCTCGACTTGTGGATGAGGAGGCCGCCGGAGTTCTCCTTCTGTCGGTGCCACCGGCGGAAGTAGTCCGCGCCGTGGGCCGTGTCGAGGACCCACTCGAAGTGGACGCTCGTGACCTCGCCGATCTCGCCCGCGGCGATGACCTGCTTGAGCGCCGAGTTGCGGGGGGAGTAGCGGTAGTTGAAGGTGATCGTCACGCGCCGGCCCGTGCGTTCGGCCGCCGCCGCGATCTCGCGGATCCCCTCCTCGTCGACCGTCAGGGGCTTCTCCACGACCGCGTCCGCGCCGGCCTCGAGCGCGGCGACGACGTAGCGGGCGTGCGTGTGATCGGGGCTCGTGACGATCACCACGTCGACGGCCTCCTCGCGCACGAGGTCCGCCAGGCGGGCGGCGTCGAACCGGCGCGGCGCGCCGAGCGCCGGATGGGCAGCCGCGGACCAGTCGAGGCGGCCGGGGTTCGGGTCGGACCAGGCGACGAGCTCGGCGACGTCCGTGTAGTCGTTCGCGAGGGCGGCGAGGTACATCTGCGCGCGGGATCCGGTGCCGATGAGCGCGTAGCGGCGGAGGGGCATGACAATCCTTCGGCTTTGAAGAAAGCGGTTTCTCACGGGAGAGTATGGCGGGCGGACGCGGGCCGCGTCAATCCGATGGGGCGGCGTGGCGCGCCAGCGGGAGGGGGCGCGGTCGTCCCGCGACGACCGTGGCGGGCCACTCCGGGTCCGCCGTGAGGACCTCGAGTTTCCCCTCGGACACGAGCACCGTGTCCTCGACCTTGGCGCCCGGGACCCACGGGTTCCACGCGAATGCCTGCGGCGACCTCACGCAATCGGACAGGGCGGGGCTCGCCTTGGGATCCCGGCCCGCGTACCCCGTCGCGCCGCCCTGGTGGTGCGCCTCCCACGCGCGGTCCGCGAAGCCGTGACGGGGGTAGGCTGCGGCGATATCCGCGAGGACGTCGGCGACCGCGCGGCCGGGCCGGGTCGCGCGGAACGCGTCGGCCTCGACCTCGCGCAGCGCGGCGTCCGCGTCGGCGCGTGCGCCGTCGGCATCGAACTCCACCCAGCGCGTCGCGCTGGCGTGGAGGCCGTGGCGCACCATCGTCACGACCGCCATCGCGCGGCCGCCGAGCGGGGCGTGCGTGGGGAGGGGGTGCGGCACGTGGCCGCGCGCCGACCCCGCGGCGAGGAGCACGGCGGGCTCGGCGCCGATCAGGTACGCCTCGCGCGCCATCTCCGCCGCGAGCTCGCGCTCGGTCCAGGACGGCCGCGCGCGCTCGAGGACGCGCCGAAGCGCGCGCGCCGTGTCGGCGCCGAGCGCCAGGTAGCGGTCGACCTCCGCGGGGAGGAGCGCGGCGCGCGCGTGGCGCAGCTCGGCCGCGACCTCGCCCTCGGTGAGCGCGCCCGCCGGCGCGGCCGCGAGGTTCCCGTGCCAGGGGATCACGCGCCACGCGGCGTCCGGCACCTCCTCGTTCGCGAGCCGGTCGACCTCGTTCGCGAGGGTCGTGACGACGAGTGCCCCGTCGCGGGCGACGGTCGCGGAGAGCACGGGCGGGCCGCCGAGCGGCACCGCGGTACGCGCGCCGCCGAGCAGCCACGCGAGGCTCGCGGAGGAGGTGAGGTGGAGGGCGTCGCGGTCGCGATCGTCGAGGAGGCGCGCGAGGCGCGCGATCTTGATGTCGCGCTCGGAGGCCGCGTCGTTGCGGGGGGAGGTCATCGTGTCCGTCCTGGGGTCGGGGTGGATCCACCGTACCGGTAACCGGTTTCTCGTGTACTGTTCCGAGTGTGTCACGACTCACGGGCGAGTGCCGATACCGCAATCCGATCATCGATGCCGATCTTCCGGATCCCGACGCGATTCGCGTGGGGGAGGTCTCCCGCCATCGCGGCGCTCGCACACATCGGGGCCGGGGGCGGCGAGGATAGGCACATGACTGGCAAGCGCGCCCGACGCACCCCCGCCCGCGAGACGACGATCTCCGACATTGCCGAGGCCGCGGGCGTGTCGAAGGCGACCGTGTCCCGCGTGATGAACGGCGTCGCGACCGTCGGGGAGGACATCGCCGAGCGGGTACGGCGCGCCGTGGAGGAGCTCGGGTACACCCGCAGCGAGACCGCCCGCTCGCTCTCGCTCGGCGTCAGCCGGACCATCGGCGTCGTCGTTCCGGATCTCGCGAACCCCATGTTCCACCAGGTGCTCCACGGCCTGCATCGCGCCGCGGCGCGGGAGGACTATCGTGTGCTGATCGCGGACACGCTCGAGAAGAGCGCGGGGGAGGCGGCGGTGGTCGTGGATGTGCGCAACCGCACGGACGCCGTCGTCCTTTTCGCACCGCGCATGACGCGCGAGGAACTCGACGCCCTTCTGCCGCGCGTCGCTCCCGTCGTCGTGCTGAACCGGACCACGGGGGAACGCGCCGGGTCGGTGCTCGTCGACTACGAGGCGGGCGTCCGCGAGCTGGCGGAGCACCTCGTCGACCGCGGGCACCGGCGCCTCGCCTATCTCGCCGGCCCGCCCGAAAGCCGCTCGAACGAGGCGCGTCAGCGCGGCCTGGAGAGTGTGCGCGCGGACCGCGCCGACGTAGAGGTGCTCGAGATTCCCTGCGGACACGCGTTCGCCGACGGCCACGCGGCGTGGCCCGCGGTGCGCGCGTCGGGTGCGACGGCGGTCGTCGCGTTCAACGACGTCGTGGCGCTCGGGCTCCTCGGGCGCCTGGCGGAGGAGGGTGTGCGCGTGCCGGGCGACCTGGCGGTCGCGGGATTCGACGACATTCCGTTCGCCCAGTTCTCCTCGCCGTCCCTCACGACGATGACCGCCCGCCTCGCCGAGATCGGGGAGCGGCTGTGGGAGACGCTCCGCGCCGAGATGCGCGGTGAGGCGGACCGCACGCCCGTCATCTTCGCCCCGGAGCTCGCGCCGCGGGCGAGCACGGGAGGCCCCGCGTGATCGAGCGGGCTCCCGGCGCCGCGCCCTACGCCTTCAGGCGCACGAGGCGCTCGTGGCCGTCCTCACGGACCTCGGCCAGCTGGTCGCGCGAGGTGAGGAAGTCGTTGAAGGAGCGGTAGCCGAGCGCCTTCTCGCTGAAGGACGGATCCATGCGGCGGATGTGCTGCTTGACGGCGGAGGCGTAGAGGAAGCCCTGCGCGTCCCCCTTGTCCTGCCCGACGCGCAGCGCCCGTTCCAGGAGGCGGGTCGCGACCGCGTGGAGGTCCTCCGGCGGGGTGTCCCCGAACGCGGGCACGGCGTCGTTCGACGCGGGCTCCTCCGCGGGCCGGGCCGACCGCCGTCGCCGGGTCGGCTTCTGGTCGCTCTTCTCCGGCGCGGGTGAGGCGTCGTCCGCGGGCTGGTCCCGCTTCTTCTCGACCTTCGCGGGCTTCTCAATCGGGGGCACGCCGGGGAGGGTGTCGTACGGCTCGAACGCGTCGCACGCCGCGGCGAGCGACTTGGCGGTGGACCCCGCCACGCCGACGCCGATCACGTAGCGGCCGAGCCGCTTGCAGCGCTGCGCGAGCGGCACGTAGTCGCTGTCGCCCGCGACGACGATGACGTGCGTGAGGTCGGCGAGGCGGAACATGTCCTCGACCGTGTCGACCGCGAGCCGGATGTCCGCGCCGTTCTTGGCGTATGCGGCCGCGGGGAACAGCTGCACGAGGTCCACGGCGCGGCCGACGAGCTGGCGGCGGTAGATCGCATTGACGGGGGAGGACCAGTCGGCGTACGCGCGCGTGAGAACGAGCGTGCCGTAGCTGGCCGCGTAGTCGAGGATGGCGCCAACGTCGACCGTGGCGGCGGCGAGGCGCTCGGCGATCTCCGGCTCCGTCGGATCCTCGGCGATGCGGGCGCGGTCGCGATTGTAGGAGTTGCGCCCGTGCACCCGGTCGTACCAGCTCATCACGATGTTGTCGAAGTCGAGGTAGACGGCTACGCGCCCATCGTCCTGAGGTGAGGTCATGCCTCGAGCCTACGCGCCCGACCTCACGGAAGCCCGAGCCCGCGCGGCCCGGCAACGGCCGAAGGCTCCCCGCGTCCCGCGCGGTGGGCGCGGGCGGCGGGGAGCCTTCGGGAGAGGGGCGTCAGAACGCGTCGATCGCGGCGTTCAGCGTGGCCGACGGCCGCATGACCGCCGCGGCCTTGGCGTCGTCGGGGCGGTAGTACCCGCCCACGTCGGCCGGCCGGCCCTGCACGGCGATGAGCTCGGCGACGATCTTCTCCTCGTCGCTCGCGAGCGAGCTCGCGAGCGGGGCGAAGGCCGCGGCCAGCTCCGCGTCCTCGGTCTGCTGGGCGAGCTCCTGGGCCCAGTACAGTGCGAGGTAGAAGTGCGAGCCGCGGTTGTCGATCGTGCCGAGCTTGCGCCCGGGCGAGCGGTCGAGCTCGAGGAAGGTGGCCGTCGCGGCGTCGAGCGTCGCGGCCAGCACGCGGGCCTTGGCGTTGTCGGTCGTCTGCCCGAGGTGCTCGAACGACGCCGCCAGCGCGAAGAACTCGCCGAGCGAATCCCAGCGGAGGTAGTCCTCCTCGATGAGCTGCTGGACGTGCTTCGGGGCGGATCCGCCCGCGCCTGTCTCGAAGAGCCCGCCGCCCGCCATGAGCGGGACGATCGAGAGCATCTTCGCCGACGTGCCGACCTCGAGGATCGGGAAGAGGTCCGTGTTGTAGTCGCGCAGGACGTTGCCCGTGACCGAGATCGTGTCGAGACCCTGGCGGATCCGCTCGAACGACAGGGCGGTCGCGGCGGCCGGCGCCATGATCCGGATGTCGAGGCCGTCGGTGTCGTGCTCGCCCAGGTACTCGGTGACCTTCGCGATGAGCTGCGCGTCGTGCGCGCGGTTCTCGTCGAGCCAGAAGACCGCGGGCGTGCCGGAGAGGCGCGCACGGGTGACCGCGAGCTTCACCCAGTCGCGGATCGGCGCGTCCTTCGTCTGGCAGGCGCGCCAGATGTCGCCCGCCTCGACGTCGTGCTCGATGACGACCTCACCGGATCCGGTCACGATGCGCACCGTGCCGGCCTCCGGGATCTCGAAGGTCTTGTCGTGCGAGCCGTACTCCTCGGCCTTCTGCGCCATGAGGCCGACGTTCGGCACAGTCCCCATCTCGCGGGGGTCGAGCGCGCCGTGCGCCTTGCAGTCGTCGATCGCGGCCTGGTAGACGCCGGCGTAGGACGAGTCCGGGATGACGGCGAGCGTGTCGGCCTCCTCGCCCTCCGGGCCCCACATGTGGCCGCCGATGCGGATCATGGCGGGCATCGAGGCGTCGATGATGATGTCGCTCGGCACGTGCAGTCCCGTGATGCCCTTGTCGCTGTTGACCATCGCGAGCTTCGGCCCGGCGGCGAGGCGTTCGTCGAAGGCGGCGCGGATCTCGGCGCCGTTCGGCAGGGCCGACAGGCCCGCGAAGATGGCGCCGAGGCCGTCGTTCGCCGAGAGGCCCGCGGCCGAGAGGTCGTCGCCGTACGCCTCAAAGACGGGGGCGAAATACGCGCGCACGACGTGGCCGAAGATGATGGGGTCGCTGACCTTCATCATGGTGGCCTTGAGGTGGGCGGAGAACAGCACGCCGTCCTCCTGGGCGCGGCGCACCTGCTCCGCGAGGAACGCGTCGAGCGCCTTCGCGCTCATGAAGGTGCCGTCGACGACCTCGCCGGCGAGCACCGGCAGCGCGCTCTTGAGCACGGTGGTCTCGCCCGAGGCGCCGACGAGCTCGATGCGGAGCGTGTCGTCCGCGGGGGAGACGTACGACTTCTCGTTCGAGAAGAAGTCGTTCTCGCCCATCGTCGCGACGCGGGTCTTCGAGTCGGGCGACCATGCGCCCATGCGGTGCGGGTGCGCCTTGGCGTAGGCCTTGACCGCGCCGGGCGCGCGGCGGTCGCTGTTGCCCTGTCGGAGGACGGGGTTGACGGCCGAGCCCTTGACCTTGTCGTAGCGCTGGGCGATGTCCTTCTCGTCCTCGCTCTGCGGGTCCTCGGGCAGGTTCGGGACGTCGAAGCCCAGCTGCTGGAGCTCCGCGATCGCGGCCTTGAGCTGGGGGATCGAGGCCGAGATGTTCGGCAGCTTGATGATGTTCGCCGACGGATCCTCGGCGAGCTCGCCGAGCTCCGCGAGCGCGTCGCCGATGCGCTGGTCGTCCGCGAGGCGCTCGGGGAACTGCGCGAGGATGCGGCCCGCGAGCGAGATGTCTCGCGTCTCGAACTCCACGCCGGCCTTCTTCGCGAACGCCTCGATGATGGGAAGCAGCGAGTAGGTCGCCATGAGCGGCGCCTCGTCGGTGTTCGTGTAGATGATCTTGGACATGCTTCGGTGGCGCTCCTGATGTCGGGGTGTGCCGGTTCGGCCCAGCAATCTCTCGACATCAAGATACCAAGCTCGCGCCGCGCGGCGCAGGCGCGTGTCCCGCGGCGGGCCTCAGGCCGCGGCGCGCGCGATCGCGTCGGCGAGGTACGGGCCGATGCTGCGCGCCCACGTCGCGGTCGTGTGCCCCGCCGCGTCGCGGTAGACGAGGACGCCCCCGATGATCCCGTCGCAGGCCTCCTCGGTGCAGTAGAGGTCCGTGAGGTCGACGACCGGGACCCCGGCGCCCTCCGCCGCGGTCTGGAGGGTGTGCTCGGGGCCGAGGGCCGCCGCCGCCGCCGTGGCGCACGCGCTCGCGGGCGAGACCCCGAGGCGCGTGGTGCACGCGATCGCGTCCTCGGACGGGAGGGGGTTGTCGGCGACCACGACGACCGTCGTGCCCGCCCCCGCGATCGCCTCGAGCATGGCCTGCTGCGACGGGACGTCGGGCGAGTACGCGCGGGAGGACGTCGCGATCACGAGGTCGTAGTCGCCGGAGGTGAGGCGCGCGTTGATGTCGCCGCGCGCGCGCGAGCAGTCGTCCGCGACGTCCGCGTTCTCGCGGAGGATGCACCCTCGCCCGACGTAGGTGTCGAGCGACCACTCGCGGTCCGCGAGCTGCGGCTCCAGCCCCGGCAGCAGCGCGGCGGCGTGGCTGTCGCCGACGAGCGCGACGCGCGTCGCGTCCGGGTCCTCGGATCCGTAGTGGCAGGTCTGCATCTCTACGTCGGTCGTGGAATAGCAGGCGTAGGCGCCGCCGGTGTCGTCGAGGAGGTCCGCGGGGGCCGGGGCGAGCGTCTCGATCGAGGCGTCCGCGCAGGCGTCCGGGTGCGCGGATGTGCCCGCGCCGCGGCAGTCGATCTCACCGTCCGCCGTCTCGACGACGGCCGCGGTGGCGGCCCCGGCCGGCGCGCGCACGGCGTCGACCGCGACGAACGCGGCGGCCCCCCCGAGCCCGACGACCGCGAGCGATGCGATGGTGGGCAGCCACGCCCGCGTGGGGGCCGCGATCGCGCCTTGCCGGCGGAACCACGTGGCGCGGCGGGCGGGATCCTCGACGAGGTGGTAGCTCGCGACCGACAGGATCGCCGTGGCAGCGAGGGCGACGACGCCGTAGGCGACGCTGCCCGCGGGGAGCAGCGTGACGAGGAGGATCGCGACGGGGAAGTGCCAGAGATAGAGGCTGTACGAGATGTCGCCGACGTAGGTGACGGGGCGCACCGTGAGGGGCGCGGGCCCGCGGTATCCGCCGCCGCCCGCGACGATGACGAGCAACGCGCCGGCGACGGGGAGGAGGGCGAGGGGCGCGGGCCAGAGCGGGGAGTCCCCCGAGACGACGGCGAGCGACAGGGCGATGAGTAAGAGCCCGCCCCACGCGAGCGCGCGCCGGAGTCCGGGCGAGAGCGCGAGCGCGGGGGCGAAGGCGAGAAGCGCCCCGACCCCGAGCTCCCACGCGCGCGAGAAGGTCGAGAAGTACGCGACGGCCGGGTTCGTGGCCGTCTCATAGAGCCCCCACCCGAAGGACGCCGCGGTGAGCAGCGCGATTGCGACGACGGTTGCACGGCGGGCCGACACGAGGCTCTTGCCCGCCCGCGAGGTGGCGAACACGACGATGGCGAGCATCAGCCACGGCCACACGAGGTAGAACTGCTCCTCGACGCCCAGCGACCAGAAGTGCTGCAGGGGGGACGGCGGCGTGCCCTGCGCGAAATAGTCGACGCCCTCGGCCGCGAACCGCCAGTTGCCGACGAACAGCGCGCTGAACACGCCGTCGATCGCCACGCTCTTCGCCTCGGACCGCCCGAGGAGCACGACAGAGGCCACGACCGTCGCGAAGATGACGATGGCCGCGGCGGGCAGGATCCGCTTCGCGCGCCGGGCGTAGAACCGGCGGAACGAGATGCGCCCCGTGCGATCGATCTCGCGCAGCAGCAACCCGGTGATGAGGAAGCCGGAGATCACGAAGAAGACGTCCACGCCGGCGAAGCCGCCGCGCGGCCAGGCGAAGACGTGGTCGGCGATCACCGCGAGAACGGCGACGGCGCGCAGCCCCTGCACATCGAGGCGCGGCGCGTGCGCGGGGGCGGGGGCGGGAGCGGCGGGGGGCATGTGCGCCGATTATAGGGACGCTGGCCGACAGGCGCGTGCGGGCGTCAGCCCGCGAGCGCCTTCTGGATCCGCTGCACCGAGACCGTCTCCGCCGTGCCCAGCCGTTGGGCGAACAGCCCCACCCGCAGCTCCTCGAGCATCCACCGGGCGCGCTCGAGGCGCGGATCCGCGTCCTCGCCGAGCGGAACGGTGCCGCCCGCGTCCTGGAAGGCCCGGGCGGCGCGTTCGAACTCGGTCATCCACGCGCGATCGCGGCCGGGCGCGTCGGGGAGGGCAGCCAGCCGGATCCGCGCCCCCTCGAGGTACCGCGGGAGGTGGCGCAGGCGCTCCATGCCCGTCTGCGTCACGAAGCCCGCGTGCACGAGGCCCGCGACCTGCGCCCGGACGTCGCTCAGCGCGCCGAGCAGCGTCATCGATGTCGTCTTCTTCAGGTCGCGCTCGACCTCGCGCCACAGCGTGAGGATCTTTGCGACGAGGGAGACCGCGGCGAACACGTCCTCGACGGATCCGGCGGTCACCTCGGCGCGCAGCGCCTCGAACGCGGCGCGATCGCGCACCGCGCCGTGGCGGGCGATCGCGGCGTCGAAGAGGGCGGCCCGGCAGTCCTCGATGACGGCCTTCGGCGACGGCGCGGGCGCGGCGGCGAGGGCGAGCTTCTCGGCCGAAGAGAGGTGCTCCTGCACGTAGGACACGGGGGAGGGCACCGTCATCAGGAGGAGCCGCCGGAGGCCCCTCCGCGTGAGCCGCGCGGCCTGATCCGTCGTCGCCTCGAGGCGCACGGCGACCGAGGTCTTCTCGTCGACGAGCGCGGGGAAGCCGCGCACGATGCCGCCCGCGACGCGGGTGTCGACGGAGGCGGGGAGCTCCCCGAAGGTCCAGTCGGTCAGGCCCGCGGTCTCGATGGGCGCGGGCGCCGGTTGGGCGGCGCGCCCCGGTCGCGGCGCGGGCGCCTCGAACTGGCGCGCGACCGAGTCGCGGGCGCGCCCCGACAGCTCGCGCTGCAGCGACGCGAGGTCGCGCGAGGACCCCGCGCGGCGACCGCGGGCGTCCACGGCGCGGAAGGACATCGTGAGGTGCGCCGGCACCCGCGCGAGGTCGAAATCGCTCGCGGATACGCGCTGGTTGGCCTGGCGCTGCACGAGCCGCGCGAGCGCGTCGGCGAGCGTCGTGGCCGGCCGCCCGTCGGTGTCCTCGGGGCCCAGCCCCCGCAGCTCTGCCGAGAATTTTTCCGCCCAGTCGGCGGCGGGCACGACGTGCCGGCGCATCGCCTTCGGTAGCGCCTTGAGCATCGCGGTCACGAGCTCGTCGCGGAGCCCGGGCACCTGCCAGTCGAAGCCGGCCGGCTCCACGCTCGCGAGCAGGGCGAGCGGAATGACGGCCGTGACGCCGTCGTCGTCGGCGCTGGGCTCGAAGCGGTAGGCGAGGTCGAGCCGTTGGTCGCCCTGGCGCCACGTCGGCGGGAAGTCCCGGGCGTCGGCGGTCGCCTCGCCGTCGAGGAGGTCCGCCTCGCGCATCGAGAGCAGGTCGGGCCGGTCCGCGCGCTCGCGCCGCCACCAGGCGTCGAAGCTGCGCACGTCGAACACGTCCGCGGGGATCCGCTGGTCGTAGAAGGCGAACACGGCCTCGTCGCCCGCGAGGATGTCGCGCCGGCGCTCGCGCTCCTCGAGCTTCTCGAGCCGACGCCGGAGGTTCGCGTTCTGGCGGAGGAACGCGGTCGCCTGCTTCGGGAGCGCGTGCGGATCCCATTCGCCCTCGACGAGGGCGTGCCGCACGAACATCTCGCGGGCCGCGGGGCGGTCCACGCGCGCGAACTGCGCGCGCCGGCGCGGCACGATCTCGACGCCGAACAGCGTGACCTTCTCGTAGGCGATCGCCGCGCCCTGATCCTTCGACCAGTGCGGCTCCGAGAACTGGCGCTTGACGAGGTCGCCGGCGAGCTCCTCCGCCCAGGCCGGGTCGATCGCGGCGGCCGTGCGCGCGAACAGGCGGGAGGTCTCGACGAGCTCCGCGGCCATCACGGCCTTCGGGCGCTGCTTTTTGAGCGCGGATCCGGGGAACACCTGGAACGACACCCCGCGCGCCCCACGGTACTCGGCGGTGCGGCGGCCGCGCGGCCCTTGGCTCTTGCGCGTCTCGCGCTCGTCGAGCACGCCGATCTGGCTGAGAAGGCCCGCGAGCAGGGCGCGGTGGAGCGCGTCGGCGTCGGCGGATCCGGTCGCGGCCGACGCCCCCTCGGTCGCGCCGCGGGTGAGGGAGCGCAGCTGGCGGTGCACGTCGAACCACTCCCGCACGCGCACGTAGTTGAGGAACTCGGATCGCACGAGCCGTCGGAACGCGCTCGACCCGAGCTCCCGCTGCTGCTCCCGCAGGTAGTTCCACAGGTTGAGGAGCGACAGGAAATCGCTCGTCGGATCCGCGAACCGCGCGTGGGCGGCGTCGGCCTGCTCCCGGCGCTCCTCGGGGCGCTCGCGCACGTCCTGGATCGAGAGGCCGGCGACGATGGCGAGCACGTCGCCCGCGACGCCGCGGCGCTCGCCCTCGACGATCATCCGCGCGAACCGCGGGTCGATCGGCAGGCGCGAGATCTGGCGCCCCGTCCGGGTGAGCCGCGGATCCGCTCCTCCCCGCCCGAGCTGGACCGCGCCGAGCTCCGTGAGCAGATCGAACGCCGCCTTCACGCCGCGCCCGTCCGGGGGCGTGAGGAACGGGAACGCCTGGATGTCGCCGAAGCCGAGCGCGAGCATCTGCAGCACGACGGCGGCGAGGGAGGTGCGGAGGACCTCCGGATCCGTGAACTCGGGGCGCGAGGCGAAATCGGCGTGCGAGAAGAGGCGGATCGCGACGCCCGCGCTCGTGCGGCCCGCGCGGCCCGAGCGCTGCTGCGCGGAGGCCTGCGAGACCGGCTCGATCGGGAGGCGCTGGACCTTGGCGCGCGCGGCATAGCGGGAGACGCGGGCGGTGCCGGCGTCGATGACGTACTTGATGCCGGGCACGGTGAGCGAGGTCTCCGCGACGTTCGTGGCGATGATGACGCGGCGCCTCACACCGGCGACGCGCGACGGCTCGAACACGCGGTGCTGCTCCGCCGCGCTCAGCCGGCCATAGAGCGGCAGCACCTCGGTCGGGGCGGCGTCCTTCGAGAACGCGCCCCGCACGGCGTCGGCCGCGTCGCGGATCTCCGCCTCGCCGGGGAGGAAGACGAGGACGTCCCCGCGGGGCTCGCGATCGAGCTCCCTCAGCGCCTCGACGATCGCCTGCACCTCGTCGTCGACGTCGTAGGGGCGCTCGTCGACGTCCGCTTCCGGCGCCTGGTCGGCGTCGGGCCGGCCGATCGGCCGATAGCGGATCTCGACGGGGAAGGTCCGGCCCGAGACCTCGATGACGGGGGCGGGCGTGCCATCGGGCGAGGCGAAGTGTCGCGCGAATGAGTCGGGATCGATCGTCGCCGACGTGATGATGACCTTGAGGTCCGGCCGCTCCGGCAGGATCCGCTTCAGGTAGCCCAGGAGGAAGTCGACGTTGAGCGAGCGCTCGTGCGCCTCGTCGATGATGATCGTGTCGTAGCGCGTGAGCAGGCGGTCGCGATGGATCTCGTTGAGAAGGATCCCGTCGGTCATGAGCGCGATCCGGGTGTCGTCCGACACCTGGTCCGTGAAGCGCACCTTGTATCCGACCGCGCCGCCGAGCGGCACGCCCATCTCCTCCGCGACGCGTTCGGCGATCGTGCGCGCGGCGAGGCGGCGCGGCTGCGTGTGGGCGATCCGCTCCCGCCCGAGCGACAGGGCGATCTTCGGCAGCTGGGTCGTCTTGCCGGATCCCGTCGCGCCGGCGACGACGACGACCTGGTGGTCCCGGATCGCGTCCGCAATCTCCGCGCGCGCGGCGCTGACGGGCAGCTCGGGCGGGAACGACAGCACGGGTTCGGACATAGCGTTTCAGTCTATCCGCGACCGCGCGCCGCACGCGCGTCATATTCCGGACACGTGGGCCCGCTACCTTCGGGGAGATGAAGCTCGCGGACGTCGATCCGTTCATCGGAACGCAGCCCACCGACCTGCCTCAGCCGACGGGGCTCGCGGCCACCTGGTGGTGGCCCAAGCCCCAGATCGGGAACACGCACCCCGGCGCGACGTACCCGCTCGGCATGGTCTCCGCGTGCGCCTACTCGGGCGCGTACCCCACCGGGTACGGCGAGTACGCGCTGTCGACGGAGGGCGTGCCGCCCCGCATGCGCGAACGCCCGGTCGCGAGCGGGGTGACGCACTTCCAGCAGTCCGGCACGGGCGCAATCCGCAAGTACTACAACTACGTGCGTGTGACCCCGATGATCGACCGGCTCGACGAGCTGGGCCGGGAGTGGGAGATCACGGAGGAGGCGGCGTCCCCCGGCGCCTACGCGTTCACGCTGTCCAACGGGATCCGCGGCGAGGTGACGGTGGGGCCGAAGTCGGCCGTTCACCGCTACACCTTCCCCGAGACCGCCGACGCGCGCCTCGTGATCGACCTCTCGGTCGGCGGCCTCGACATCCCGTACGGCGCGACCGTGCCGCTCCGGGCCCACCTCGAATCGCTCGACATCGGCCAGGCCCAGGGGGAGATCGTCGTGGAGGGCACGCCGCTCGCCCTGCACATGGAGGCGGACACCCCGCACTGGCGGCAGCTGCTCTGGTACGACCGGCGGCTCATGCCGGGCGGGCGCCGCCTCGACTTCGACGCGATCCGCCCGACGACCATGCGCCCTTTCGGGCTCATGTGGCAGGGCTCCGTCACGGCGGGCCAGACGATCGAGTTGCGCATCGGGTTCTCGCTGCGCGGCGTCGACCAGGCCCGCGCCAACCTCCTCGGCGACTGCCCCGGGGGCACGGGATACGACGCCCGCCACGCCGCCACGCGGGCCGCCTGGTCGCAGCACCTCGACCCCATCGCGGTCGAGGGGCGCACGGACGCCGGCGCGCCCGATGCCCGCACTGTCCTCGGCACCGCGATGTATCACTCCTTCATCAAGCCGGCGATCGCGCCGAACGAGAGCCCGCAGTGGCCGACGCCCGGGCCCTACGCCTTCGACATCTGCACGATGTGGGACATCTATCGGACCCAGCTGCCCCTCGTAAGCCTCCTCGCGCCCGAGCGCAGCGCCGACCTGGCCAACGCGCTGATCCAGGTGTGCGAGGAGGAGGGGAACTTCCCCATCGGGTACCGCATGGCGAAGGGATCCGACCGGTTTTCCCGCCAGGCGTCGGGGCTCGCGCACACGATGCTCGCGGACCTGTGCGCCGCGGGGGTGCCCGGGATCGACTGGGACTGGGCCCTCGTCCACATGCTCGCCGACCTCCGGCGGGCCTACGGCGAGGACTTCCTCACCGGCGGCCGCGCCGAGCCCATCAGCCACACCCTCGACATCGCCTTCGCCTACTGGTGCACGGCGCGGGTGGCCGAGCGGGTGGGCGACGCGCGAGTCGCGGCCGAGTGCCGCCTCTTGGCCGGCCGCTGGCGCAACGCCTTCGACCCCGGGACGGGCCTCCTGCGCGAGTCCACCTTCTACGAGGGCACGAAGTACAACTACTCCTACCGGCTCACCCACGACATGGCCGGGCGGATCGCGCTCGCCGGGGGAGACGAGGCCTTCGTCGCGATGCTGGACCGCTTCTTCGGGTACGGCGCGGATCCCGTCGTCCAGCCGGGCGTGAACCCGTCGGGCGAGGAGATGGAGGCGGGCTATGCGCTCGGCCGCTTCGAGGGCCTGAACAACGAACCGGACATGGAGGCCCCGTGGGCCTACATGTACGCGGGCCGGCCCGACCGCACGGCCGAGATCGTGCACGCGGCGCTCACGAATATGTTCGGGGTCGGGCGCGGGGGGCTCCCGGGCAACGACGACTCGGGCGGCCTGTCCTCGTGGGTCGTGTGGGCGAGCCTCGGGCTCTTTCCCGTCGCGGGCCAGGACCTCTTCCTCGTGAACGCGCCCGCCTGGCCGGAGGCCGGCATCGACCTCCCGTCCGGCGAGCACCTCCGCGTGGAGGCGGTCGGGTTCGCGGAAGCGGGCGCGGGCGGGGGCCCGCGCTACGTGGTCGGCGCGCGGTTCAACGGCGAGGACCTGGACCGCGGGTGGCTGACCGGATCCGAGGTGCGCGGCGGGGGCGTGCTGCGCCTGGAGCTCGCGGCGCGACCGGGCGAGTGGGCGCGCGAGCACCGCCCGCCCTCGTACCCGTCCGAGGCCGCCGAGGTCACGCGGCGGCTGTGACGACGGACGTTCATCCGGCCCGTCCCCAGCCGTAACACGCCGGGTGCACCCGCGTTACACGCGGAACGTAGTCTCGGGCCACCCGGCACACAGTGAGGAGCCATCATGCACCGTCGACTCGTCATCGTTGTCCGAGCGGATCCGGTGATCTGCGGACACTCGGGAGAGGCACGAAATCTCGCGGAGGCCGCGATCGCGCGCGGCTTCGAGGAGGTCCGCATCGTCACCTGGCCGATCGAGCGCCTGGAGGCCGCGGGCCTGCCGCTGAAGCCGCTCGACACGGTCATGCCGTACAGCCCCGGCATCACGGTCGAGCGGCCGGACCCGGTCGGCGACTACAAGGTCGTCGACGGCCGCTACATCGGGGGTCTCGTGGGGCGCCTCGTGGAGCTGTTCACGGACGGGGTCCCGACCGTCGCGATGTCCCTGTACCTCTCGCCGCACACGACCGCCGTCACCGACGCCGTCGAGGTCGCGCGCCGGACGGGCCTTCCCGTCGACGTCGTGACCATCGCGGAGGCCGTGGGCTCCGACGTCACGAACGTCGTGCGGCAGTGCGTGATCGAGGACCGCTTCGGCGCCGCCGCGCACGTCCTGGAGGGGTACCTCGCGAGCGACGTTTGCGTCGCCGTCAGCCAGTACACGAAGGACCTGATCGTCGAGGAGGCACAGCGCCTGGACGAGCGGCACGGCACGGCTTACGCGCGCCGCTGCACCGAGCGGATCGACATCTCGTATCCCGCGATCGATTCGTCGCTGTTCCTCGACCTGGACCCGGCCGAGGTCGAGGCGCGGCTCGCGGCGCGCGGCCTCGTGCGCGACGGATACGTGTTCTACCTCTCGCGCCTCGCGGCGGCGAAGGGCGTGGACGACCTCATCGACGGTTTCGCGGCCTCGGCCGCGACCGACAAGAAGCTCGTCATCGCGGGGCGCGGACCCGAGGAGCAGGAGCTGCGCGACTACGCGGCGGCGTCCTCGGCCGCGGACCGGATCGTGTTCCTGACCGACGTCGACGACGCGGAGAAGCCGTTCCTGTTCGCGGGCGCCGTCGCCTACGCCCTCCCGACGAAGCCGCGCCCGGAGTTCGTCGAGACGTTCGGGATCGCGCTGGCCGAGAAGGCGCTCGCGGGCGGCGGCCCGGCGATCACGACGACGACGGGCGGCGTGGGGGAGGCCGTGGGCGACACGGCGCTCATCGTCGACGTGGAGGCGCCCGCGCAGATCACGGCCGCGCTCGACCGGATCCTCCAGATGTCCTCCCTCGAGCGGGCGGACTGGGAGGCGAGGGCACGCGCGTTCGCGCTGCAGTTCGACCGGATGAACGTCTTCGATCGGCTGTTCGCGCGCGTGGCGCGCCGGGAGCGGGTCGCGGCCTGAGCGCGCGGGGCGCGGCGGGGCGGATTCTTTCCCGTCCCGTCCCGCCCCTGTCGCGCGGGCCTATCGTGGGGTCATGACCGTTCCCACCGTGACCCTCAACTCCGGCTTCGACATCCCGCAGCTCGGCTTCGGCGTCTTCCTCGTCCCCGCGGACGAGGCGGAGCAGGCCGTCTCCGAGGCGCTCGAGGTCGGCTATCGCCACATCGACACCGCCGCCATCTACCGCAACGAAGAGGGCGTGGGTGCCGCCATCGCGAAGAGCGGGATTCCGCGCGAGGAGCTCTTCGTCACGACGAAGCTCTGGAACGACCGCCAGGCGGGCGAGGAGCCGCACGCCGCGATCCGCGAGAGCCTCGACAAGCTCGGCCTCGACTACGTCGACCTCTATCTCACGCACTGGCCGACGCCCGAGAAGAAGACCTTCGTGAACGCGTGGGAGAAGCTCGTCGAGATCCGCGACGCGGGGCTGTCGCGGTCGATCGGCGTGTCCAACCACCTGCCCGAGCACCTCGACGCCGTCGTCGCCGCGACCGGCGTCGTCCCGGCGGTCGACCAGATCGAGCTGCACCCCGCCTACCAGCAGGCGAACGTCACCGCCTGGGGCGAAGAGCACGGCATGAAGACCGAGTCGTGGGGCCCGCTCGGCCAGGGCAAGTACCCGCTGTTCGAGAACGCCGCCGTCGTGGCGGCGGCCGAGGCGCACGGCAAGACGCCCGCGCAGGTCGTCATCCGCTGGCACCTCGACCGCGGCTTCATCGTGTTCCCGAAGTCGTCCCGCCGCGAGCGGATGGCGCAGAACTTCGACGTGCTCGACTTCGCCCTGTCGGCGGACGAGATCGCCGCGATCGACGCGATCGACCCGGGCGACGGGTCGGGCCGCGTGGGTTCCCACCCGCTCGAGTTCAACTAGGGCCTCGCAACGGGCGCCGGATCTCCTCGGGGGTCCGGCGCCCGTCGTCGTGCGGGCCTACAGGAACCAGCTCGGGAGCCAGAGGTGCGCCCGGTAGAGCGGCTCGGGGAGCGGCCAGCCCGTCCCGAAGGGCAGGAAGAACAGGGCGACGACGACCGTGGCTCCCAGGACGACCGAGGTCACGGCCCGCCGCGTGCGCTGCGCTGCGTCCGCTCGCGCCTGCTCGCGCTGGATCTCCCCGACCGAGGCATCGCGGAGCAGCACGAGCGGCCGCGGGGCCCGGATCCGCTGCAGCGCGAGCGCGTACGCGAGGGCCACGAACGGGAGGACCGTGACGGCGTAGAAGCTGAACATCGTGCGCCCCGGAAGCAGGAGCCACGGTGCGTAGGTGGCGGCGACGCCGACGAGGACGAAGGCCTCTGCCCCCCGCACAGGCCGACGCCGGATCGCGCCGCCGACGAGGCGGATCGCGAACGCGGCCACCGCCGCGGCGCCCAGCCACCACATGAGGGGGTTCGGGAGGGCGGCCATCAGCGCGACGCACTCCCTGCCGCCCGCGCACGATGGCGTCTCGCGGTACATCAGCGTGGGGTTCAGCATCGCGATCCACTCGATGGCGGGGCTCGCGTACGTGTGCGGCGAGTCGACGCCCGCGTGGAAGGCGAAGACCGCCCGGTGGTACTCGACGAGTGCGGCGAGCGGGTTCGCGGACGCTGCGCGCCCGTACCCGCCGGACGTGACGAGCCAGCCGCTCCAGGCGACGAGGTAGGCCGCGGCGGCGGGGGGCACGAAGAGGAGGAAGGTCGCGGGGCCCTGGCGGCCGATCGCCGAGGGCGCCCAGAGCCGGATCCCCGCGCGCCGCCGGTCGATCGCGTCGGCCGCGACGAGGGCGATGCCCACGACGGCGATCGCGTAGAGCCCGGACCACTTCACGGCGGTGGCGCACCCGAACGCGAGGCCCGCCGCGAGGATCCATGGGCGCGCCCAGACGACGGGCCCCGCGATCGGATCCCGCCCCGCCCCGGCCCGGATCGCGCGCGCGGTGCGGTCTCGGTCGAGGAGGACGAACCAGAAGCCCAGGAGGAGGAACACCGCGAGGTGCGTGTCGAGCAGCGCGACGCGGCTCATCGCGATCGCCAGGGGGTCGATCGCGACGAGGCCCGCGGCCACCCCCGCGATCGGGGCGGAGCGCGAGAGGCGCAGGCCGACGAGGTACACGAGCCCGACGAGGAGCGTCCCCGCGACGGCCGTCGCGATGCGCCAGCCGAACGGGCCGTCGCCGAACGCGGCCATCCCGAGCGCGATGATCCACTTTCCGAGCGGCGGGTGTGCGACGAACGAACCCGCGGCCGTGTAGCCGGACGTGTCGCCCGCCTCGAACGCCGGGTTCGGGTCCTGCCCCCACGTGCCCTCGTAGCCGAGGTGCCACAGCGTGAGCGCGTCCTTGACGTAGTAGGTCTCGTCGAAGATGAGGGCCTCGGGGCCGCCCACGCCCGGGATTCGGAGGGCCGCCGCGGCCGCAAGGACGGCGACGGGCACGGCCCAGCGGGCGAGACGCGCGGGGCTATCGGCCGGAGGGCGAACGGTCACCCGGCCAGCCTAGGCTGAGTCGCATGATCATCCTCGCGGGCACCCCGATCGGCAACCTCGGCGATGCGTCTCGCCGCCTCGTCGAACTGCTGAGCGAGGCGACGGTCGTCGCCGCCGAGGACACGCGGACCACGCAGCGCCTGCTCGCGGCCCTCGCGATCGACAACCGGCCGCGCCTGATCCCGCTCCACGACCACAACGAAAAGCGCGTCTCGCCGGAGATCGTCCGCCTCGCGCGCGAGACCGACGTCGTCGTGCTGAGCGACGCGGGCATGCCGACGGTCAGCGACCCGGGTTACGGCCTCGTGCGCGCCGCGCGCGAGCAGGGGGTGGAGGTCACGGCGGTCCCAGGGCCGAGCGCGGTGCTCACGGCGCTCGCGGTGTCGGGCCTGCCGACCGATCGCTTCGCGTTCGAGGGCTTCGTCCCGCGCAAGCCGGGGGAGCGGGCCCGCGCCTTCGCGGCCGTGGCGGCGGATCCGCGGACCCTCGTGTTCTTTGAGGCGCCGACGCGCACGGCGCAGACGCTCGCCGACATGGCCGAGGCGTTCGGCGCGGACCGGCCCGCTGCCGTGGCGCGCGAGCTGACGAAGCTCCACGAGCAGGTCGTGACCGGCACGCTCGCGGAGGTCGCGGCATGGGCCGAGGGTGGGGTCCGCGGCGAGGTGGTCCTCGTCATCGGCGGTGCGGCCGCGCGCGAGGTCCCGCTCGAGGACGCGCTCCGGCGGGTGCGGGAGCTCGTCGGATCCGGCACGCGCCTGAAGGACGCCACGCGCGAGGTGGCCCAGGCGACCGGCCACGCCGCGCGCGATCTGTACGAGGCCGCCCTGCGCGACGGGTGAGCCGTCAGCGCAGCGAGTGGTCCTGCTGGATCTCGTCCCAGACGGTCATCATGTGGTGGCGGGAGTGGGCCTCGGCGACGGCGCCATCGGCCTGACTGATGGCCGAGGCCACCGCCTCGTGCTCCTCCAGGGTGCCCGCGGCGGGCACCGACGGCGTCATTCCGAGGCGGGACCGGCCGGTCAGGACCTCGCGTACGGGCGCGCGCAGCGCGTTCAGCTGCGGGTTCCCACTGGCGGCGAGGAGCACATCGTGGAACGCGACGTCGGCGGCGAGGAAGGCGTCGCTCGCGCCGAGCCCGCGCGCGCCGAGGTGGCGGAGCTCCTCCGCGAGGCGCCGCAGCTCGGCCCGCTGTGCGTCGCTCGCGCGCTGGGCGGCGAGGCGGGCGGCCATCGGCTCGACGGCGACGCGGAGCTCCATGAGCGCCTCAAGCTGCTGCTGGCGGAATGGTCCGTGCAGGTTCCACCCGATGAGCTGCGGGGAGAACGCGTCCCACTCCTCCCGGGGGCGCACGGTGATGCCCACCCGCCGCCGGGCGGCGAGGAGCCCGAGGCTCTCGAGCACGCGCACGGCCTCCCGCACGACGGTCCGAGACGCCTGGAAGTCGCTCTCGAGGCGCGCCAGGGTGAGGACGGAGCCGGGCGGGATCTCGCCCGACGCGATGAGCGTGCCGAGGTCATCGACCACGCCGCCGTGGATGCCACCCGCCATCGGGTCCCCTCTCGCTTTCAATAGTGATACTTTACTGTGTCGATAAGTAATACTTTTTCGCCGAGCGCGTCCGCCGACGGATCGCGCCCGGACCGAATTCAACGGAGAATCCCATGACCGAAGAGTGGACTCAGACACTCGGAGCAGGGCCGCTGCTGGGCATCGCAGCCGGCGCCGTCCTGCTCATCCTGTTCCTCGTCATCAAGCTGCGCCTGCACGCCTTCCTCGTGCTCGTGCTCGTGTCGCTGCTCACCGCGGTCGCCGCGGGCATCCCCACCGGGGAGATCGTGAGCACCCTCGTGGGCGGCTTCGGATCCACACTCGGATCCGTTGCGCTGCTCATCGGCCTCGGCGCCGTGCTCGGCCGCCTCATCGAGTCCTCCGGCGGGGCGAAGGTCATCGCCGAGATGATGGTGCGCGTCTTCGGCGAGAAGCGCGCCGCCTTCGCGCTCGGCGTGACCTCGCTCATCCTCGGCTTCCCGATCTTCTTCGACGCGGGCCTTGTCGTCATGCTGCCGATCATCTTCGCGGTCGCGCGCCGCATCGGCGGGAAGAACCTGCTGCTGTACGGCTTCAGCGGCGCCGTGGCCTTCTCGGTCATGCACGTCTTCCTGCCGCCGCACCCGGGCCCCGTGTCGGCCTCGGAGTTCTTCGGCGCGAACCTCGGCGTCGTCCTGCTCATCGGTATCGTCATCGCGTTCCCGACCTGGTACGTCTCGGGCTACCTGTGGGGCAAGTTCGTCAACAAGCGCTTCCCGATGATCGTCCCGCCGCTGTTCGGCGCGAGCGACGACGACCAGCCCGCGAACCCGCCGAAGGCCGGCACCGTCATCGGGATCCTGCTGATCCCGCTCGTGCTGATCTTCCTCAACACGGGCCTCGACGCACTCGGCTCGATCGGCGTCGTCGACGAGACCCAGGTGTGGGTGCAGGCGCTCATGCTCATCGGAAGCTCGCCGATCGCGCTGCTCATCACGGTGCTCATCGCGCTCCTCGTGCTCGGGAAGTTCCGCGGCGAGAACGGCTCGGCGCTCGAGAAGCTCGTCGACTCGACGTTCGGTCCCGTCGCCTCCGTCATCCTCATCACGGGCGCCGGCGGTATGTTCGGCGGCGTCCTGCGCGCCTCGGGCATCGGCGACGCGCTCGCCGACACGCTGTCCGACCTCGGGCTGCCGATCATCTTCGCGGCCTACCTCATCGCCGTGATCCTGCGCCTGGCGCAGGGATCCGCGACCGTGGCCCTCGTGACGACGGCGGGCCTGCTCGCCCCCGCCGTCACCGGCGGATCGTTCAGCACCGTCGACGTCGCGGCGATCACGCTCGCCGCGGCCGCCGGATCCGTCTTCGCGAGCCACGTGAACGACTCGGGCTTCTGGCTCGTCGGGCGCCTCATGCAGATGGACGTCAAGACCACGCTCAAGACGTGGACGGTTCAGCAGGCGATCGAGTCCGTCGTCGGATTCGTCCTCGTCCTCGTCGTCTACGCGATCCTCTAGGAGGAGACATGTCCACCGACCTCTTCGACGTGTCCGGGCGCCTCGCGCTCGTGACGGGTTCCTCGCGCGGCCTCGGTCGCGCCCTCGCGACCGGTCTCGCGGAGGCGGGCGCGCGCGTCGTGCTCCACGGCCGCGACGCCGACCAGCTCGCCGCCGCGTCCGCCGAGATCGGCGAGGCGACGGGGACCGCGCCCGCGACCGTGCGTTTCGACGTCACGGACGCGGCCGCCGTCGAGGAGGCGGCGGCCCAGGTCGTCGCGGAGCACGGGGCGCCCGACATCCTCGTCAACAACGCGGGTCTGCAGCGCCGCGCGCCGATCTCGGAGTTCCCGGTCGCCGACTGGGACGCCGTGATCGCGTCGAACCTCTCGAGCATGTTCTACGTCTCGCGCTTCGTGACGCCGCACATGGTCGAGCGCGGCTCCGGCAAGGTCATCAACATCGGATCCGTGCAGTCCAAGCTCGCGCGTCAGACGATCGCCCCGTACTCGGCGTCGAAGGGCGGCGTCGCGCTGCTCACACAGGGGATGGCCGCCGACCTCGCGCGCTACGGCATCCAGGTCAACGCGATCTCTCCGGGCTACTTCGCGACCGACATGAACCGCGCGCTCGTCGAGGACGAGCAGTTCAACGGGTGGCTCGTGAACCGCACGCCGGCGCACCGGTGGGGCGACGTCCGCGAGCTGCGCGGGGCCCTGCTGTTCCTCGCGTCCGACGCGTCGAGCTTCGTCTCGGGCCAGAACATCGTCGTCGACGGCGGCATGACCGCGGTCGTGTGAGAAGGAGAGCACTGATGCGCACTGTATGGATCGATGGCAAGGACCAGATCGCCGTCCGCGAGGGCGAGGCGCCGGAGACGGGCGACGGCGAGGTCCGGATCCGCGTTCAGCGGGTCGGGATCTGCGGGTCCGACCTGCACTACTTCTTCCACGGCGCGAACGGCGAGTACATCGTGCGCGAGCCGCTGACGCCGGGCCACGAGCTTTCGGGCGTCGTGGACCATGATCCGTCCGGCGCCCTCGCGCCCGGGACGCCGGTTACGGTCCACCCCGCCCGGTTCGGGTCGGAGGTGCCGGGCACGGCGGATCAGCCGCACCTGTGGCCGGGCGGCTCCTACCTCGGGAGCGCCTCGACGTGGCCGCACACGCAGGGCGCGATGGCGGAGCTCCTCGTCGTCGACGCCGGCATGGTGCGGGTGCTGCCGGAGGGGCTCGGCGTCGACCGCGCCGTGCTCGCCGAGCCGCTCGGCGTCGCGCTGCACGCGGCGACCCGCGCGGGGGACCTCTCCGGGGCCCGCGTTCTCGTGTCGGGAGCCGGACCCATCGGCCTGCTCGCGCTCGTGGCGGCCCGCGCGCGCGGCGCCGCGCACGTCGTCGTGAGCGACGTGCTGCCCGAGCCGCTCGAGCGCGCCCTCGCGCTCGGCGCCGATCGCGTCGTGCGCGTGACCGAGGAGGCGCTTCCCGCCGAGGAGTTCGACGTCGTCTTCGAGTGCTCCGGCGCCCCCGTCGCGATCAGCGCCGCGGGGGTCGCCGCGCGCCGGCGCGGCGTCGTCGTGCAGGTCGGGATGGTGCCGAACGAGCCGATCGGCGTCAACCTCGCGCCCTTCATCTCGAAGGAGATCGCGCTCCGGGGCGCGTTCCGCTTCCGCGACGAGATCGACGAGGCGATCCGGATCCTCGCGGCGGACCCGCGGGTTGGCGACGTCGTGACGCACGTGATCGACGTGGCGGAGGTCGACCGGGCGTTCGAGCTCGCGCGCGACTCGCGGCAGTCGGGCAAGGTGGTCGTGTCGCTCGGCGACGCGGCCTGAGCGAGTCAGAAGGAGAAGGACCACAATGAGCGCACCCGACGTCGTCGTCGGCATCGACATGGGCACGACGGCGACGAAGGTCGTCGCGTACACGGTGGACGGCCGCGCGATCGCGCAAGCCTCGCACGGATACCCGCTGTCGGAGCCGCACCCGGGCCACGCCGAGCAGGACCCGCACCAGATCCTCGACGCCGTCTACCGCGGCGTTCGCGAGGTCGTGGCGGAGATCGGCGCGGCGCGGGTCGCGGGTGTCTCCTTCTCGAGCGCCATGCACTCGATCATGGCGCTCGACGCCGACGGCGCGCCCCTCACGCCCGTCGTGACGTGGGCGGACACGCGGGCCGCCGAGGACGTCGCGCGGCTGCGCGACTCCGGCGCCGGGCTCGCGCTGCACCGTCGCACCGGCACCCCGATTCACCCCATGTCGCCGCTGGCGAAGCTCATGTGGTTCCGGCGCACGGATCCGGACCTCGTCCGGCGCGCCGCGACGTGGGCCGGGATCAAGGACTGGGTGCTGTGGCGCATGGCGGGCGAGCTCGTCATCGATCACTCGCTCGCCTCGGCATCGGGCCTCATGGACATCCACGCGGTGCGCTGGGACGACGAGGCGCTCTCCCTCGCGGGGATCCGAGCCGACCAGCTCCCCGGACTCGTCCCCACGACCGCCGTGCTGCGGGGCGTGACCGCGGAGGCGGCGCGGGAGACGGGCCTGCCGCGCGACGCCGCGGTCGTTGTCGGCGCCGGCGACGGCCCGCTCGCGAACCTCGGGGTCGGGGCGGTCCGACCGGGCGTGGTCGCCTGCTCCGTGGGCACGAGCGGCGCCCTGCGGGTCGCGGTCGACCGCCCCGCCGTGGATCCGAACGGCGGCGTGTTCTGCTACGCGCTGACGGAGAACCGGTGGGTCACGGGCGGGGCCATCAACAACGGCGGGGTCGTGCTCGACTGGGTGCGCTCGGAGATCGCCGGGGGCGACGCGGGCCTGTCGACCGCGCAGCTGCTCGACGAGGCGATGACCGTTCCCGCGGGCGCGGGTGGGCTCGTGATGCTCCCGTACCTCCTCGGCGAGCGCGCGCCCCGCTGGGGCGGCGTCGCGCGCGGCGCGTACGTCGGGCTCACCCGCGCGCACCGGCGCGCGCACCTCGTCCGCGCCGCAGTCGAGGGCGTGGCCCTCCAGCTCACGCTCGTGCTGCAGTCCATGCGGCAGGCGGACCTGCCGATCTCGGAGATCCGCGCGACGGGCGGCGTGACGAAGCACCAGATCTGGCGCCAGACCCTGGCCAGCGCCTTCGGCGGCGCGATCGGCATGCCCGACGGGCACGAGGGATCCGGCTTCGGCGCCGCCCTGCTCGGCATGGAGGCGCTCGGCGCGATCGAGTCGATCGACGTGGCCGCCGACCTCGTACCCGTGCGCGACGTCGTCGAGCCGATCGCGGCGGACGCGGGCGTGTACGGCGAGCTCCTGCCGGTGTTCGAGCGCCTCTACGGCGCGCTGTTGCCCGCGAACATCACGCTCCAGGACATCGGCTCCCGCCTGCCGCTCGCGCACGGTGCCTGAGAGCCCGCGCGCGGGAGTCGCCGCGGGACACCCAATAGACTAGAGGCGTGACTTCCGGCGGTTCGTTCTATATCACCACGCCCATCTACTATCCGAGCGATGTCCCGCACATCGGGCACGGGTACACGACGGTGGCCGTGGACACCCTCGCGCGCTGGCACCGCCAGGCGGGTGACGACACGTGGATGCTCACGGGGACCGACGAGCACGGCCAGAAGATGATGCGCGCGGCCGCAGCGAACGGCGTGAGCCCGCAGCAGTGGGTCGACAAGCTCGTCGCCGAGGCGTGGTACCCGCTTTTGGAGACGCTCGACGTCGCCAACGACGACTTCATCCGCACGACGCAGGAGCGCCACGAGGAGAGCGTGAAGGCGTTTATCCAGGCGATCTACGACCGCGGGTACATCTACGCGGGCGAGTACGAGGCGCTGTACTGCGTCGGGTGCGAGGAGTTCAAGCCCGAGAGCGACGTCGCGATGGGCACGGGCGCGTTCGAGGGGCTGAAGGTGTGCGCGATCCACTCGAAGCCGCTCGAGCTCCTGCACGAGAAGAACTACTTCTTCAAGCTCAGCGAGTTCGGCGACCGCCTGCTCGAGCTCTACCGCGACCAGCCCGACTTCGTGCAGCCCGAGTCGGCGCGCAATGAGGTTGTCGCCTTCGTGCAGCAGGGCCTCAACGACCTGTCGATCTCGCGGAGCGCGTTCGACTGGGGCATCCCGGTGCCGTGGGACTCCTCGCACGTCATCTACGTGTGGGTCGACGCGCTGCTGAACTACGCGACCGCGATCGGATACGGCTCGGACGAGGAGAACTTCGCGCGCCGCTGGCCCGGCTACCACGTGGTCGGCAAGGACATCCTGCGCTTCCACGCCGTGATCTGGCCGGCCATGCTCATGGCCGCGGGCCTAGAGGTCCCGAAGGGCGTCTTCGCGCACGGCTGGCTGCTCGTCGGCGGCGAGAAGATGTCGAAGTCGAAGGCGACCGGCATCGCTCCCGAGACGCTCGTGTCGACGTTCGGCAGCGACGCGTACCGGTTCTACTTCCTGTCCGCGATCGCCTTCGGCCAGGACGGATCCTTCTCCTGGGAGGACATGTCCGCGCGCTACCAGGCGGAGCTCGCGAACGGGTTCGGCAACCTCGCGTCGCGGTCGGTCGCGATGACCGCCAAGTACTTCGACGGATCCGTCCCGGAGTCGGGCGACTACACCGACGGCGACCTCGAGATCCAGCGGCTCGTCGAGGGCGCCGCGCAGCGCGCCGACGAGGCCGTCGCGCGGTTCCGCATCGACCAGGCGATCGACGAGATCTGGACCATCGTCGACGCGCTGAACGGCTACATCACGGAGAACGAGCCGTGGGCGCTCGCGAAGAGCGAGGACCTGCGCGGCCGGCTGCAGACCGTGCTGTACACCTGCCTCGAGGGTCTGCGGGCGCTCGCGGTGCTGCTCTCGCCGATCATGCCGAAGTCGACCGAGACCTTGTGGGAGGCGCTCGGCGCGGAGGCCGCGCTCGGCGAGCTGCGCGCGCAGCCGCTGCGCGAGGCGGGGCGGTGGGGCCAGCTGAGCGCCGGCGCGACGGTGTCGAAGATCCAGCCGCTGTTCCCGCGCATCGAGGAGGACTGACGGCGCCGATGGCCGACACCTACGTCACGGCGCGGTCGACCTCCGGGCGGCGCGACCTGTCGCGCCCGGAGATCCCGGAGCCCCTCGCGGTCCCGGTGTACGACAACCACTGCCACCTCGACATCGCCGACGGCGAGGAGGGGCTCTCGCTCGAGCAGCAGCTCGAGGCCGCGCAGGCGGCGGGGATCGCGGGCGTCGTGCAGGCCTCGGGGGACATCGCGTCCTCGCGCTGGGCGGCCGACGCCGCGGAGCGGGACCCGCGCGTGCTCGCCGCCGTCGCGATCCATCCGAACGACGCGCCCGTCTACGAAGGCGAGGGGCGCCTCGAGGAGGCGATCGGCGTCATCGACGAGCTCGCCGCCCGCCCGCGCGTGCGCGCCATCGGCGAGACGGGGCTCGACTTCTTCCGCACGGGCGAGGAGGGGCGCCCGGCGCAGTTCTCCTCGTTCGAGGCGCATATCGCGATCGCGAAGAAGCACGGCGTCGCGATGCAGATCCACGACCGCGACGCGCATCGCGAGGTCCTCGACACCCTGGCGCGGGTCGGCGCGCCCGAGCGCACGGTGTTTCACTGCTTCTCCGGCGACGCCGAGGTCGCGCGGGAGGCCCTCGACGCCGGGTGCTGGCTCTCGTTCGCGGGCAACGTCACGTTCAAGAACGCGCAGAATCTTCGCGACGCGCTCGCGGTCACGCCCCCGGAGCGGATCCTCGTCGAGACCGACGCGCCGTTTCTCACCCCTGTCCCGTACCGCGGGCGTCCGAACGCGCCCTACCTCGTCCCGCTGACGATGCGCTTCATCGCGGAGCACCTCGGCGCCGACCTCGACGCGCTCTGCGCCCACGTCGCGCAGAATACACGCGACGTGTACGGATCCTTCGACGCCTGAGAGGCCGGGGCGGCCGCGGGTGAGAGGATGGCGAGATGACCCCCGTACGCCTGCTGGGCGCCGCCGACATTCGCACGCTCGCGGCCGAGCTCGACGTCACACCGACGAAGAAGCTCGGCCAGAACTTCGTCGTGGACGCCAACACCGTGCGCAAGATCGTCCAGACGGCGCGCGTGACGGACGCCGAGAGCGTCGTGGAGATCGGGCCGGGGCTGGGGTCGCTCACGCTCGCGATCCTCGAGACCGGGGCCCGCGTGAGCGCGGTCGAGATCGACCCGCGCCTCGCCGCGCGCCTGGCGCAGACGGCGGCGGAGCGGGGCGTGCCGGAGGGGCGCCTCAAGGTGATCCTCCACGACGCCATGACGGTCGAGGAGCTTCCGGGCGACCCGACCGTGCTCGTGGCGAACCTGCCGTACAACGTCTCCGTCCCCGTGCTCCTGCACTTCATGCGGACCTTTCCGCGCCTCGAGCGCGGCGTGGTCATGGTGCAGGCCGAGGTCGGCGAGCGCCTCGCGGCCGGCCCCGGGTCGAAGATCTACGGCGCCCCGAGCCTGAAGGCCGCGTGGTACGGGGCCTGGCGTCTCGCCGGCACCGTCTCGCGCCACGTCTTCTGGCCGGTCCCCAACGTCGACAGCGTGCTCGTCGCGTTCGAGCGCGCGGAATCGCCTGCCGGCACGCTCGAGGAGCGAGAGAGGACCTTCCGCCTCATCGACCTCGCGTTCCAGCAGCGCCGCAAGATGCTGCGGCAGGCGCTCGCCGGCGCGCTCGGCGGATCCGCCGCCCGCGCCTCGGAGATCCTCGAATCGGCGGGCGTCGCCCCGACCGCGCGCGGCGAGTCCCTCAGCCTCGCCGACTTCCTGGCCGTGGCGCGGGCGCAGGCCGCGCACGGGTAGCCTGAGGGCGTGACCGATTCGCCGAGATTCCACGCCCGACCCGTCGCAGAGCTGCACGAGCCGTACCACGCCGCGCGGGACCGCTACGACGGGGTGACGTACCGCCAGGTGGGCGATTCCGGGCTGTACCTCCCGCCGCTCTCGCTCGGCCTGTGGTGGAACTTCGGCGACAACGTCCCAATCGACAACCAGCGCGCCCTGCTGCGCCACGCGCTCGACCGCGGCATCACGCACTTCGACCTCGCGAACAACTACGGTCCGCCCTACGGATCCGCCGAGAAGAATTTCGGCCGGATCTACCGCGAGGACCTCGCGCCGTATCGCAACGAGCTCGTGATCTCGACCAAGGCGGGGTACGACATGTGGCCGGGTCCCTACGGCGACTGGGCCTCGCGAAAGTACCTCCTCGCGAGCGCCGACGCCTCGCTCGCCGCCATGGGGCTGGACTACGTCGACGTGTTCTACTCGCACCGCGAGGATCCCGTGACGCCGCTCGAGGAGACGATCGGCGCGCTCGACACGCTCGTGCGGCAGGGCAAGGCGCTGTACGTCGGCATCTCGTCGTATTCGCCGGAGCGGACGCTCCAGGCCAAGGAGATCGCGCGGTCGATGGGCACGCCGCTCGTCATCCACCAGCCCTCCTACTCGATCGCGAACCGGTGGATCGAGGACGGGCTGACCGACGCGCTCGGCACGGCGGGCATGGGCGCCATCGTCTTCACGCCGCTCGCGCAGGGCCTGCTCACGGGGAAGTACCTCGGCGACGGCACGGCGGCGCGCTCCCAGAAGCGATGGTCGGTCGGGGAACACCTCACGCCGACCGCCCTCGCGGGGCTGCGCGAGCTCGCCGCCCTCGCCGAGGCGCGCGGGCAGACGCTCGCGCAGCTGGCGATCCAGTGGGTGCTGCGTGACGAGGTCGTGGCCTCGGCGCTGATCGGCGCGTCGCGCACCGAGCAGATCGACGAGAACCTCGGGGCGCTGACGGGGCCCGCGTTCGACGCGGAGGAGCTCCGGGCCATCGACCGCGCCTCGGCGGCCCTCGCGGGCGACATCTGGGCCGCGCCCTCGGGCGAGTGAGTCGGGTGGGGGAATGACACTGGCGGAGACCTTCGACGGGGTGCGCGTCCGGGCGCCCGGCAAGATCAACCTGTTCCTCGAGGTTGGCGCGCTACAGCCCGACGGGTACCACGAGTTGGCGACGGCCTTCCAGGCGGTGTCCCTGTACGAGGACCTCGTCGCGACGCCGTCCGACGACTTCACGATCGAGGTGTCGGGCACGGTGGACGTATCGGGCGTCCCGACCGACGACCGCAACCTCGCGCTGCGCGCCGCGCGCCTGCTGGCGGCCGAGACGGGTCATCCCGGCGGCGTCCACCTGGACGTGCGCAAGGAGGTGCCCGTCGCGGGCGGCATGGGTGGCGGATCCGCCGACGCCGCGGCCGCGCTCGTGGCCTGCGACGCGCTGTGGGGGACTGGCCTGTCGATGCGGCAGCTGCACGCCCTGGGCGCCCGCCTCGGCGCGGACGTGCCGTTCGCGCTCCAGGGCGGCACGGCGGTGGGATCCGGGCGCGGCGACCGACTGAGCCCCGCGCTCGCGCGCGGCCGCTTCGAGTGGGTCATCGTGCCGAACCCGGACGGCCTGTCGACCCCCGAGGTCTATGCGGAGCTCGACCGGCAGCGCGAAGGCGGCGGGGCCGTCGTCCCGGCGCCCGCCGAGGTGCCGGTCGTGGACCCCGACGTCCTGCACGCGCTCGTCGCGGGGGACGCCCGTCGGCTGGCCGGGGCGCTCGCGAACGACCTCCAGGCGCCCGCGCTGCGGATGCGGCGCGACCTCGCGGAGGTGCTGGACCTCGGCGAGCGTGAGGGGGCGCTGGCGGGCATCGTGTCCGGCTCCGGGCCGACCCTCGCCTTTCTCGCGGAGTCGGCGGAGGACGCGCGCGGCCTGCAGCAGATGTTCGCGCGCCGCGGGCACGAGGCGCTGCACGTCTCGGCGCCCGCGCACGGCGCCCGCGTTGTCTGAGCTGCGCGCTCGATAGGGTCGGGGCATGCGGGCAGCCATCGACCTGAACAGCGACGTCGGCGAGTCCTTCGGGGCGTGGACGCTCGGGGACGACGCGGCCATGCTCGATGTCGTCACGAGCGCCAACGTGGCCTGCGGGTTCCACGGGGGCGACCCCACCGTCATCGCGCGCACCTGCCGCCGGGCGGTGGACCGGGGCGTCGCGATCGGCGCGCACGTGGGCTACCGCGACCTCGCGGGTTTCGGCCGGCGCTTCGTGGACTACACGGAGAGCGAGCTCGCCGACGACATCGTGTACCAGGTGGGCGCGCTCCAGGCGCTCGCGCGGCGCGCGGGTGGCGCGGTCTCCTACGTCAAGCCGCACGGGGCGCTCTACAACGCGATCGTGACGCACGAGGCGCACGCGCGCGCCGTGATAGCCGCGGTGGCGGCCGTGGACGACGCGCTGCCGGTGCTCCTGCTTCCCGGATCCGTGGCGCTCGAGGTCGCCGAGCGGCGCGGTCTCCGCGGCGTGCGGGAGGCATTCGCCGACCGCGCGTACGCGCCCGACGGCTCGCTCGTGCCGCGGAACGCCGAGGGGGCCGTCCTCCACGACCCCGCGGAGGTCGCGAGCCGGGTCGTGCGCCTCTGCGAGGAGGGCTCCGTCCTCGCGATCGACGGATCCGTCGTGTCGGTTCCGGCCGACAGCGTGTGCCTGCACGGCGACACCCCCGGCGCGGTCGAGCTCGCCCGCGCCGTGCGAGCGGGCCTCGAGCGCACCGGCGTCGAGATCGCGAGCTTCGCGTGACGCGGCCGGTGGGCGTGCGGCCCGCGGGTGAGCGCGCGCTCCTCGTGGAGTGTCGCTCGCTCGCCGAGGTGGCCGCCCTCCGCACCCTCGTCGACGAGAAGTCGCTCGGGCAGGTCGACGTCGTGTCGGCCGCGCGCACCGTTCTCGTGCGGTTCGCGAGCGCCCGGGCGGCGCGCCGGGCCGAGCCGCTCCTCGCGGCCCTCGACGCGCCGCCGGTCGCGCCCGAGCCGCGCCGCACCGTGGAGATCGAGGTCGTCTACGACGGCGCGGATCTCGGGGACGTCGCGGAGGTCGCGGGCCTGTCGCCCGAGACGGTCGTGGCCGCGCACCAGGCATCGGCGTGGGTCGCGGCGTTCGGCGGCTTCGCGCCGGGCTTCGCGTACCTCGCGGGCGGCGACCCGCGCCTCGCGGTGCCGCGCCGCGAGAGCCCCCGCACGTCGGTTCCGGCGGGATCCGTCGCGCTTGCGGGCGAGTTCTCCGCGGTGTATCCGCGCGCGTCGCCCGGGGGATGGCGGCTCATCGGCCGCACCGATCGGACCCTGTGGGACATCGAGCGCGACCCGCCAGCGCTAATCGCCCCCGGCGACGCCGTGCGGTTTCGCGCCGTGCGCGCGGCCGCGCGCGGGGCGACGGGCGCCGCACCGGCTGCGCCGGGCCCGGCGCCGATCCCCGGCCGGGCGGACCCGCGCCCGGGCTCGGCGATCGAGGTCGTTCACCCGGGTCCGCTGTCGCTTCTCGAGGACCGGGGACGTCCGGGCTATGCGGCTCTCGGCGTCACGGCGTCCGGGGCGGCGGACGCCGCGTCCGCGCGGCAGGCGAATCGCCTCGTCGGCAACGGCGCCGACGCCGCGGTCATCGAGACGCTGGGCGGGCTGGAGGTGCGCGCGGTGGGGGACCAGGTGCTCGCGCTGTCGGGAGCGGCCCTCGACGCGTACGCCGGCGAGGACCCTGCCCCGTCCGGGGCACCGTTCCTCCTGCGCGGCGGCGAGACGCTCCGCCTCGGGTCGCCGGCCGGCGGGCTCCGCGCCTATCTCGCCGTGCGCGGCGGGATCGTGGCGCCCGCCACGCTCGGGAGCCGCAGCCACGACCGCCTGAGCGGGCTCGGCCCGGCGCCGCTCGCCGCCGGCGACCTCCTCGCCGTCGGGGCCCCGCCGCGGGGCGCGGTCGGCGCGCCCGAGCCGCTGGCGTCGCTCGGCCCGGTGGCGACGCTGCGGATCCGCTTCGGCCCGCGCGCCGACGCCTTCGCGGCCGCCGAACGGGCCCATCTCGTCGCGACCGCGTGGAGCGTGAGCGGTCAGGCGGACCGGGTGGGTGCGCGCCTCGTCCCGGCGGACGGCGCCCGGCCGCTGCGCGCGCCGCGCCTCGACCTCCCGAGCGAGGGGGTCGAAATCGGATCCCTGCAGGTGCCGCCGTCGGGCGAGCCCGTGCTGTTCGGCCCCGACCACCCGACGACCGGCGGATACCCGGTCATCGCGGTCGTCGCGGCGGCAGATCTCCCGCGCGCGGGCCAGCTCCGCCCCGGCACGCGCGTCCGGTTCGTCCCCGAGCGCTGAGCGGCTACTCGAGCGCCTCGCCGAGCTCGAGCCAGCGCTCCTCGAGAGCGTCCACCTCGGTGCCGATCGCCCGCAGGTCGTCGTTCAGCGCGCCGAGGCCGACGAAGTCCTCCTGATCGTGCGCCGCCATCCGGTCGTGGATGCGCGCCGCGTCGGAGCGCAGGTTCGCGAGCTTGCGGTCGATCGCGCTCAGCTCCTTCTCCGCGGCGCGGCGCTCGGCCCCCGTGAGGCCGGGCTCGCGGGCCGGCTCGGCCGCGCGGGCGGACGGGCCCGCCGCCTCCGCGCGCCGCAGCTCGAGGTACTGGTCGACCCCGCCGGGGAGGTGCCTGAGGCGACCGCCCATGACGGCGTACTGCTGGTCGGTCACGCGCTCCAGCAGGTAGCGGTCGTGGCTGACGACGAGGAGCGTCCCCGGCCACGAGTCCAGCAGGTCCTCCATCGCCGCGAGCATGTCCGTGTCGAGATCGTTCGAGGGCTCGTCGAGGATCAGGACGTTGGGCTCGTCGAGGAGTACGAGGAGCAGCTGGAGGCGGCGCTTCTGTCCACCCGAGAGATCGCGCACGGGCGTGGACAGCTCGCTCGTCCGGAAGCCGAGCCGCTCCAGGAGCTGCGCGGGCGTGAGCTCCTTGCCCCCGGCGACGTAGGAGGTCTTCTGCTCGGCGAGCACCTCGCGCACCCGCAGGTCGGCGACCGCGTCGAGCTCGGACAGCCGCTGGTCGAGGTAGGCGATCTGCACGGTCTTGCCGCGCTTGACGCGGCCCGAGGTCGGGGCGACGGTGCCCGAGATCAGGCCCAGCAGGGTGGACTTGCCCGCGCCGTTGGCGCCCAGGATCCCCGTGCGCTCGCCGGGAGCGATGCGCCACTCGACGCGGGAGAGGACCTCGCGCTCGCCGTACGTCACCCCCGCCTCGAGGAGGTCGACGACGTCCTTGCCGAGCCGCGCCGTCGCCAGCTGGGTGAGCTGGACGGCGTCGCGCGCGGGCGGCTCGTTCTCGATGAGCTGGTTGGCCGCCTCGATGCGGAACTTCGGCTTCGAGGTGCGCGCGGGCGCGCCGCGCCGAAGCCACGCGAGCTCCTTGCGCATGAGGTTCTGGCGCTTCTCCTCGACGACCGCCGCCTGGCGCTGGCGCTCGACGCGCTGGAGCACGTAGGCGGCGTACCCGCCCTCGAAGGGATCGACGATGCCGTCGTGCACCTCCCACATGCGGGTGCAGACGGCGTCGAGGAACCACCGGTCGTGGGTGACGAGGAGGAGCGCGCCCTGGCCGTCCGGCCAGCGGCGGGCGAGGTGCTGGGCGAGCCAGGAGATGCCCTCGACGTCGAGGTGGTTGGTCGGCTCGTCGAGCGCCACGACGTCCCAGTCGCCGACGAGGAGCCGCGCGAGCGCCACCCGCCGGCGCTGGCCGCCCGAGAGCGAGGCGACGTTCGCGCCCAGGTCGAGGTCGCCGGTGAGCCCGGCGAGCACGTCGCGGATCCGCGCGTCGCCCAGCCACTCGTGCTCGGGCGCGTCCCCGACGATCGCGTGGCGCACGGATCCGCCCTCCGGCAGGTCGTCGTCCTGGCTGAGCATGCCCACGCGGAGCCCCGCGCGGCGCGTGACCCGCCCGCTGTCGGCCTCGGACACGCCCATGAGGACCTTCATCAGCGTCGACTTGCCGTCGCCGTTGCGCCCGACGATGCCGACGCGATCGCCGTCGGCGATGCCGATCGTGACGTCGTCGAGGACGACCTTTGCGGGAAATTCGACGTGGATGTCCTCGCCGCCGAGGAGATGTGCCATGGAGGGGGAGTCCTGTTCAGTCGAAGGAGATCAGCAGGTGGCGCAGGAGCGCCGCGAGGCGCTTCTGGTCGGTCTTGTTCATGCCGGCAAGCAGGTCGGCCTCGGCGTCGATGAGGCGGGTGATCGCGGCGTCGACGCGGGTGCGGCCCTCCTCGGTGAGCGTGACGAGGACGCCGCGGCGGTCGGACGGATCCGAGGACCGCTCGACGAGCCCGCGCTCGCGGAGCCGGTCGATCCGATTCGTCATCGTCCCGCTCGAGACGAGCGTCTGCTGGAGCAGCTGCTTGGGGCTCAGGCGGTAGGGCTCGCCGGCGCGCCGGAGGGCCGAGAGCACGTCCCACTCCCACGGTTCGATGTGCGTCCGGCGGAAGGCCTCGCGCCGCGCCCGGTCGAGGTGGTGGGAGAGGCGGTCGACGCGGGACAGGACCTCCATGGGGGAGAAATCGAGGTCGTCGCGCTCGGCGCTCCACGCGCCGACGATGCGATCGACCTCGTCCCGTTCCGTGCCCATCGAACGATTATCGCGCGCCGGGGCGCTCGGGCGGCAATCGGCCCGCTCGTGCAAGACTGGTGCGAGCGGCCCGTGGCCGCGGATCCGCCATGGTGTAATGGCAGCACGACGGCCTTTGGAGCCGTGAGGTCCGGGTTCGAATCCTGGTGGCGGAGCGTGACTGAGCACAATCTCGCAATCGTGGTGTTGGCGGCCGGGCGCGGAACGCGCATGAAGTCGGCCACCCCGAAGGTCCTGCACCGCCTGGGCGGGCGCACGCTCCTCGGGCACGTGCTGAGCCAGGCCGAGGCCCTCGGCACGCCGCACGTTCGCGTCGTCGTCCGGCACGAGCGCGACCGGGTCGTCGAGTCGCTCGCCGACTATCCCGGGGCGCGCGCCGTCGACCAGGACGAGGTGCCCGGCACGGGGCGCGCGGCGCAGCTCGGCGTCGCGGACCTGCCGGCCGATTTCGCGGGCGACGTCCTCGTCCTCTCCGGCGACGTGCCCCTCCTGGAGGCCGCGACCTTCCGCGCGCTGCTCGACGAGCATCGACGGCGGGAGGCGGCCGCGACGATCCTCGGCGCCGAGCTCGCCCAGCCGGACGGATACGGCCGCGTCATCCGGGGCGCCGACGGCCTGGTGGAGAGGATCGTCGAGCAGAAGGACGCGACCGCCGAGGAGCTCGCGGTGACCGAGATCAACTCGGGCGTGTACGTCTTCCGCGCCGCGGCGCTGCGCCAGGCGCTCGCCGAGGTGGGCACGGACAACGCGCAGGGCGAGATGTACCTGACGGACGTCATCCGGATCCTGCGCGGCGCGGGCGACGTCGTCGCCGCGGTCGCCGCGCCGGACGCGCTCGCGGCGCTCGGCGTGAACGACCGCGTCCAGCTCGCGGAGGCGACCCGGATCCTGAACGAGCGGGTGATCCGTCGCTGGCAGCTCGAGGGCGTGACGGTCGAGGATCCGCGCTCGACGTGGATCGACGACACCGCGACGCTCGCCCCCGACGTCACCCTGCTGCCGAACACGCACATCCTCGGCGCGACGACGGTCGCCGTCGGCGCGATCATCGGGCCCGATACCTCGCTGCGCGACGCCGAGGTGGGCCGGGGCGCGACCGTGCGGCGCAGCGATGTCACCCTCGCGGTGATCGGCGAGAACGCGACCGTGGGCCCGTGGGCGTACCTCCGCGCGGGCGCCGAATTGGCCGCGGGCGCGAAGGCCGGCACCTTCGTCGAGATCAAGAACTCGACCGTGGGCGAGGGGAGCAAGGTCCCGCACCTGTCGTACGTCGGCGACGCGACGATCGGATCCGGCGTCAACCTCGGCGCCGGCGCCATCACCGCGAACTACGACGACGTGCTGAAGCACCGCACGGTCATCGGCGACCAGGTGCACACCGGCTCGCATACGGTCATGATCGCCCCCGTTAGACTGGGCGATGGCGCCAAGACGGGCGCCGGCGCGGTCATCCGGAAGGACGTCCCCGCGGGGGCCCTCGCCCTCAGTGTCTCCCCCCAGAGGAACCTCGTGGGGTGGGTCGAGAAGAACAGAGCGGGAACGGCGGCGGCGGATGCCGCGCGGCGTTCCCGAGCCTCAGAGAAAGCGACCGATGGCCAGCAAGAACAAGACGGTTGACCTTGACCTTGACCGGGGGATCGCCCCGGGCATGGAGCAGAAGACCCGAAAGCGCATGGTGGTCGTCACGGGGCGCTCCCACCCCGAGCTCGCCGCCGACGTCGCCGAGTGCCTCGGAATCGAGCTCGCGCCAACCGAGCACCGCACCTTCGCGTCGGGCGAGATCTACACGCGCTTCGAGGTCTCGATGCGCGGAACCGACGTCTTCCTCGTGCAGTCCTTCGGCGAGAAGATCAACGAGGATCTCATGGAGATGCTCATCATGCTCGATGCGCTCAAGCGCGCCTCGGCCAAGCGCGTCACGGTCGTCGTTCCGTACTACCCCTACTCGCGCCAGGACAAGAAGGGGCGCGGCCGCGAGCCGATCTCGGCGCGCCTCATCACGGACCTGATCCACACGGCGGGCGCCGACCGCATCATGAGCGTCGATCTCCACGCCTCGCAGATCCAGGGATTCTTCGACGGCCCCGTCGACCACCTCTTCGCCAAGCCCGTGCTGCTCGGCCACTTCCAGGAGACGCTCACGCCGGTCGAGCGCGCGACCCTGACGGTCGTGTCGCCCGACATGGGTCGCGTGCGCGTCGCCGACACGTGGAGCGACTCGCTCGACGCGCCGCTCGCGATCATCCACAAGCGGCGCGACCCGAAGGTCGCGAACCAGGTGTCGGTGCACGAGATCGTCGGCACCGTCGAGGGGCGCACCTGCCTCCTGGTCGACGACATGATCGACACGGCGGGCACGATCGTCAAGGCGGCCCAGGCGCTCAAGGCCAACGGCGCGAAGAAGGTCATCGTCGGGGCGACGCACGCGATCTTCAGCGACCCCGCGGCGGAACGGCTCCAGGACCCGGCCATCGACCGGGTCGTCGTCACAGACACCATCCCGATCCCGGAGCGCCGCCGCTTCGCGTCGCTGACCGTGCTGTCGGCCGCGCCGCTGCTCGCGCGCGCGATCCAGGAGGTCTTCGACGACGGATCCGTTACGAGCATGTTCGACGGGGCCGCCTAGACCGCCACCACCCGGGGCGGGACTCACAGGTCGGACATAGCTGACCCCATAGCGTTCGCATAGGTATGCGCGGACAATGAGAAGCATGACGAACCCCACGACCTCGACCGCGCTGACCCGGCCCGATGGCACGCCCGTACGCGTGCTCGTCGTCGACGACGAGCAGATGCTCACCGACCTGTTGTCGATGGCACTACGCATGGAGGGGTGGGAGGTTCGGACGGCCGGGAGCGGCACCGAGGCCCTGCAGTCGGTGAAGGACTTCCAGCCCGACACCATCGTGCTCGACATCATGATGCCGGACCTCGACGGGATGGCCGTCCTCCAGCGCCTGCGGCAGCAGGACAACATGGTGCCCGTGCTCTTCCTCACCGCGAAGGACGCCGTCAGCGACCGGGTCGCGGGGCTCACGGCGGGAGGCGACGACTATGTCACGAAGCCGTTCAGCCTGGAGGAGGTCGTGGCCCGGTTGCGCGCGCTCATGCGCCGTTCGGGCACGGCGCTCGCGGCGGAGCCCGAGCCGATCCTCCGCGTCGGCGACCTCAGCCTCAACGAGGACAGCCACGAGGTGCTCCGCGGCGAGGCGGAGATCGAGCTCACCGCGACGGAGTTCGAGCTCCTGCGGTTCCTCATGCGCAACCCGCGCCGCGTCGTGTCGAAGGCCCAGATCCTCGACCGCGTGTGGAACTACGACTTCGGCGGCAAGTCGAGCGTCGTCGAGCTCTACATCTCCTACCTCCGCAAGAAGATCGACGCGGGCCGCGAGCCGCTCATCCACACGGTCCGCGGCGTCGGGTACATGATCAAGGCCCCGCAGTGATGTCGCGCCGCCCGGGGGCGGCACAGGCGCCGGACGCGCCCGTCAAGCCGCCCATGGCGCTGCACACGCGTCTGATGCTCGCGGTGTTCGCCATCGTCGCGGCGATCCTCATCGTGGTGTCCGTCGTCACGGGCGTCATCCTCAATAACGTCCTCACGGGGCAGGTCGACAGCCGGTTGCGCGAGGCAACGAGCGCCCTGACGGGGCAGTTCGGCATCACGATGCTCGACGGCACGGCGGGCGAGCAGCTCGAGCGCACCCGCGCGTCCCCCGGCATGCTCCTCGTGATCGACAGCCCCTTCACGGGGGCGACGGGCGCCGTCGTCGGCAACGACTACGACCGGTACACGCTCTCCGACGCCCAGATCGAGGGGCTCCTCAGCGCGATCGACGGCACGGAGGGGCTGACGACCGTGACGATCAGCGGGCTCGGCCAGTTCCGCGTCATGGGCATCCCGTCCCAGGGCGGCGAGCCGGTGGCGGCCCTGGGCATGTCCACGGCCGCCGAAAAGCTCACGCTGCAGCAGATGTTCTGGTCGATCGGGCTCGCGACGGTCGGCGGCATGCTCCTGCTCGGCGTCGCGACCTCCGGCATCATCCGCCGGGGCCTCCGCCCGCTCCGCCGCGTCGCGGCCACAGCGACGCGCGTCTCGCGTCAGCGGCTCGACCAGGGCGACGTGCGGATCGCCGAGCGCGTCCCGGCCGAGGAGGCGGATCCGGCGACTGAGGTCGGCCGGGTGGGCGCCGCGCTCAACACGCTGCTCGACCACGTGGAGGACTCGCTCTCGGCCCGCCAGCGCAACGAGGAGACGATGCGCCGCTTCGTGGCGGACGCGAGCCACGAGCTGCGCACGCCGCTCGCCTCGATCCGCGGCTACAGCGAGCTGTCGCTGCGCGACGGCACGCTCAGCGAGGGCAGTCGCCAGTCGCTGCAGCGCATCGAGGCGCAGTCGCAGCGCATGACGGGCCTCGTGGAGGACCTGCTCCTCCTCGCCCGCCTCGACGAGGGGCACGAGCTCGTCTACGACATGGTCGACCTGCGCCAGGTCGTCGTCGACGCGGTCGGGGACCAGGCCATGGCCGGCATGGAGCATGACTGGGGGGCCGAGGTGGGGGAGGAGCCCGTGCTCGTCGCGGGCGACCGCGCCCGGCTGACACAGGTCGTGACCAACCTCCTCGCGAACGCGCGCACGCACACGCCCGAGGGCACTTCGGTGACCGTCTCGCTGGCGACGACGGGCGAGGGATCCCAGACTCGCGCCATCCTCACCGTCGACGACACGGGGCCCGGAATCGAGCCGGAGATCCAGGCGACCCTGTTCACGCGGTTCGCGCGCGGGGACGTCAGCCGAGCCCGGAAGACCGGCGGATCGGGGCTGGGGCTCTCGATCGTCAAGGCGATCGTCGACGCGCACCACGGCGAGATCTCGGTGGACAGCCGGCCCGGCGCGACGCGGTTCATCGTGAGCCTGCCGGCCAAGCCTCACGCGGTTCGGGATTCATCACCTTCTCATCAGAACGGCTGACGACTCCCATTGACGCGGTTCATAGCGTCTCTCCTGGCCGCCCGAGCGGGCGGCGAAAGGAGACTTCATGTACGGCACCTATCTCCGGCGCGAGCTCGCCGGGAGAAAGCGCCAGACGGCCATCGTCGCGGCGGGCCTCGCGGTCGCGATCGCCCTCGTCATCATCGCCACGTCCCTGGCGCGCGGCGTGTCCGACGCACAGGAGGAGGCGCTCGCGTCGGTGTACGGCGTGGGGACGGACCTGACCGTTACGGGGGCCGCGGCGGAGCCGGGCGAAGGCGGCGGCCAGCGCTTCGAGTTCGGCGGCGAGCAGGCAGGCGAGGACGGGACCACCGAGCTGTCGCAGTCCACGCTCTCTGTGGAGCGCGGGCGCGGAACGCTCGACGCCTCCGCCAGCGAGACGGCCGCGAGCACGACCGGCGTGGAGGCGGTCTCGGCCGCGCTGGCGTTGTCGAACATGGAGTTCAGCGGCGAGATCCCGTCGCAGGCGTCGGAGTCCGGCGAGGCCGCCCCGCCCGGCGAGGGCGAGATGCAGGCGCCGCCCTCGGGCGGGTTCGACGGCGCGGGCGGGAGCGCGTTCGACTTGAACTCGCTGTCGGTCCTCGGCGTGGACGACGCCGCGACCACGGTCGGCCCGCTCTCCTCGGCGGAGGTCGTGGACGGCCGCGCCCTCCAGGCCTCGGACGCGGGCGCGCTCGTCGCGGTGGTCGACGAGACCTACGCGACGTCGAACGAGCTGGCGGTCGGCGACACGGTCGAGCTCGGCGGCGAGGACGTCGAGATCGTCGGCGTCGTGGCGTCGGCGACGGACGAGGCCGACACGGCCGCCGATGTGTTCATCCCGCTGGACGTCGCCCAGGACCTGTCGGGCGAGACGGACGCGATCTCGACGGTCTACGTCCAGGCGACCTCCTCGGACGCGATCGCCGAGGTGCAGGACGCGCTCGAGGAGGAGCTGCCGGACGCCACGGTGAGCTCGCAGAGCGACCTCGCCGCGACGGTCTCCGGATCCCTCACGAGCGCCTCGAGCCTCATCTCCGGCCTCGGCACCTGGTTGTCGATCATCGTCCTGGCCGTCGCCGTCCTGCTGGCCGTGCTCTTCACCATCTCCGGCGTCTCGCGGCGGACCCGCGAGTTCGGCACGCTGAAGGCAATCGGCTGGACGAACGGCCGGATCGTCGGCCAGGTCGCGGGCGAGTCGGTGGTGCAGGGCATCATCGGCGGCGTCGCGGGCGTCGCGCTCGGGCTGGTCGGCGTCCTCGTCATCAACCTCGTGCACCCGACGCTCTCGTCGTCGGCGGGCGACGCCGCGGCGAGTGCGCCCGGCGGCGAGGGCATGGGCGGAGGTTTCGGGGCGGCCCCCGCGGCCGAGACGGCGGCGGACGTCGTCCTGTCGGCGCCCGTCAGCGTGGGCGTCATCCTCGCGGCCGTCGGGCTCGCGATCGCGGGCGGCCTCGTCGCCGGCGCGATCGGCGGATGGCGCGCGGCGCGGCTCAGCCCCGCCGAGGCGCTGAGGTCGGTGGCCTGAGATGTCGACGATCGCGCACACCCCCACGGACCAGGAGAACCCCATGACCGCGCTGTACACGCTCGATGCCGTCACGAAGACCTACGCGCAGAAGGGCCGCGAGGTGCAGGCGCTCCGCGGCGTCGACCTCGCGATCGAGGAGGGCGAGTTCGTCGCGATCCAGGGCCCGACGGGCGGCGGCAAGTCCACGCTCCTGCAGATGCTCGGGGCGCTCGATTCGCCCACGTCGGGCGCGATCGCCTTCGGCACGACGAATCTCACGGACGCCTCGCCGCGGACGCTCGGGCGGCTGCGCGCGGGGGAGATCGGCTTCGTCTTCCAGGGGTTCAACCTGATCCCCACCCTCACGGCGGCCCAGAACGTGAACATGGGGCTCGAGCCGCTGCGGCTCGACGCCGCCGAGCGCGCGCGCCGCGTCGCGGAGGCGCTGGCGCAGGTGGGTCTCGCGGAACGCGCCGATCACCTCCCCGCGGAGCTCTCCGGCGGACAGCAGCAGCGCGTGGCGATCGCCCGCGCGATCGCGGGCCGGCCCCGCGTGCTCCTCGCGGACGAGCCGACGGGAAATCTCGACGAGCGCACGCGCGACGAGATCATGGCGCTTCTCGAGGGCCTCAACAGCGACGGGCTGACCCTGATCCTCGTGACGCACGACTCCGCCGTGTTCCGTCGCGCGCGCCGCCGCCTGCGGCTCGAGGGCGGCCGGGTGAAGGACGTCACCGCGTGGGCCTGAGCGCACCGTTGAGAAACGAGGATCGCCCCCGCCGCATGGCGGGGGCGATCCTCGTTTCGCGCGGACGATGTCAGTGCGTGTCCTCGGCCTCAATCTCGGAGCGGTCGCCGGACCACAGCGTGTGGAACGTGCCTTCCTTGTCGATGCGCTTGTACGTGTGCGCGCCGAAGAAGTCGCGCTGCCCCTGCACGAGGGCGGCCGGGAGGCGGTCGGCGCGCAGACCGTCGTAGTACGCCAGCGAGGAGCTGAACGCCGGCGAGGGGATCCCCGCGACGGTGGCCGCGACGACGACGCGGCGCCAGGCGGCCTGTCCGCGCGTGAGCGCGTCGGCGAAGTACGGCGCGGTCGCGAGCACCGGCAGGTCCGGCTCGCCGGCGTAGGCGTCGGCGATGCGGTTGAGGAACTGGGCGCGGATGATGCAGCCCTCGCGCCAGATCTTCGACACGGCGCCGAGGTCGATCGTCCAGCCGTACTCGGCGGCGCCGGCGCGGATCTCGTCGAAGCCCTGCGAGTAGGCGATGATCTTCGACGCGAACAGCGCTTGCGCGACGTCGGCGATGAAGGCGTCGGCGTCGGCGACCTCGAACGGCTCGGCCGGGCCGGGCAGGGCCGAGGCGACCGCGCGCTGCTCGGGGTGCGAGGACAGCGAGCGCGCGAAGGTCGCCTCGGCGATCCCCGACACGGGGACGCCGAGCGCGAGCGCGGTCTGGACCGTCCACGCGCCCGTGCCCTTGGCGCCGGCCTGGTCGAGGATGACGTCGACGAGCGGCTTGCCCGTCTCGGCGTCGACCTGGCGCAGGACCTCGGCCGTGATCTCGATGAGGTAGGACTCGAGCTCGCCCGTGTTCCACGCCGCGAAGATGTCGGCGATCTCGGTCGGGGTCTTGCCCGTGCCGCGGCGGATGAGGTCGTACGCCTCCGCGATGAGCTGCATGTCGGCGTACTCGATGCCGTTGTGGACCATCTTCACGAAGTGGCCCGCGCCGTCGTGGCCGACGTGCGTGACGCAGGGCTCGCCGTCCGGGGCGACGGCGGCGATCGACTTCAGGATCGGGCCGAGCGTCACCCACGACTCGTCGGATCCGCCGGGCATGATCGACGGGCCGTTCAGCGCGCCCTCCTCGCCGCCCGAAATTCCGGCGCCGACGAAGTTGATGCCCGTCTCGCGCACCGCCTTTTCGCGGCGGATCGTGTCGGGGAAGTAGGCGTTGCCGCCGTCGACGATGATGTCGCCCGGCTCGAAGACCTTGACGAGCTCGTCGATGACGGCGTCGGTGCCCCGGCCCGCCTTGACCATGATGATGGCCGTGCGGGGCTTCGACAGCGTGGCCGCGAACTCGGCGTAGTCGAACGCGGGCAGGAAGCCGGCCTCGGGGTGCTCGGCGACCAGCTGGTCGGTCTTCTCGCGGCTGCGGTTGTACACCGCGACCGTGTTGCCCTCACGGCTCGCGAGGTTCCGGGCCAGGTTCGAGCCCATCACGGCGAGGCCGACGACCCCGATGTTGGCTGCGGCTTGGTTCACGCACGACTCCTTCGAGAAGGGGGATCAGGAATGACCCCAGGCTAGCCCGTCGCGGGGCCTCCCCGCGCCGCGGGCGAAACGGAGGGGGCGATCAGTCCTTGTAGGACGACTGCCGACCGAGCGTGAACAGGGCGCCGACGAACCCGATCGTCGTGCACGTGGCGAGGGCGGCGATGACGAGGGCGACGATGTGCGAAGCGTCCATGCGCGGGGGTCTCCGTAGGTGCTTGGGGTGGGGGCGCGCGAAACGCGCACGAGAATCGATCCTATCGCGCCGATCGGGTACGATAGACGACGACCTCGGCGAGGGAAGCGCTTCGGCGCCTCCGTTATCGACGCGGTGATGCGGGCAGAACTGCTCTCCTCACGTCCTGCGTTGGAGTCGAGACACACGTTCACTCACGCGGCCCGCCTCGGTACGCGTGCACCGAGACAGGAGACACCCATGAGCGATGGCAACAAGCTCACCGTCCAGGTTCGCACCGAGTTCGGCAAGGGCTTCGCCCGCCGCCTGCGCGCCGCCGGCCAGATCCCCGCGGTCCTCTACGGCCACGGCACCGAGGTCAAGCACCTCGCCCTCCCGGGGCACCAGACGGGCCTCATCGTGCGTCACGCGAACGCCGTGATCGACCTCGACCTCGACGGCGAGAGCCAGCTCGCGCTCGTCAAGGACGTGCAGCGCGACCCGGTGCGCCAGATCATCGAGCACATCGACCTGGTCGTCGTCACGCGCGGCGAGAAGATGACGGTCGATGTGCCCTACGTCACCGAGGGCGAGTCGTTCTCCGGCACGATCGCGACGCTCAGCGCGACGGCGATCACGGTCGAGGCCGAGGCAATGCACATCCCCGAGCACATCGTCGTGAACATCGACGGCCTCGAGGACGGGCAGCACGTCTACGCCAAGGACCTCACGCTCCCCGCCGGCGTCACGCTCGCCGACGACCCCGAGCTGCTCGTGGTGGGCATCTCGACGCCGAGCGCGTCCGACGACGACGACGAGGCCGCCGCGCCCGCCGAGGACGGCGCGGAGTCGGCCGAGTAACGATTTCGGTATCGACACCGGGATGAGGGGGCGCGGGGACACCGCGCCCCCTCATCCCGTCTCGGCGACGACAGAGGAGAGCGCCATGGCGGAGACCTGGCTGATCATGGGCCTCGGGAACCCCGGCCCGCGGTACGAACGCACGCGTCATAACGTCGGCCAGATGGTGGTCGACGAGATCGCGGCCCGCCGCGATGCCTCGTGGCGGCAGCACAAGGCGGGCGCGCGCGTGGCCGAGGCGTGGCTCCGCCCCGGCGCCGCGAAGCTCGTGCTCGCGAAGTCGAACGGCTTCATGAACACCTCCGGCGGCCCCGCCGCGGCGCTCGCGTCCTTCTACCGCGTCGCGCCCGAGCGCTTCATCGTCGTTCACGACGAACTCGACATCCCGTTCGACCAGCTGAAGCTCAAGTCCGGCGGCGGACACGGCGGGCACAACGGGATCCGCGACATCCAGAAGGCGCTCGGCACGCCAGATTTCGCGCGGGTGCGCGTGGGCATCGGCCGCCCGGCGGGGCGGCAGGATCCGGCCGACTGGGTGCTCGCCGAGTTCGGATCCGCGGAACGCCAGAATCTCCCCATTCTCGTGTCGGACGCGGCGGACGCCGCGGAGCTGATCGCGGACGAGGGTCTGACCGCGGCGCAACAGCGCGTGCACGCGCCGCGGGCCTGATCACCCGAAAAAGGGCACGAGGCCGAGGAATCCCGCGAGGACGGCCTCCTGGGCCACCCAGGTGAGCGGGAGCCACGCGAGAGCGGCGATGACGATCGCCGCTACGCCCCACGCCCGGCCGCGCCCCACCGCGACGGCGACGATGCCCTGGACGAGGGCCCACGCCGCGAGCAGCGCGTGGAGGATCCACGCCGCCGCGAGCCACGCGGCCGAGAAGGCCAGCGATCCGGCGCTCTCCCACAGCTGCGCCTCCGTGTCCTGGACGAGGTCCGGGTAGTCGGTGAAGTGCAGCGCGCGCGAGATGGACCACCCCGCGAGCATGATCGCCGCGGCGCCGAGGACGAGCGAGGCGACCGCTCCGGCGAACGCCACGACCCCGAGCGCGCGGGGTCGCGGGGGCGGGGGCGTCGTCACGCGGCCATCCTACGGCCGCGCGTCGGGGGTCCCTCGTAGACTGGTGCCGTGACTCTTTCCGGGATTCTGCGCGCCCTCGACACGTCGTCCTCGTTCCGGGAGGCGATCGCCTGCTCCTCGGTCGACGCGGAGTTCTCGGCCGTGGACGGCCTGGACGCGCCCGCGCTCGCGGCCCTCCTCGAGCGGCGCCGCGGGGCGGGCCACCCGCCTGTGCTCGTGGCGATCGCGCCGACGAGCCGCCGCTCGGAGCAGCTAGCCGCGGCCCTCGCGGCCTACCTGCCGGTCGCCGACGTGGTCGACCTGCCCGCCTGGGAGACCCTCCCGCACGAGCGCCTGAGCCCGAGCCCCGAGGTCGTCGGCCGGAGGCTTCAAACCCTCCGCAGGCTCGCGCGCTGGGACGGCGAGACCCCGCTCATCGTGACGGCGTCCGTGCGCGCGGCGATGCAGCCGATCGCGCCGGGGCTGGGCGACGCCGAGGAGATCGTGCTCGCCGCCGGCGGCCGCGATCTGTGGCTGGAAGACATCGCCCCGCGCCTCGTGGAGCTCGCCTATCACCGGGTCGACATGGTGTCGCGGCGCGGCGAGTTCGCCGTGCGCGGCGGGATCCTCGACGTCTTCCCGCCGACGGCCGATCACCCGTATCGCGTCGAGTTCTTCGGCGACGAGGTCGACGAGATCCGCGAGTTCTCCGTCGCCGACCAGCGCTCCGCCCCCGGCACGATCGCGCGGATCGAGCTCATGCCGAGCCGCGAGCTGCTGCTCACCCCCGAGGTCCGGCAGCGCGCGCGGGAGCTCCAGGCCGAATACCCCGGGATCGGCCAGATGCTCGAGCGAATGGGGGAGGGAATCCCCACGGAGGGGATGGAGTCGCTCTCCAGCCTCGTCGCGGGTCCGCTCGTGAGCGTGGTCGACTATCTCCCGGAGGGCGCGGCCGTGGCGCTCGTGGACCCCGAGCGCGCGCTCGCGCGCGCCACGAGCCTCGCCGAGACGAACGCGGAGTTCCTCGAGGCCGCGTGGAACGCCGCCACCGCCGGCGGCGAGGCGCCGCTCGATTTGGCGCACGCCGGCTTCGTCGGCGTCGGCGATCTGCGCGAGGCGGCGGCGGCGCGCGGCGGGGTGTGGTGGACCCTGAGCCCCTTCGACTCCGGGCTGGGGGAGATCGCGGAGGAGCTGGCGGATGCGGGGGAGGCGCTCGCCCCCGGAGCGTCCTCGATGCGGATCCGGGCCGACGCGCCCGCGTCCTTCCAGGGCAACGTCGACGGCGCGACGGAGTTCGTGCGCGGGCTCGTCGCGGACGGGTGGGCGGTCGTCGTCGCCGGTACCGGCACGGGCCTCGTGGACCGGGCGCGCGACGTGCTGTCCGAGCGCGGTGTCGCCGCGCGGATCGTCGACGCGCTGGCCGAGGCGCCCGAGCGGGGGGTCGCGACTCTCCTGCGCGCGCAGGTCGAGAAGGGATTCGTGTCCGAGGAGGCCCGGGTCGCCGTCCTCACCGACTCCGAGTTCTACGGGCGCACGATCGCGCAGGACGCAGGCGTCGTGAAGAAGCTCGCCTCCCGGCGGCGCAACGTCGTGGATCCGCTCCAGCTGAAGCCCGGGGATCCCGTCGTGCACGCGACGCACGGCATCGGCCGCTTCGTCGAGATGGTCCAGCGCGAGGTGTCCACGGGGGGTCGCGGCGCGCAGAAGTCGACGCGCGACTACGTCGTGCTCGAGTACGCGCCCTCGAAGCGCGGCTATCCGGGCGACAAGCTGTTCGTCCCCACGGACCAGCTCGACCTGCTCTCGAAGTACGTCGGCGGCGAGAACCCGCAGCTGTCGAAGATGGGCGGGTCCGACTGGGCGCAGGCGAAGAAGAAGGCGCGCAAGGCGGTCCGAGACATCGCGGTGGAGCTCGTGAAGCTCTACTCGGCCCGGATGGCGTCGAAGGGCCACGCCTTCGGGCCGGACACGCCCTGGCAGCGCGAGCTCGAGGAGGCGTTCCCGTTCGCCGAGACCCCCGATCAGCTCCAGACGATCGACGAGGTCAAGCGCGACATGGAGCGCGCGACCCCCATGGATCGCCTCCTCTCGGGCGACGTCGGCTTCGGCAAGACCGAGGTCGCCGTGCGCGCCGCCTTCAAGGCGATCCAGGACGGTAAGCAGGTCGCGATGCTCGTGCCCACGACGCTGCTGGTCAAGCAACACCTCGAGACGTTCCAGGAGCGCTTCGCGGGTTTCCCCGTGAAGGTGAAGGCGCTCAGCCGCTTCCAGACGCCGCAGCAGGCGCGGGACACGCTGCGCGGGCTGCTCGACGGATCCGTCGACATGGTGATCGGCACGCACCGAATCCTCACGGACCAGGTCGTGTTCAAGGACCTCGGACTCCTCATCATCGACGAGGAGCAGCGCTTCGGCGTCGAGCACAAGGACGCGCTGAAGAAGCTCAAGACGAACGTCGACATCCTCGCGATGAGCGCCACGCCGATTCCCCGCACGCTCGAGATGGCGGTGACGGGGATCCGCGAGATGTCGACGCTCGCCACGCCCCCGGAGGAGCGCCACCCGATCCTGTCCTACGTGGGCCCGTCCAACGACAAACAGGTCGCCGCCGCCATCCGACGCGAGATGCTGCGCGAGGGGCAGGTGTTCTATGTGCACAACCGCGTCACGAGCATCCAGCGCGTCGCGAGCCACCTGGCCGAGCTCGTGCCCGACGCCCGGATCGCCGTCGCCCACGGCAAGATGGGTGAGCACCAGCTGGAGCAGGTCGTCGACGACTTTTGGGAGCGCAAGTTCGACGTGCTCGTGTGCACGACGATCATCGAGACCGGCATCGACATCGCGAACGCGAACACGATCATCGTCGACCGCGCCGACAAGTACGGTCTGGCCCAGCTCCACCAGCTCCGCGGCCGGGTGGGGCGCGGGCGCGAGCGCGCCTACGCCTACTTCGTCTACGACGAGCATCGCCCGCTCTCGGAGACCGCGGCGGACCGCCTCGAGACGATCGCCGTGCACAACGACCTGGGCAGCGGCATCCAGGTCGCGATGAAGGATCTCGAGCTGCGCGGCGCGGGGAACCTCCTCGGCGCGGAGCAGGCCGGTCACATCGCGGGCGTCGGGTTCGACCTCTACCTGCGGATGATCGGGGAGGCCGTGAGCGAGTTCCGAGGCGAGAAGGGCGACGGGCCGGTCGAGCTGCGGCTCGAGCTGCCGCTCGAAGCGCGGATCCCCGACGACTACATCGACAGCGAGCGCCTCCGGCTCGAGGCCTACCAGAAGCTGTCGGCCTCGGCGACTGCCGGCGCCGAGGAGGACGCGATTGACCGCGTCGTCGAGGAGCTCGCGGATCGCTACGGCGAGCCGCCGGCCCCCGTGCGCGGTCTCGTGGACGTCGCGCGACTGCGCCGGCGCGCCGCGCAGTCGAACCTCTCGGACGTCGTCGCGATGGGAAAGAACCTGCGGATCGCGCCCGCCGGGCTGCCGGACTCGATGCAGGTACGGCTGAAGCGCTTGTACCCCGGCGCGAAGCTCATCGGCTCCGGCGACGCCCTCCTCGTTCCGCTTCCCACGGCCGGCGGAGAGGCCCTCGCGGACGCGGACCTGCTGGCCTGGGTACGCCAGCTGCTCGACGCCCTGTTCCCCCTCTCCGCGGCCGCGGCCGGCGAGGGGCAGGATCGCGCGCAGTAGCCTGACAGGTCACGGCGCGCGGTCCCGATAGGGTGGGACGCGGTGTGCCGGGAAGTCTGGTCGGCGCCGCGGCCCGTACGGTCCGCGGTCAATCGGCAACCGAAAGGCATCGATGAAACTCCTCCGCTCCGAGCGTTTCCCCGCGTTTCTCCTTCTGGGGGCCGCCGCGCTCGGCCTGATCCTCGCGAACCTCCCGTTCGGCGAGGACCTTATCCACGCGAGCCACGTCGAGTTCGGCCCCGAGACGCTCGGCCTGAAGCTCGAGCTGTCGGACTGGGTCGCCGACCTGCTGCTCGCCGTGTTCTTCTTCACCGTCGCCGTCGAGCTCCAGTACGAACTGACGTGGGGGCAGCTCAACAGCGTCGGCAAGGCCATCAAGCCCGCGATCGCCGCGGCGGGCGGCGTGATCGTCCCGATCGGGATCTACCTCGCGATCGCGGGGCGCGACGAATACGCCGTGCACGGCTGGCCGATCCCCACGGCGACCGACATCGCCTTCGCCCTCGGCGTGCTGGCGATGTTCGGCAAGGGCCTGCCGACGAAGGTGCGCGTCTTCCTGCTGGCGCTCGCGATCATCGACGACATCGTCGGGATCCTCTTCATCGCCATCCTCTTCACGACCGACCTGAACCTTCTGAACCTCCTCATCGGGTTCGCCCTGGTCGCGCTGTTCGCCGTGCTCAGCCGGTTCCGGTCGCGGCGCAACCAGGCGTTCGTCGTGCCCCTCATGATCGCGATCGCACTCGTGGCGTGGGCGTTCATCTACCTCGCGGGGATCCACGCGACGCTCGCCGGCGTGATGCTGGGGCTCGTCATTCGCCAGGACGAGGGCATGCGCGCGCGCCACGCGCTCGAACCGTGGGTGAACGGCCTCGTCCTGCCCGTGTTCGCCTTCTTCTCGGCGCTCGTCATGATCCCGCAGGTCGAGAGCGTCGCCGAGATCTCGCCCGCGATGTGGGGCATCGTCATCGCGCTCCCCGTCGGCAAGCTCATCGGGATCACGCTGTTCGGGTGGCTGGCCAATTTCATCGGGCGGGACGAGAGGGGGCGGCCCGAGGTGGCCTTCGCCGACATCCTGCCCGCCGCGGCGCTCGGCGGGATCGGGTTCACGGTGTCGCTGCTCCTGTCGCGCCTCGCGTTCGCCTCGCGGCCCGAGGTCGCCGACGAGGCGGTGCTCGGCGTGCTGATCGGATCTCTCATCTCGCTCGTGCTGTCGGGATTCCTCGTGTCCTGGCGCGCGGCGCACCATCGCCGGATCGCGGCGGAGGAGAACGCCGCGGCCTGAGCGCCCTGGAACGGCCCGTCGGGAGCGATCCCGGCGGGCCGTTCGTCGTCGACAATGGGGGCATGGCCTCCTCCCACACCCCCGAGCTTCTGCGCGCCGTCGATGTCATGCGGCGCGTGCACCAGACCTGCGTGTGGTCGCGGCAGATGACCCACGACGCCCTTGCGCCCTACGCCACGGAAGAGGCGGCGGAGGTCGTGGACGCGATCGAGCGCGGCGACCGTGCCGGGCTGCGCGAGGAACTGGGGGACCTCCTCTGGCAGGTCCTCTTCCACGCCGAGGTGGCCGCGGCCGACGAGGCCGACCCGTTTACCCTGGAGGACGTGGCCGCGACGCTGGCGGACAAGATGACCCGCCGTCACCCGCATGTGTTCGCGGGCGAAGTGGCCGAGACGCCCGAGCGCGTGCTCGAGCTCTGGAACGCGGCGAAGGCCGCCGAGAAGCCCGCGCGCACCTCGGTACTCGACGGTGTGTCGCCCGCGATGCCCGCGCTCGCGCTGGCGCAGAAGGTGCTCGGTCGCGCCGAGCGCGCGGGCGTGGGCCTGGAGTTCCGCGAGGAGATCGCCGCGTCGGAGGCCATCGAGGCGGACTCGGGAGAGGCCCTCCTGCCCGCGAGCGAGGAGGAGCTCGGCGAGGTCCTCGCGGGGCTTGCCGCCCTCGCCCGCGCGCGCGGCTGGGACGCCGAGCGGGCGCTCCGCGCCCGCGTGCGCGCGCTCGCGGACGAGGTGCGGCGCGCGGAGGTGGAAGAATAGGGACCCTATGGCCACCGTGAACCCGCCGCGCGGAATGCGCGATTTCCTCCCCGCCGACAAGGCCCGCCGCGAGCGCGTGCTCGCCGTCATCCGCGAGCGCTACCGCGCCCACGGGTTCGACGAGATCGAGACGCCCGTCCTGGAGGACTACGACCGCCTGCACGCGGGCGTGGGCGGCGACAACGAGAAGCTGGCGTTCAACGTTCTGCGCCGCGGGCTCGACGCCGACGGCGTGCGCGCGGCGGCGGAGGACCCGGCGGCGCTGAGCGACCTCGGGCTGCGATACGACCTCACCGTGCCCCTGTCGCGCTTCTACGCGACCCACCGCGGCGAGCTGCCGAGCGTGTTCCGGGCCGTGCAGATCGCGCCCGTGTGGCGCGCGGAGCGCCCGCAGAAGGGGCGCTACCGTCAGTTCGTCCAGTGCGACATCGACATCATCGGCGACGCCACGGGCCGCGCCGAGTCCGAGCTCATCGCCGCGACGCTCGACGCGCTCTCCGCCCTCGGGCTCGAGGGCGCGAGCGTCCGCATCAACGATCGCCGCGCGCTCGACGCGATGCTCGAGGCTTTCGGCTTCCCCGAGGCGGCGCGCCCGGCGGTCCTCATCACGATCGACAAGCTGGACAAGATCGGCGCGGACGGCGTCGCGGCCGAGCTTCGCCAGCGGGGGGCCGACGAGACGGCCGTCGACCGGCTGGAGGCCTTCCTCGGTGCGCTGCCGGCCGAATCCGCCCGCGGCGCCTTCGGGCCCGCGGAGATCCGTTCGCGCCTTCCCGAGGGTGTGCCGGACGAGGTCGTCGACCACCTCGTGTCGGTCGGCGATGCGGTCGCGAGCGCGACGGGCGGCGCCGCGCCCCTCGTCTTCGACCCGTTCCTCGTGCGCGGGATGGGCTACTACACCGGCACGATCTTCGAGATCGCCCACCCGCTCGTGTCGTATTCGCTCGGCGGCGGCGGACGCTACGACGGCATGATCGGCCGGTTCCTCGGGCAGGACGTCCCGGCGGTGGGATTCTCCATTGGCTTCGAGCGCATCGTCGACCTCGTCGAGGTCGCGGATCGCGCCGCGGCGCCCGCGGTGGTCCTCGTGCACGATCGCGACGTGCCGCTGGCCGAGCTCCTCGCGCACAAGGCCGCCCTCGTGGAGACCGGCGCGCGCGTGCGCCTCGAGCAGCGCACGAAGAACCTCAAAAACCTGCTCGCCCGCGCCGAGGCCGACGGATACACGGCCTTCGTCACGGTCCGTGCGGGGGCGGCACCCGGCTCGCTCGAGACGCAGTCGCTCGGCTGAGCGGCCAGGCAGGCCGACCCTAGAGCGCGCGGCGCTCGGCGACGAGGCGCGCCACGCGTAGCGCGACGCCGATCGCGGTGACCGCCAGGCCGATCGCGATCGACTGCCACGGAAGCGTCGCGACGAGCACGACGCAGCCGATCGCCCCCGCGACCTGCAGGGCGCGGGGGTATCGGCGCACCGCGGGGCCCTGCCGGTGCGCCGCGACGTTGGCGACGAAGTAATACATCAGGACGCCGAACGACGAGAACCCGATCGCCCCGCGCACGTCCCCGACGAGCACGACCACGATGACGGCGGCCGCGATCGCGATCTCGGCGTGGTGGGGGACGCGCCGCGTGGCGCTCACGGCCGCGAGCGCGCGGGGGAGGTCGCCCTCGCGGGCCATGGCGAGACTCGTTCGCCCGAGGCCCGCCAGGAGGGCGAGCAGCGCGCCGAGGCTCGCGAGCGCGGCGCCGACCCGGACGACGGGGCCCGCCGCGTCCCACCCGGCGGCGGCCACGACGTCGGCGAGCGGAGCGGCGGATCCGGCCGCGCCCGATGGCCCGAGCGCCACGAGAACCGCGACGGCGACGACGGCGTAGACCGCCACGGCGCCCGCGAGCGCGACGACGATCGCGCGGGGGATGGTGCGGGCCGGATCCACGACCTCCTCGCCCATCGTCGCGATGCGCGCATAGCCCGCGAACGCGAAGAACATCAGGCCCGCGGACTGCAGGACGCCGTATACGCCGGCCGGAGCGCCGGCGTCGGCGGCCTGGCCGGCCGGACCCGCGGCGACGCCCGCCACGGCGACGACCGCGAGCGCGCCGATCACGAGCACGACAATGATCTTCGTCGCCAGCGCCGTGCGCGTGACGCCAAGCAGGTTGAGGCCCGCCAGCGCCGCGACGGCCGCCGCCGCGAGGGGCTTCTCCCACCCGGGGGCCACGTAGGCCGCGAACGTCAGCGCCATGGCGGCGGCGCTCGCGGTCTTGCCGATGACGAACCCCCAGCCGGCGACGTAGCCCCACCACGCGCCCAGCTCCGCGCGGCCGTAGGCGTACGTGCCGCCCGCGACGGGGTGTACGGCGGCCAGCTGCGCGGAGCTCGTCGCGTTGCAGTAGGCGACGAACGCCGCGATGACGAGGCCCGCGAGCAGCCACGCGCCCGCGGCCTCCGACGCAGGCGCGAAGACCACGAACACCCCCGCGCCGATCATCGAACCGAGGCCGATCGCGACGGCGTCCGGGAGTCTGAGGCGGCGGGCGAGCGTCGACGACATACGCCGAGCGTAGTGACGGCGCCCCGCGCGGGCGCGCGTCGCGCGCCGCGTGTCGTGCGCTGTTCACCTCGGGTTCGCCCGCGGCGGGCGACAGGCGGGTGGCAAGATCGACGTATGACGCTGATCCACTCCGCTCGCCTCGTCTCGTCGGGCGAGGTGATCGACGACGGCTGGATCCTCATGCGGGACGGCCGGATCGCGGCCCGCGGCGCGGGCGGGACGTGGCGCGAGGAGGCGGGGCCGGCGGGCCGCGTCGTCGACGCGTCCGGGCTCCTCCTCGCGCCGGGGTTCGTCGACATCCACGCGCACGGCGGGGGCGGCGCCAGCTACGACGGGGACGAGGCAGAGATCCGGCGCGCGCTCGAGACTCACCGTGCGCACGGCACAACGCGGCACGTCCTCTCGCTCGTCACGGCCTCCCGCCAGGACCTCGCGGAGCGGCTCGGCCGTGTGGCGTCTCTCGCGCGCGCGGATCCGCTGGTCGTGGGCGCGCACCTCGAGGGGCCCTTCCTCGACGCCGCGCACAAGGGCGCGCACGCGGAGCACCTCCTGCGCGCGCCGACCGAGCAGGAGGTCGCGGCCCTCCTGGCCGAGGCGGCCGGGGCCCTCGTGCAGGTGACGCTCGCGCCCGAGCTTCCCGGTGCGGCGGCCGCGGCGCGCCAGCTCCGGGCCGCCGGCGTGCGCGTCGCGGTCGGACACACGTCGGCCGACTTCGCGGGCGCCGCGGCCGCGTTCGACGCGGGCGCCACGATCCTCACGCATGCGTTCAACGCGATGGCGGCGATCCATCACCGCGCGCCCGGCCCCGTCGTCGCCGCGCTGTCGCGCGCCGACGTCACGCTTGAGATCATCAACGACGGCGTGCACGTGCACCCCGCCGTCGTGCGGATGGCGTTCGATGCCGCGCCAGGACGCGTGGCGCTCGTGACCGACGCGATGGCCGCCGCGGGGGCGCCGGACGGGGCGTATCGGCTGGGCGAGCTCGACGTCGCGGTCCAGGGCGGGGTCGCCCGCCTCGCGGGAGGCGGCGCGATCGCGGGCTCGACGCTCACGCTCGACCGGGCGATCGCGCGCGCCGTGGACGAGGCCGGCGTCGGCGTGGGCGAGGCCGTGCGGGCCGCGACGGAGGTGCCCGCGCGCGCCCTGGGCCAGGGCGACGCGTTCGGATCCCTGGACCCCGGCTTCGCGGCGGACGCCGTGCTCCTCACCCCCGGCTGGCGCGTCGTCGAGGTCTGGGGCGAGGGGCGCGTGCTTCACGCCGCCCGGTGACGCGCCAGGCGGCGCCCATGTGACGGGCGTCGCCGAGGGTCATAGACTGGCGGCGGGCGCTCGGCGCCCCACATCGTCACCTTCTAAGGAGTCATTCCGTGGCACAGATCGAAGCAGTAGGCGCTCGCGAGATCCTGGACTCGCGCGGCAACCCCACCGTCGAGGTCGAGGTCCTCCTCGACGACGGCATCGTGCAGAGGGCCGCCGTGCCCTCCGGTGCCTCGACGGGAGCCTTCGAGGCATACGAGCTGCGCGACGGCGACGCCTCGCGCTACGGCGGCAAGGGCGTGCTCAAGGCCGTCGAGAGCGTCGTGGACGAGCTCGGCCCGGCCATCGAGGGCCTCGACGCGTCCGACCAGCGGCTCGTCGACCAGGCCCTCATGGAGGTCGACGGCACGGCCAACAAGAAGCGCGTGGGCGCGAACGCCATCCTCGGCGTGAGCCTTGCCGTCGCGAAGGCCGCCGCCGACTCGGCCGACCTGCCTCTGTACCGCTACATCGGCGGCGCGAACGCGCACGTCCTGCCCGTTCCGGCGCTCAACGTCATCAACGGCGGCGAGCACGCCGACAACGGCATCGACATGCAGGAGTTCTTCCTCGTCCCGCACGGCGCGTCGTCGTTCGCCGAGTCGCTCCGCTGGGGCGCAGAGACGTACCACGTCCTGAAGAAGGAGCTGCTGAAGGGCGGCTTCGCGACGGGCCTCGGCGACGAGGGCGGCTTCGCCCCCGACCTGCCGAGCAACCGCGAGGCGCTCGACTTCCTGCTCGCGGCGATCGAGAAGGCCGGGTTCACGCCGGGCAGCGACATTGCGGTCGGCCTCGACGTCGCCTCGACCGAGTTCTTCGATAACGGCGTGTACCGCTTCGAGGGCAAGGACTGGAGCGCGGAGCAGCTCACGGGCTACTACGAGGAGCTGCTCGCCAACTACCCGCTCGTCACGATCGAGGACGCGCTCGCGGAGGACGACTGGGAGGGCTGGAAGGAGCTCACCGGCCGCATCGGCGAGAAGGTCCAGCTCGTCGGCGACGACCTGTTCGTCACGAACCCCGAGCGCCTGAAGCAGGGCATCGACCAGGGCGTGGCGAACTCGCTGCTCGTCAAGGTCAACCAGATCGGCACGCTCACCGAGACGCTCGACGCCGTGGCCATGGCGCACGGCGCCCGCTACACGGCCATGATGTCGCACCGCTCCGGCGAGACCGAGGACGTGACGATCGCCGACCTCGCGGTCGCCGTGAACTGCGGTCAGATCAAGTCCGGCGCGCCCGCTCGGAGCGACCGGGTCGCGAAGTACAATCAGCTCCTGCGCATCGAGGAGGAGCTCGGCGACGCCGCGACGTTCGCCGGTCGCGGCGCCTACCCGCGCTTCCAGGGCTGAGCGACATCACGCACGACGAAAGGGGAAGCCGCATGTCATCACGCGCGGCTTCCCCTTCGCGTTCGCCCCGCGTCGACGTGCGCGGCTGGCTCGCGGGCATCCGCCTCTCGGGATTCGCCGTGATCATGGCCGGCCTCGTGGTGCTGGGGGCGTTCGTGCTCGTGCCGTCCGTCGGCGGATACATCGACATGCGGCAGCAGATCGCGCAGGCGAGCGCCGGCGTCGCGGCGACGGAGGACGAGATCGCCGCCCTCGAGCTCGAGCAGGCGCGGTGGCAGGACCCGGCGTACATCATGACGCAGGCGCGCGAGCGCCTCTATTACGTGCTTCCCGGGGAGGTCGTGTTCCTCGTGCAGGACGACCTGCCGGCCGACGCGGCGGCGGCCACGGAGCCGGACGCCGTGGATCCCGAGGTCTCCGAGCGGGAGGACGACTGGATGGGATCCATGCTCCGCTCGGTCGTCGCCTCGGGGCTCGCCGAGCAGGCCACGGCGATCGACCCCGACGTCTTCCCCGAGGACTAGCCCCGACCGCCCCACCAGGGTTTCGTCGGGCGGGGCCGGTACCCTCGGAGGGTGACCACGCCCCCCTTTGACGCCGTCCGCCCCGCCGAGCTCCGCGTGCTCACCGCCCAGCTGGGCCGTGAGGTGCGCGGCGTCGTGGGCATCGCCGCGCGCTGCGTGTGCGGCAACCCGACCGTCGTCGCGACGGCCCCCCGCCTCCCGCAGGGCACGCCGTTCCCGACGTTCTACTACCTCACGCATCCCGAGGCCACGGCCGAGATGTCGCGCCTCGAGTCGGGCCAGCTGATGGTCGAGTTCACCGAGCTCCTGGAGGCGGACGCCGACGTGCGCGCGGCGTACGCGCGGGCGCACGCGGCGTACCTGGCGGATCGCGCGCAGTACGGCGACGTGGCGGAGGTCGAGGGCATCTCCGCCGGCGGCATGCCGACGCGCGTGAAGTGCCTCCACGCGCTCGCCGGGCACGCGCTCGCGGCCGGCCCCGGCGTGAACCCGATCGGCGACCTCGCGCTCGAGCGATCCGCCTGGTCGCCCGAGCGCTGCGCGTGCGCGGAGCCCGGCGCGGCGCTGTCCGAGGGCGACCCCGCGGCATGAGGCGGGCGGCCCGTGCGATCGCCGCGGCGTGCGCCGCGCTGGCGGTCGCGTGTGCCGTCGCGCTCCCCGGGGCCGCGGTAGCTGCGGAACGCACCCCCACGCCGACCCCGACGGAGGAGCCCGACCCGACCCGCGCGGCCGAGTACTGGCTCGAGGCCTACGGCATCGAGGACGCGTGGGACACCGCGCGCGGCCAGGGCGTGACGATCGCCGTAATCGACAGCGGCGTCGCGGCGGACATCGACGAGCTCGACGGAGCGGTCGCGGGTGGCACGGACGTCTCGGGCGTGGGGGCGGCCGACGGGCGCACGCCGCTCGGGAGCGACGTGCACACCCGGAGCCACGGCACCTGGGTCGCCTCGCTCGCGGCCGCGCGCGGCACGGGCGAGGAGGAGGGCATGATCGGCGTGGCCCCGGAGGCGGACCTCCTCGCCGTGTCCCTCGGGTTCGGATCCGTCAGCGACGTGCCCTTCTCGGACCAGGTGGCCGACGCGATGCGGTGGTCCGTCGACAACGGCGCCGACGTCATCAACCTGTCATTCACGACGAACCAGACGCAGTGGGACGAGAGCTGGGACGACGCGTTTCAGTACGCCTACGACAACGACGTCGTCGTGGTCGTCGCGGCGGGTAACCGCGTGAGCGGCACGACCATGGTCGGGGCGCCCGCGACGATCCCCGGCGTCCTCACGGTCGCCGGCGTGGACCCCGACGGGCGGGCGAGCGAGGACGCCTCGACGCAGGGCATCACGATCGGCGTCTCGGCGCCGAGCGAGCAGCTGCTCGGGATCAGCCCGACGGGGACGGTCGAGCAGTGGAGCGGGACGAGCGGATCCGCCCCGATCGTCTCCGGGATCGTGGCGCTCGTGCGCTCGGCCTACCCCCGCCTCGACGCCGTGAACGTCATCAACCGCATCGTGCAGACCGCGGATCCGGCCCCCGAGCAGACGGGGGAACGGGATCCGCTCTACGGGTTCGGGATCGTCGACGCGCGCGCGGCGATCGAGGACGACGTGCCGCTCGTCTCGGAGAACCCCATGGGCAGCCTCGCGGAGTGGGTGCGCATCAACCGCGCGGCGGGGAGCGAGCCGGAGGCCGCCGTGACCCCGACGCCCGACCCCGTCGAGCTGCCCGCGCTCCCGGCCGTGGACGGCCCCGCAGAGGCGGGGAGCCCGTTCCTCCCGTCCGCCGAGAGCCTCCGGGACGTCACGCTGCCGCTCGTCGCGCTCTCCGCCGCTGGTATCCTGTTCGTGCTCGGCGTCGTCGCAGTGTCCCGGCGCATTCGTTCGGCTCGCGCGCAGCGCGGGCCGAACCCCTGACAAGTCCAAGGAGATAAGTTTCCGTGCCCAAGATTCTCATCGTCGGCGGCGGATACGCCGGTTTCTACACCGCGTGGAAGCTCGAGAGGCACCTGCGAGCCGGTGAGGCCGAGGTCGTCATGGTCGACCCGCTCCCGTACATGGCCTACCTGCCCTTCCTCCCCGAGGTCGCCGCGGGCGCCATCGAGCCGCGTCACGCGGTCGTCTCGCACCGCCGCCACCTGAAGAAGACGCGGATCATAAACGCCAAGGTGACGGGCATCGACCACGCGAACAAGACGGCGACCATCTCGCCCGAGGGCGCGGAGCCGTGGCAGTACGAGTACGACCACATTGTCGTGACCGCCGGATCCGTCTCGCGCACGTTCCCGATCCCGGGTATCGCCGAGAACGCGATCGGCATGAAGTCGATCGAGGAGGCGCAGTACGCCCGCGACACGCTGATCGCGAACTTCGAGAAGGCCGCGGCGCTCCCGAAGGGCGACCCGCTGCGCAAGCGCCTGCTGACGACGGTCGTCGTGGGCGGCGGCTTCGCGGGCATCGAGACGTTCGCCGAGCTGCGCTCGGCGGCCAACGCGCTGCTCGAGAAGTTCCCCGAGATCGACTTCGAGGAGACCGAGTTCCACCTCATCGAGGCGATGGGTCGGATCATGCCCGAGGTGTCGCTCGAGACGGCCGAGAAGGTCATGAAGGACCTCGCCCGCCGCGGGGCGCACGTGCACCTCGACACGCAGTGCGCCGACGCCACCGACGGCGTCGTGAAGACGAACACGGGCGAGGAATACCCGAGCGACCTCATCATCTGGACCGCGGGCGTCATGGCCAACCCGCAGGTCGTGAACGGGAGCGACCTGCCGCGCGAGGCGCGCGGCCGCATCTCGGCGCAGGCCGACCTCCGCGTCGTCGACGAGAACGGCGTCGTGGTGGAGGGTGCGTGGGCCGCGGGTGACGTCTCGGCGGTGCCCGACCTCACGGGCGGCGGCGTCGGCGGCATGTGCGTGCCGAACGCGCAGCACGCCGTGCGCCAGGCCAAGCGGCTGGCGAAGAACCTCGTGGCCGTGCTGCGCGGCGAGGAGCCCGTCGACTACGTGCACAAGAACATGGGTGCGGTTGCGGGCCTCGGCCTGTACAACGGCGCCTTCCAGTCCGGGAAGATTGCGCTGACGGGCTTCTTCGCGTGGGCCGCACACCGCGGGTACCACGGCCTGGCGATGCCCACGTGGGAGCGCAAGTGGCGCGTGCTGTGGGGCTGGTACCACAACTTCTTCCTCGGCCGCGACCAGGTGCAGATCAAGGCCGTCGAGCGGCCGCGCGCCTTCTTCGAGGCGTTCGCGTCCCGGCCGAAGCCGAAGGCGGACGACGCGCAGGCGTGATGCCGCGCGCGGGGCGCCCCGGAGCAGGTCTGACGACCGCCGGGGCGCCCCGCGCGTATCCGGCCCCCGTAGCCCAATGGCAGAGGCAGCCGACTTAAACTCGGCACAGTGTGGGTTCGAGTCCCACCGGGGGCACCCCATTCGCGCGCCGGGCCGCGCTTTTGCCGCCCGCACGCGTCCCGACGGGCGATACTGGCGCGATGGAATCCGTGGCAACCTGGCTCGCGACCAAAGGCGATCTCTTCTGGACGTGGGTCGTGCTCCCCATCGTCGTTCTCCTCGGCCTGTATTTGACGATCCGGTCGGGCGTCGTGCAGTTCCGCCTCATCCCCGAGATGTTTCGCACGCTGGGGGATCGCACCCCCCGCGACGCGAACGGGGAGCTGCAGTCGGTCTCCGCGTTCCAGGCCTTCACGATCTCGGCGGCCTCTCGCGTCGGGACGGGCAACATCGCGGGCGTCGCCACGGCGATCGCCATCGGCGGCCCCGGCGCGGTGTTCTGGATGTGGCTGATGGCGTTCATCGGCGCGGCGTCCGCGTTCGCCGAGTCGACGCTCGCCCAGCTGTTCAAGGTGCGGGACCGCGACGGCTTCCGCGGGGGCCCGGCCTACTACATGCAGCGCGGCCTGAACGCGCGCTGGCTCGGCGTCATCTTCGCCGTCATCCTCATCGTCTGCTTCCCGTTCGCGTTCAGCTCGCTGCAGGCCAACACGATCGCCGCGGCGCTCGACGGAGCCGTCGCGTCGGCGACCGGCGGATCCGCGCCGGCGTGGCTGCCGTGGGTGGCGGGCGTCGTCGTCGCGCTTCTCACCGCGCTCGTCGTGTTCGGCGGCGTGCGTCGCATCGCGCACGTGACGCAGGCGGTCGTTCCGCTCATGGCGCTCGCGTACCTGCTCATCGGCCTCGCCGTCGTCGCCGTGTCGTGGGAGCGGATCCCGCAGGCCGTCGGGACGATCTTCGCCGACGCCTTCGGCTACAACGAGGTCGTCGGAGCGGCATTCGGATACATCGTGCTTACGGGCATCAAGCGCGGCATGTTCTCGAACGAGGCGGGGCTCGGATCCGCCCCGAACGCGGGCGCCAGCGCCGCCGTGACGCACCCGGTCAAGCAGGGCCTCGTGCAGTCGCTCGGCGTCTACTTCGACACGTTCCTCATCTGCTCGATCACGGCGTTCATCATCCTCACCGCCGTGCCCGACCTCGCGGGCGCGCCGGTGGGTCTCGAGCTGACGCAGATCGCGCTCGTCGGCGCCCTCGGGGGCTGGTCGCTCCTGGCTCTCGCTGTCATCATCTTCCTGCTCGCCTTCAGCTCGATCATCGGCAACTACTACTACGGCGAGGCGAGCATCGAGTTCATCTCCACCCGCCGGTCGGTGCTCATGGGCTACCGCGCGTTCGTCGTGATTGCGGTGCTTGTCGGATCCGTCCTGTCGGCCGACGTCGTGTGGAGCTTCGCGGACGCCGCGATGGGATTCATGGCGCTGACGAACCTCGTGGCGCTCGCCCTGCTGTCCGGGATCGTCTTCGCCCTCCTGAGGGATTACCAGCGCCAGCGCCGCGCGGGCCGCGACCCGGTCTTCACACGGGACCTCCTGCCCGGGGTGTCGGGCATCGAGTGCTGGCAGGACGAGCTCAGCGTGACGGGGCCGCTCGAGGTCCCGCACCGCCGCTGACCGCCGTGCCGAGGTTCGGGAAGCGCATCCTCGCGCCGCGGGACGGGATCACGGCGGCGCGCCTGCGCGCGCCGGGCGGGTCCGCCACGCACGCGCAGCGCGACGATCCGGTGCCCGCGAGCGTCGGGGAGTGGCTCGCGGAGGTCGTGCTGCCGCGGACGCTGGGGCGCGAGCAGGCCTTCGGCGCGATCCCGATCGGCCCCGCGTACTTCACGGGGCCGGGCGAGCTGACGGATCAGGAGGGTCGCCGCGTCGCGCTCGAGGATCCGCTCATCCCCGGCGGCTTCTACGTCTTCCACAAGCCGGTCCTCCCCGAGCGGCGCGTGCCGTTCGAGGTGCGCATCGTGCATGAGGACGCGGATCTCCTCGTCGTGGACAAGCCGCACTTCCTCGCCTCGACGCCGAACGGGCTCTTCGTGCGCGAATGCGTCGTCACCCGACTGCGCGTCGAGCGGGGCGAGGACGACCTCGTCGCGATCCACCGGCTCGACCGCGTGACGGCGGGTCTGCTCGCGCTGTCCCGCCGCCCCTCGACGCGCGGCGCGTACCAGCGGATGTTTCAGGAGCGCGGGATGCGGAAGACCTATCGCGCCCTGGCGTTGCTTCCGGACGGCTGGCGCGAGGGCGACCCGCTTCCGCTCGGGGCGGAGCGCGGCGAGGAGGTCGTCTATCGCTCCCGCCTCGTCAAGCGCGACGGCCAGCGCCAGGTCGAGGAGGTGCCGGGGCCCGACAACGCCGTGACGGGGATCCGCCTCCTCCGCACCTTCGCGCACGCGGGCCGCCGGGTGGCAGAGTTCCGTCTCGCGCCGTACACGGGCAAGACGCACCAGCTGCGCGTGCACATGAACGCTCTGGGGCTGCCGCTGATGGGCGACCCGGTGTATCCGGTGGACACGGATCCGGATCCGTACGACTTCTCCCACGAGCTCCAGCTGCTGGCGGCGGAGCTCGCCTTCCGCGACCCGTTTACGGGCGCCGAGCGCCGCTTTGCGTCCGGCCTCGCGCTCGACGCGGCGCGCGCCTGAGCGGCCGCGGGGCGGATTCGCCTCCCGCGCCGTGTACGCTATCCGGAAGCAAGGGGAGTACTCCCGCCTGCGGCGCACGCGTCAATACGGACACAACGAGGTCGTCCCGCGGCGCCGGCCCGGTCACCGCCGGGACGGAGGAGACCTTGGCGTCATTTCCGTGCCACCCACCCCGAGGAGTCCTGCATGGACGTCAGCCCCCTAACCTGGGCGATCACGATCGCCGTCACAATCGCGTTCTTCGTGTACGAGTTCTTCGCGCACGTCCGCACCCCGCACGAGCCGACCGTCGGCGAATCCGCCCGCTGGTCGGTCTTCTACATCGGCCTTGCGCTCCTGTTCGGCGTCGGCATCGGCGTCGTCTCCGGCTGGGGGTACGGCGGCGAATACTTCGCCGGCTACCTCACCGAGAAGGCGCTGTCGATCGACAACCTGTTCGTCTTTCTGCTGCTCATGACGAGCTTCGCGGTGCCGAAGAAGTACCAGCAGAAGGTCCTCATGATCGGGATCGTGATCGCGCTCGTCATGCGCGGCGCGTTCATCGCTCTGGGCGCCGGGCTCATCGCGAACTACTCGTGGATCTTCTACATCTTCGGCGCGCTCCTGCTGTTCCTCGCGTATCGCCAGGCCTTCGGCGACGACGACCACAACCCCGCCAACGGGCGCTTCATGCGCATCGTGCGGCGGTTCCTTCCGGTCAGCGACGTGTACGACGGCGACCGGCTCACGACGGTGCGCGACGGGTCGCGCCTGGTCACGCCCATGTTCATGACCATCGTGGCGATCGGATTCATCGACCTCGTCTTCGCCGTCGATTCGATCCCTGCGATTTACGGCCTCACGGAGGAGGCGTACATCGTCTTCACCGCGAACGCGTTCGCGCTCATGGGGCTACGACAGCTGTTCTTCCTCATCGGCGGGCTGCTCGAGCGGCTCGTGTACCTCGCGCAGGGGCTCGCCGTGATCCTCGCCTTCATCGGCGTCAAGCTGCTGCTGCACGCGCTCCACGTCAACGAGCTGCCGTTCATCAACGGCGGCGAGCACGTGGAGTGGGCGCCGGAGATCCCGATCTGGTTCTCGCTGCTGTTCATCGGCGCCACGGTCGCCGTGGCCACGGTGGCGAGCCTGGCCAAGACCCGTCGCGACGAGGTCCGCGCCGCCGAGAGCGAGTAGATCCGCGGCCGATAAGGACGCGACCCCCACCCCCTCGATGCGAGGGGGTGGGGGTCGCGTCAGGAGGCGATTAGTGGCCGACGTGCGGCGCCGCGTCGTCCTCTTCCGGCTTGCGGATGAAGAACGCCAGGACGACCGGCACGAGCGCGATGAACGCCGCGACGAGGAAGGCGGCCTGCGCGCCCGGCGCGCCCGCCTCGGGGGTCGACAGGCCCTCGAGCTCGCCCGCGTGCAGGTACGTCGAGTAGATCGAGATGAGCAGCGCGGTCCCCGCGGCGCCCGCGACCTGCTGCAGCGTGTTGAGCGCCGCGGATCCGTGCGAGTACAGCCGGCGCTCGAGCGAGCCGAGCGACGCGGAGAACAGTGGAGTGAAGGATCCGGCGAGCCCCAGCGACATGATCATCTGGATGCCGACGAGCATCCAGACGGGGGTGACCACCGTGGCCTGCGCGTAGAAGAACATCGCGGCCGCGATCATGATCGTGCCCGGGATGAGGAGCGTCCGCGGCCCGCGGGCGTCGTAGATCCGGCCCATGACGGGGCCGAGGACGCCCATGAGGATCGAGCCCGGAAGCAGGACGAGACCCGACTGGGTCGCGTCGAGCCCGACGACGTTCTGGAGGTACTGCGGCAGCAGCGAGAACGTGCCGAACATCGACAGCGCGACGACGGCCATGATGATGACGGACAGAACGTAGTTGCGCGAGAGAAAGACCCGCATGTCGAGCAGGGCGTCGTCCTTCTTCTGCAGCACGAGCTGACGCCACACGAACAGCGCGAGGAACACGACGCCGGCGGCGATGATGATCCACGGCAGCGCGCCGGGGCCGGAGGATCCGTCCGCGCCGTGCCCGCCGAACTGGCTGAGACCGTAGACGATGCCGCCAAAGCCCAGGGCGGAGAGGATGATCGAGGCGACGTCGATGGGCGCGTGCGTCGTCTCGCCGAGGTTCGTCATCCACTTCGCGCCGAGGCCCATCGCCACGAGCGCGATCGGCAGGATGATCCCGAAGAGCCAGCGCCAGCCGAGCGTGTCGAGGACGACGCCCGAGAGCGTCGGGCCGATCGCGGGGGCGAGCGACATGACCATGCCGACGCGGCCCATCATGCGCCCACGGGAGCGGGCCGGGACGACGTTCATCATGGTCGTCATGAGCAGCGGTATCATGACGCCGGTTCCGGCGGCCTGGATGATGCGCCCGACGAGGAGCGTGAGGAATCCGGGGGCGACGAGGCACACGAGCGTGCCGAGCGCGAACGCCGAGATCGCGGCGAGGAACACCTGGCGCGTCGTGAAACGCTGCAGGAGGAAGCCCGTCGTGGGGATCACGACGGCCATCGTGAGCATGAAGGCGCTCGTGAGCCACTGCCCCTGCTCAGGCGGAATCCCGAGCGTGACGTTCAGCTCGGGAATGGCGATGGCCATCGTCGTCTCGTTGAGGATGGCGACGAAGGCGGCTATAAGGAGCAGCCAGATGACCCGCATCCCTGCGGGGTCGATCGTGTCGTGCGTCGCGCTCGAGGCGCGCACGGGTCCGGTTCCGGTCGTCAAGAAGTACTCCGTGTATGAAGGGTCCGAGTCCGCCTCGGGCCAGGCGAAAAGGCGCCTCGCAGGCAGACGTTCAAGACTAACCGCCCTTCGGTTTCCAGCATTCCGTTCCCCGCGAGATTTACGCGGATTTCACCCCCTCCGCGCGGGCATAGGCTCGAGCCGTGAGCATGGGACGACCGATGGGTGGAGGGCGCGGGATGCGGCCGATCGACGAGCGCGCGCAGCGCCGGCTGAACGCGGAGGCGCCGCGCGTGGATCACCTGGGCTCTCGCGTCGCGGGACTGTTCCGCCCCTACGTGCCGCGCATCGTCGTGACGGCTCTCCTCGTCGTGATCGGGGCGGCGCTCGGCGTCGTGCCGCCGCTCGTGATTCAGCGCGTCTTCGACGACGCGCTCTTTCCCGCCTCCGGCGGCGTGAACATTCCGCTCCTCGCCGCGCTCGTCGGGCTCATGATCGGGCTCTACGTCGCGAGCGCGCTGGTCCAGGTGGTGCAGACGTGGTTCACGGCGAGCGTCGGCAACCGCGTCACGGGCGACCTGCGGGTCCGCATGTTCGAGCACCTCCAGTCTATGGAGCTGTCCTTCTTCGCGCGCACGAAGACGGGCGTGATCCAGTCCCGGTTGCAGAACGACGTCGGGGGCGTGTCCGGGGTCCTCACGAGCACGGTTACGAGCATTCTCGGGAACACGGTCACGGTGATCGCCTCGATCGTCGCGATGGCCCTCATCGACTGGCGGCTCACGATCCTCGCGCTCGTTGTCATGCCGCCGCTCGTTCTCATCCAGCGCCGCGTGGGGCAGGTGCGCGCGCGGATCGCGTCCGAGACGCAGCAGTCCCTGTCGGAGCTGACGGCCATCACGCAGGAAACCCTGAGCGTGTCCGGCATCCTGCTGTCCAAGTCGTTCAATCGCCAGCGCGCGGAGCTGGCCCGCTACGCGGCGGAGAACGACAACCAGATCGCGCTCCAGGTGCGCCAGACCATGAGCGGGCAGGGCTTCTTCGCGGTCGTGACCGTCCTCATGTCGGCCATTCCCGCGATCATCTACCTGGCGGCGGGCTTTCTCATCGCGGGCGACGTCGGATCCATCACCGCCGGCGCCATCGTCGCGTTCACGACGGTGCAGGCGAGGCTCCTCATGCCGCTGACGAGCCTCATGCGCGTCGCTCTCGAGGTGCAGACGTCGGCGGCGCTGTTCGCGCGCATCTTCGAGTACCTGGACCTCACGCCCGCGATCGTCGACCGGCCGGATCCGCTCCCGCTGGCTGCCGCGCCAGGGCCGCTCGGGCGCATCGAGTTCCGGGACGTCACATTCCGATACCCCGATGCGTCGGCCGAGTCCGCCCCGACGCTCGATGGCGTGAGCTTCGTCGCGGAACCCGGGCAGCACGTCGCCTTCGTCGGTCCGTCCGGGGCGGGGAAGACCACCGTCCTCTATCTCACGCCCCGCCTGTATCTCGCGGCCCAGGGATCCGTCCGCTTCGCGGGCGCCGACGTGCGGGACCTGGCCGGCGAGGACATCGTCGATCACGTCGGCATCGTGAGCCAAGAGACCTACCTCTTCCACGCGACGATCCGGGAAAACCTCCGCTACGCGAAGCCCGACGCGACCGACGCCGAGATCGAGCGCGCCTGCCGCCAGGCGAACATCCACGAGCGCATCGCGGGCTTCGAGGCGGGGTACGAGACCGTCGTCGGCGAGCGTGGGTATCGGCTCTCGGGCGGCGAGAAGCAGCGGATCGCGATCGCGCGCGTGCTCCTCAAGGATCCGCCCGTCCTGCTCCTGGACGAGGCGACGAGCGCGCTCGACACGGTGAGCGAGCGCGTCGTGCAGGAGGCCATCGCCTCGGCGGCGCGCGGGCGCACGACCCTGACGATCGCGCACCGGCTGTCGACGGTCATCGGCGCCGACGTCATTCACGTGCTCGACGGCGGGCGCATCGTCGAGTCCGGGACCCACGAGACCCTCGTGCGGGCGGGCGGGCTCTACGCGGAGCTCGCGGCCGAGCAGCTCGCGACGGGGCGCGCGCTTGAGTAGGGCGCCCTACGCGGACAGCGGGCCGCGGTCGGCCATCTCGACGTCAGCGTTGTATCGGAACAGCCGCGCGGGTCGGTGCGGGCCCGTCCGGAACCCGTCCGTCGGGAGCAGGGCCTCGGATCCCTCGAGCAGGCGCCGAAAGTTGGACGGATCGAGCCGCCGGCCGAGCACGGTCTCGTAGACCTGCCGCAGCTCGGCGAGGGTGAACTCGTCGGGCAGGAGGCCCGCCGCGATGCGGCTGTATCCGACCTTGTTGCGGAGCCGCCACACCGCGTAGTCCACGATCCGGTTGTGGTCGAAGGCGAGCGCGGGCAGGTCGTCGACGTCGAACCACGTGACGTTCTCCGGGGCGTCGGCCGCGGCGCGCTGCCGCTCGACGAGGTCGCTGCGCAGCAGCGCCCAGTACACGACGGAGACGACGCGGGTGGGGGAGCGGTCGACGTCGCCGAACGCGTAGAGCTGTTCGAGCCAGCTCGCCTGCAGCCCCGTGGTCTCGCCGAGCGTGCGCCGCGCGGCGTCTTCGAGCCCCTCGGCGCCGCCGAGCCACCCGCCGGGGAGCGCCCACCTGTCGGCGAACGGCTCGCGAGTGCGCCGGACGAGGGGGATCATCAGCACGTCGCCGTCCGGGCGGGCGCGGAGCGAGAAGATCACGGTGGACACCGCCACGCGGATATCGTCGTCGCCTGTGCTCGTCACACCGCGAGCCTACCCACCGCCGCCGCGAGCGCCTCGGCGACCGGGCCGAGAGGCCGCGTATCGTCGTGCGCCAGCGAGAACCGCACGGCCGTGCGGGCCTCGTCGGGCGTGAGCCCCAGCGCGAGCAGGACGGGGGACGGATCCGTGCTCCCCGCGCGACAGGCGGATCCGCTCGACGCGATCACCCCGTCGCGCTCGAGCTCGACGAGGAGCGCCTCGCCGTTGACCCCCGGCACGCAGAAGCTCGCGATCGACGGCAGGCGCTCGGTTGGGTGACCCGTCAGGACGACCTGGGGGATCCGCGCCTTCACGTCGCGGACGAACGCGTCCCGGAGGTCGCGGACGCGTCGCGCGTTGTCCTCCCGGTGCGCCTCGGCCGCGGCAAGCGCCGTGGCGAGCCCGACGGCGCCCGCGACCGACTCCGTGCCCGCGCGGCGGCCGCGCTCCTGGCCGCCCCCGTGCAGGAGCGGCTCGACGGGGATCCGCGACCGGATCGCGACGAGCCCGGTGCCCTGCGGGGCGCCGATCTTGTGGCCGGCGAGCGAGACGGCGTCGGCGCCGAGGGACGACAGCGGCAACCAGCCGGCGGCCTGCACGGCGTCGAGGTGCAGCGGCACGCCCGCCGCGCGGCAGACGGCCGCGATCCGGGCGGCGGGCTGGACGGTCCCGATCTCGTTGTTCGCGAGGCCGACCGTGACGAGCGCCGTGTCGTCGGTGAGCGCGGCCGTGACGTCGTCCGGGTCCACGCGCCCCGCGCGGTCGACGGGGACGACCGTGACCCGCGCGCCGTGGAGGCGCTCGAGGTAGGCCACGGACCCGCGGACGGACGAGTGCTCGATGGGCGTCGTCACGATGTGCCGGCCGCGGGCGGCGAGGGCGATGCCCTTCACCGCCAGGTTGTTCGCCTCCGTGCCGCCGGAGGTGAACACAACGTCGGCGGGCCGCATCCCGACGACGGCGGCCGCGACCCGGCGGGCGCGATCCAGGGCGGCGTGCGCGGCCCGGCCGAGGTCGTGCGCGCTGGAGGGGTTGCCGTACCCGGTCGTGAGAAATGGCGCGATCGCGGCGCGCACCTCCGCCGTGACCGGCGCCGACGCGGCGTTGTCGACGTAGCGCATCAGGCGACGCGGACGTCGAGCCCCAGGTCGATCGCGGTGGCCGAGTGCGTCAGCGCGCCCACCGAGATCACGTCGACCCCTGTGGCCGCGATCTCGGCTACGCGCCGGAGCGTCACGCCGCCCGAGGCCTCGACCTGCGCGCGCCCCGCGACCTGCTGGACGCCCGCCCGGAGATCCGGGAGCGAGAAGTTGTCCAGGAGGATCGTGTCTACGCCCGCCGCGAGCACGGGCTCGATCTGGTCCAGCCGGTCGACCTCGACGACGACGTGGGCCGTGTGGGGGAGGCGGGAGATCCCCGCGCGGAGCGCCTCCGTCAGCGACGCGCCGCTGGCGGTGAGGACGACCAGGTGGTTGTCCTTCACCATGACCGCGTCCGACAGGGAAAACCGGTGGTTGGCGCCCCCGCCCGCCCGGACGGCCGCGCGCTCGAGGACGCGCAGGCCCGGCGTCGTCTTGCGCGTGTCGGCGATGCGTACGCCGGTGCCGGCGACGGCCGCGACGAACCGCGCGGTCAGGGTTGCGACGCCAGAGAGCCGCTGCGCGAGGTTGATCCCGACCCGCTCCGCCTCCAGCACGCTCCGCGCCGGCCCCGCGACGCGCGCGAGCACGTCGCCCGGCTGGAAGGGGGTGCCCTCGGCGGCCACCTCGAACACGCGGATGGCCGGATCCGTGAGCGCGAACGCGGCGCGGAACGCGTCGCCGCCGCTAAAGACGCCCGCCTCGCGGGCGACGAGGTCCGCCGTGGCCGTCGAGGGTTCGGGGAGGAAGGCGGCGGCCGTGAGGTCGCCCCAGGGGGCATCCTCGCGCAGCGCGCGGGCGACGATGTCCTCGACGAGCCCTCGCGCGGTCACGCGGCGGCCCTCGCGTCGTCGTCCGTGCGCGCGTGCGCGCCCACGGATCCGCGCCGGCGAGCGGCCGCGTCGACCACGGCCCGCGCGACCGCGAGGAGGTTGCGATCCTCCTGTGTGGCGCTCGTGCCACCCCACGCGGCGAGGGTGCGCCGCGCGTCGGCGAGGCCGCGGGCGTCGCGGAACAGCCCCGCGGCCGCCCACATCACGGCCTGCAGCTCGGCGCGGGTGAACGCTCCTCCCTCTCCCTCGGCCGGCGGGACGGGATCCGGGCGCCGCGGCGCGGACAGCGGCGCCGTCGCCGCGTCGCGGCCGGCCCGGGCGCCGAAGACGGCGCCCTCGAGGAGGGAGTTCGAGGCGAGGCGATTCGCCCCGTGCACGCCCGTGCGCGCGGTCTCGCCCGCGGCCCACAGGCCCGCGACCGTCGTGCGCCCATCGAGGTCGGCGACCACGCCGCCCATGAGGTAGTGCTGGGCGGGGGAGACCGGGATCGGCTCGCGCGACCAGTCGAGCCCCGCGCGCCGGGTCGCGGCGTCGATCGTCGGGAATCGGCGGGCGAGGAACGCCCGGCCGAGGCCCGTCGCATCCAGGAGCGCGGGGGCGCCGTCCTGCCGCGCCTCGACCCGGGCGAGCGCGCGGGCGACGGCGTCGCGCGGGGCGAGGTCTCCCGCCGGGTGTATCCCCGCCATCACGGGGCGCCCGTCGCGGTCGACAAGCCGGGCGCCCTCGCCGCGGACGGCCTCAGAGACGAGGAAACGCCCCCCGCGGGCGAGAACGGTGGGGTGGAACTGCACGAACTCCATGTCGCCGACGCGGGCGCCCGCCCGGAGGGCGACGGCGATCCCGTCGCCCGTCGCGACGGCGGGGTTCGTGGAGGTCGGGTACGCCTCGCCGATCCCGCCCGTGGCGAGGATGACGGCGTCTGCCTCGAGGATCCGGCCGTCCGTGAGGAGCACCCCGCGGGCCCGGCCGCGATCGAGGAGGAGATCCGCGACCATCGCGCCGGAGCGCAGGCGGATCCCCCGGGCGCGGCACGCGTGAAGCAGCGCGCGGGAGATCGCGCGGCCGGTCGCATCCCCGCCGGCGTGAAGGATGCGGGTCCGCGAGTGGGCGCCCTCGCGACCCCGGGCGAGGGCGCCCGCGGCGTCGCGGTCGAACGCGACGCCCGCGTCGGCCAGGGCGCGGACGGCGCCGGCGGATCCGTCCACGAGCGCGGCGACCGCGCGAGCGTCCGCGAGCCCGGCGGACGCGGCCATCGTGTCGCGGGCGTGCGCGGCGCGGTCGCCCGCGTCCACGGGGCAGGCGATGCCGCCCTGCGCGTGCCAGGTGGATCCGCCCGCAGGGTCCGCCTTCGTGACGATCTCGACCTCCGCCCCCGCCGCGTCCGCGGCGAGCGCCGCCGCAAGGCCCGCGACGCCGCTGCCGACGATAAGCACCCGCGTCATGAGGGGGTCGCCGCGAGCATGCGTTCGAGCGCCACGCGCGCCGGCCGGGCGACCTCGCCCGTGACGCGGATGCGGTTGACGACCTCGCCGTCCACGAGCTTCTCGAGCGCCCAGGCGAGGTAGGCGGGGTGGATGCGGTACATCGTCGAGCAGGGGCAGACGACGGGGTCGAGGCAGAAGATCGTGTGCTGCGGGTTCTCGGCCGCGAGCCGGCGCACGAGGTTGATCTCCGTGCCGATCGCGAACGTCGTGGGCTCCGTGGCGCCCTCGATCGCGCGGCGGATGACGTCGGTGGATCCCGACTCGTCCGCCGCGTCGACGACGTCCATGGGGCACTCGGGATGCACGATGACGCGCACCTCGGGGTGCTCCGTGCGCGCCTGGTCGATCTGCGCGACCGTGAAGCGGCGGTGGACCGAGCAGAACCCGTGCCAGAGCAGGACCCGCGACGCGCGCACGTCGCCCTCGGAGGATCCGCCGAGGCGCCGGCGGGGGTTCCAGAGCGGCATCTGGTCGAGGGGGATGCCCATCGCCCGTGCGGTGTTGCGGCCCAGGTGCTGGTCGGGGAAGAAGAGCACGCGCCGGCCGCGGGCGAGCGCGGTCTCGAGCACCGCGCGGGCGTTTGAGGAGGTGCACACGATGCCGCCGTGGCGCCCGACGAACCCCTTGATCGCGGCCGAGGAGTTCATGTACGTCACGGGCACGACGGGGACGAGGCCGTCCTCGTCCGGCTCGTCGAGGGGCCCCAGCACGTCCTCGAGCTGCTCCCAGCAGTCCTCGACCTCGTCGATGTCCGCCATGTCGGCCATGGAACACCCCGCGCCGAGGTGCGGCAGGACCACGGCCTGGTCGGGTCCCGAGAGGAGGTCCGCCGTCTCCGCCATGAAGTGCACGCCGCAAAAGACGATCGCCTCGGCCTCCGGGTGCTCCGTCGCCGCGCGCGCGAGCTGGAAGGAGTCGCCGACGTAGTCCGCATGCTGGACGATCTCGTCGCGCTGGTAGAAGTGCCCGAGGATCACCGCGCGCTCGCCGAGGGCCTCCTTCGCGCGGCGGATCCGGTCGTGCAGCTCCTCGTCGGACGCCGCGCGATAGGACGCGGGCAGCTCGCCCTGGACCGGCGACGCGGGCGGGAAGGCGTCCGCCATCGACGAGCCGGGGCCGTACCCGGGAACGCGGTCAAACTCCCAGGGCGGCGCCTGGAGGTCGGTCGTGCAGGAGTCGTCCGTCCCGGCGGCGAGGGCGGCGGCCACGGAGGCGTCGGCGCGGGAGGCGAGGGTGATGCGGGTGGCGGGCATGAGGATCCTCGAATGGGAAAGGTCGGTATGACCTGAAGATGTGCCACACGTTAGGTGCTTTGGACCATAAGGGCAAGTCGGGGGCCTGCGGACCCGTGCGATAGGGTCGTCGCGAGACACGGGGTGTCCCCGCCGGGGACTGAGAACACACCCGCTGAACCTGATCTCGGTGACACGAGCGGAGGGATGTCCATGCACACTGTTGCGCGCCCGAACGGCGTCGACCTCGCTGGCCCGCTGGAACGCATGCGGCGCGAGGCGCCTCTCGTCCAGTGCCTGACCAACGCCGTCGTGACGAACGTCACGGCGAACGCGCTCCTCGCGGCGGGGGCGGCGCCCGTCATGGCGGATCTGCCGGGGGAGGCCGGGGAGTGCGCAGTGGCCGCCTCCGCCGTCCTCGTCAACGTCGGCACGCCGCACGATGCCTCCCGCGTGGCGATGCGCGAGGCCGTCGCCGCGGCGCGCGCCTCCGGAACCCCGTGGGTGCTCGACCCCGTCGGCGTCGGCGCCCTGACCCTGCGCACGGGCTTCGCGCGCGAGCTCCTCGCCGACCGGCCTGCCGCGATTCGCGGCAACGCGTCCGAGATCCGGGCGCTCGCGGGGGAGGCCGCGGCCGGGCGCGGGGTGGACGCGACGTGCGACGTCGACGCGGCCCTCTCTGCGGCGCGCCGCCTCGCGCGCGAGACCGGCGCCGTGGTCGCGGTCAGCGGGCCGCAGGACCTCGTCGTCGCGCGCGAGCGGGAGTTGCGGATCTCCGGGGGCAGCGCGTGGCTCACGCGCATGACCGGGGGCGGGTGCTCGCTCGGCGCCGTCGTCGCGGCGCTCGTCGCTTGCGCCGCCGATGCGGGCCCGTCGGCGGCGGTAGCGGCCGCGCACGCGCTGTACGCCGAGGCGTCCGAGCGCGCCGCGGGCCGCGCGGACGGTCCGGGATCCTTCGCCGTGGCGTTCCTGGACGCGCTCGCCGAGGTGGCGCCCGCCGACCTCGCGTCCCGCCCGATCGAGGTGGCCGCGTGAGCGCCCGCGCGGCGCTCGCCACCTACGTCGTGGCCGACCTCGCGACGCTCGCCGGGCGAGACGTCGCGGCGGTCGTGGCCGCGGCGGAGGCCGGGGGAGCGGGGACGATCCAGCTGCGCGCGAAGCGGCTGGGGGCCGGGGCGTTTCGGGACCTGGTGGCGGAGTGCGCCGCGGCGCTGGCGGGGACGGCGCGCCTTCTCATCAACGACCGGGTGGACGTCTACCTCGCGGCCGCGGCGGCCGGCGCGCGGATCCACGGCGTCCACGTCGGACAGTCCGACCTGTCCGCCAGCGACGTCCGCGGGATCGTCGGCCAGGGCGCCGTCGTGGGGGTGAGCGCGAGCACGCCGCGCGAGATCGCCGCGATCCACGCGCTGCCCGCGGGGACCGTCGACTACATCGGCGCGGGCGCCGTCCGCGCGACGCCCACGAAGCCCGACCATCCGGATCCCCTCGGCTGGGCCGGGCTCGCGCGCGCGTGCCGCGCGGCGCGGGAGGTGCCGGTCGTCGCGATCGGGGGCCTCGGGACGGGGGACGCGGCATCGGCGCGGGCGGCGGGCGCCGCCGGCGTCGCCGTCGTGCGAGCCGTGTGCCTCGCGGAGGACCCGCGCCGGGCCGCGGCGGACCTCGCGGCCGAATGGCGGGGGGCCGCATGACGCGCATCCCCCACGTCCTCTCGATCGCGGGGTCGGATCCGTCGGGGGGCGCCGGGATCCAGGCGGACCTGAAGTCGATCGCCGCGTGCGGCGGGTATGGCATGGCCGCGATCACGGCCCTCACGGCGCAGAACACCCGGGGCGTGCAAGCCGTGCACGTGCCGCCGCCGGGCGTGCTCGCCGACCAGCTCGACGCCCTCGCGGCCGACGTGCGGATCGACGCCGTCAAGATCGGGATGCTCGCGGACCGGGCGACGATCGACGTCGTGCAGGGCTGGCTCGCGGGGCTATTGGGTGCGCCCCGGATCGTGCTCGACCCCGTCCTCGTCGCCACGAGCGGGGATCGGCTGCTCCGCGCCGAGGCCGAGGGCGCGCTCGACGCACTCCTCCCGCTCGCGGATGTCGTGACGCCCAACGTCCCGGAGCTCGCCGCGCTGGTGAGGGCGCCCGCCGCGCGCACGCGCGACGAGCTGGCCGCGCAGGCACGGACCCTGGCGGCGCGGCACGGCGTGCGGGTGCTGGCGAAGGGCGGACACCTGGGTTCGGCGGACTGCCCGGACGCCCTCGTCCGCCCCGGGGGCGAGGTGGTGTGGTTCGAGGGTGATCGCATCGACACTCCGCACACCCACGGGACCGGATGCTCGCTCTCTTCCGCGCTCGCCACGATCGCCGCCGGAGAGGCCGACTGGGTCTGGGCGACGCGCCTCGCCCGCGACTGGCTCCGCGGTGCGCTCGCGGCCGCGGACGCGCTCGACGTGGGGCACGGATCCGGTCCCGTCGATCACGCGCACGCCCACCGCGCGGGCGCCCTGCCGCCGCGCCGCCGGGCCGAGTGCGCGTCGTGGTGGGAGGACATCGCGCCGATCCGGGCGGATATCGATCGCGATCCGTTCGTCGCCGCGCTCGGGGACGGGTCCCTGTCGCAGGAACGGTTCGCGCACTACCTCGCGCAGGACGCCGTCTACCTCGGGGCCTATGCGCGCGTGCTGGCCGGGCTCGGCGAGATCGCGCCGAGCGCGGACGAGCGCGCCTTCTGGGCCGCGTCCGCGCGAGCGTGCGTCGAGACCGAGATGGCGCTGCACCGCTCGCGCGTCGCCGGGGATCCGCCCGAGCCCTCGCCGGAGACCCGCGCCTACCTGGGACATCTCGAGGCGGCCGCGGCCGCGGGCGACCACGGTGTCCTCGCGGCCGCCGTCCTGCCGTGCTTCTGGATCTACGACGACGTGGGGAGACGGCTGGCCCGCGCCTCACGGTCAGGGCACCCCTACGAGGACTGGCTCCAGACCTACGACGACCCGGCGTTTCGCGACGCCACGCGCGAGGCCATCGCTTGGACCCAGCGGGCGGCGCACCGCGCCGACGACGCCGCGCTCGAGCGCATGCGCGAGGCGTTCGTCGTCTCCGCCCGCCACGAGCGCGCCTTCTTCGCGCAGCGCCCGTGACGCGCGGAGGGGCCGTGGCACAGGCGGTCCCGCCGCGGGTACGCTGAGGGCGCACAACCGAATACAGGCCGCACGATCCGCGCGGGAGAGTACCGGGGTACCCCGGTCACCGAAGGAGCAAGCCTCCCCGCCAATCTCTCAGGTGTCGTTACCGCTGTCGGATCCGGCCGCTCTGAAAAGAGCAGCGCAGGTAGTGCCGCGCTGCCGCCGACGGTGAAAGGCGCGACCCCGGTCGCGTCGAAGCTCTCAGGTTCATGACAGAGGGGGAGTTCTCATCGCGCCTCGACCGGGGCGCGTCCGCCCGACCGGGAGAACTCCATGTCGTCCCCTCCACCGCCCCTCCGCGAGACCCCGCTCGCCGCCGAACACGCCGCGCTCGGCGCGACGTTTACCGACTTCGGCGGGTGGCGCATGCCCGTGCGCTACACCTCCGACCTCGCCGAGCACCGCGCCGTGCGCGAGCGCGCCGGCCTGTTCGACATCTCCCACATGGGAGAGATTCTCATCTCGGGCGCGGGTGCCGGATCCTTCCTCGACGCCGCGCTCGCGGGCCGGCTCTCCCGCGTCGCGGTGGGCCGGGCGAAGTACACGATGATCCTCGCGCCCGACGGCGGAATCATCGACGACCTCGTGGTCTACCGCCTTGCGGACGACGCGTTCCTGGTCGTAGCCAACGCCGGCAACCGCGAGGACGTCGCCACCGCGCTCGCCGAGCGCGCGTCCGGGGCGGCGGATGTCGCGGTCGACGATCAGTCGGACGCCTACGCGCTGCTGGCACTGCAGGGCCCCGCGTCGCGGCGGATCCTCGAGCGCACGGGCGAGATCGACGGGGCGGGCCGCCTCGGCGAGCTGAAGAACTACGGGTTCGCCTGGGCGAGGTTCGGCGGATCCGACCTCCTCGTCGGCCGCACGGGCTACACGGGCGAGGACGGCTTCGAGCTGTACGTGCCCGCGGCGCTCGCCGCGGACCTGTGGCGCGCGCTCCTCGCGGCCGGGGCCGAGGACGGCCTCGTGCCGGCCGGCCTCGCCGCGCGCGACACGCTCCGCCTCGAGGCGGGCATGCCGCTCTTCGGCCACGAGCTCGGGCGCGGCATCGTGCCGGCGCAGGCCGGCCTCGGGCGCATCATCCCCGCCGACAAGACCGGGTTCGTCGGGGAGGCCGCGACCTCGCCGCGGCCGGGCGCCCGCGTGCTCGTCGGACTTGCGAGCGAGGGCCGCCGGGCCGGCCGCGCCGGATACGCGGTCTACGCGGGCGACCGCGTCGTCGGCGAGGTCACGAGCGGCGCCCTCAGCCCCACCCTTGGCCACCCCATCGCGATGGCGTACGTCGATCCGGGCGCCGTCCACGCGGCCCTCGCGATCGACGTTCGCGGCACGCGCATCCCCGCCACCCTCACCGACCTTCCCTTCTACCGGAGCCAGAAATGACCGATCTCACCACCCTGTCCTACACCGCCGAGCACGAATGGGTCGCCGTCTCGGGCGACATCGCGACGATCGGCATCACCGACCACGCCGCCGAGCAGCTCGGCGACGTCGTCTACATCGACATGCCGACCGTCGGCCAGGAGATCGCCGCCGGCGACGTCATGGGCGAGATCGAGTCGACGAAGTCAGTGTCCGAGCTCTACGCGCCCGTGTCGGGCACGGTCGTCGAGATCAACGAGGCGGCCGACGCCGACACGGCGCTCGTGAACGCGGATCCGTTCGGCGACGGCTGGCTCGTGAAGGTGCGCGTGGCCAGCGAGGTCGCGGGCCTCCTCGACCGCGCCGCCTACGCCGCGCTCACGGGGGCCGACGCGTGACGCGCCCGTTCCTCGAGCGCCACGTCGGCACGATCGGCGCGCAGGAGCACATGGCCGCCACGATCGGCGCGGAGGGCAGCTCGGCGCTCGGCATCCTCCGCGCGGCCGTTCCGGAGGCGATCCGCTCCGTCGACGCGGCGGGCGCCGTCCCGACGGAGGGCGTGAGCGAGGCGCAGGCCCTCGCGGAGCTGCGCGCGCTCGCGGCGAAAAACCGCGTCGCGAGCCCCATGATCGGGCTCGGGTACAGCGACACGATCACCCCGGCGGTGATCCAGCGCAACGTCTTCGAGAACCCGTCCTGGTACACCGCCTACACGCCGTACCAGCCCGAGATCTCCCAGGGGCGGCTCGAGGCCCTGCTGAACTTCCAGACCATGGTCGCGGACCTCGCGGGCGTGCCGGTGGCGAACGCGTCGATGCTCGACGAGGCCACGAGCGCGGTCGAGGCGATGCTGCTCGCCCGGCGGGCCGTGCGCGGACAGGCCTCGCCCGTGTTCGTCGTGGACGTCGATGCGCTGCCCCAGACCAAGGCCGTGCTCGCGACGCGCGCGTCGGCCGTCGGGATCGAGCTCGCCGAGCGCGACCTCGCGGGCGGCGAGGACCTGCCGGAGGCGTTCTTCGGTGTGCTCGTGCAGTACCCGGGCGCATCGGGCCGCGTCTGGGACCCGTCCGCGGTGATCCAGGCGGCGCACGACCGGGGCGCCCAGGCGGTCGCCGCGGCGGACCTCATGGCCCTCGCGCTCATCGCCTCGCCCGGCTCGCTGGGCGCGGACATTGTCGTGGGATCCACGCAGCGCTTCGGCGTGCCGCTCGGCTTCGGCGGGCCCCACGCGGGCTTCATGGCGGTGCGCCAGGGGCTCGAGCGACAGCTGCCGGGGCGCCTCGTCGGCGTGTCCCGCGATGCCGACGGCCAGCCGGCCTATCGCCTCGCCCTCCAGACGCGCGAGCAGCACATTCGCCGCGAGAAGGCGACGAGCAACATCTGCACCGCGCAGGTGCTCCTGGCCGTGATGGCCTCGATGTACGCCGTGTACCACGGACCGGACGGGATCCGCGGCATCGCGACGGACATCGCCGCGCGCGCGGCCGGCCTGGCGGCGTCGCTCCGCGCGGGCGGGGTCGCGCTCGCGCACGGGGAGTTCTTCGACACGGTGCGGGCGGTCGTGCCCGGAAGGGCCGCCGAGATCGTCCGGCGGGCGGACGCCGACGGCGTGCTGCTCCACCTCGTCGACGCCGACACGGTCGGGATCTCCGTGGGCGAGGCGACCACGCCGGCCGACCTCGCGTCCGTCGCGGCGGCCTTCGGGGCCCGGCTGGGCGAGGCGGGCGGATCCGCCCTGCCGGGCGCGCTCGTGCGCCGCGACGCCTACCTGACCCACCCCGTCTTCCGCGAGCACCGCTCCGAGACGGCCATGATGCGGTACCTCAAGCGCCTCGCCGACAAGGACTACGCGCTCGACCGCGGCATGATCCCCCTCGGGTCCTGCACGATGAAGCTCAACCCCGCGGCGGCCATGCAGGCGTCGTCGTGGCCCGAGTTCAGCCGGATCCACCCGTTCGCGCCAGCCGAGCGCGTGACGGGCTACCTCGAGATGATCCGCGAGCTCGAAGAGTGGCTCGCCGACCTGACGGGGTACGACGCAGCGTCGCTGCAGCCGAACGCGGGCTCGCAGGGCGAGCTCGCGGGGCTCCTCGCGATCCGCCGTTTCCACGATTCCCGCGGCGACGGCGGGCGCGACGTGTGCCTGATCCCCTCGTCCGCGCACGGCACGAACGCGGCGAGCGCCGTGCTCGCGGGGCTGCGCGTCGTGGTGGTCGCGTGCGACGAGCGCGGGAACGTGGACCTTGCGGACCTGCGGGCGAAGATCGCCACGCACGCGGACACGCTCGCGGCGCTCATGATCACGTACCCGTCCACGCACGGGGTGTTCGAGCACGACGTGCTCGAGGTCACCGCCGCCGTCCACGACGCGGGCGGGCAGGTCTACATCGACGGCGCGAACCTCAACGCTCTCGTCGGGCAGGCGCGCTTCGGCGACCTGGGCGGCGACGTCTCGCACCTCAACCTGCACAAGACGTTCGCCATCCCGCACGGCGGCGGCGGCCCCGGCGTCGGGCCCGTCGCGGCGAAGGCGCACCTCGCGCCGTTCCTGCCGTCGCACGCGATGGCGCAGGAGCACCGCGAGGGCATCGGCCCCGTGTCGGCCGCGCCCTACGGGTCGTCGAGCATCCTGCCGATCACGTGGGTGTACATCCGGATGCTGGGCCGGGAGGGCCTCGCGGAGTCGACCGCGTCCGCCGTGCTCGCGGCGAACTACGTCGCGGCGCGCCTGTCGGACCGCTTCCCGATCCTCTACACGGGCGACGACGGTCGCGTGGCGCACGAGTGCATCGTCGATCTCCGCCCGCTCCGCGAGGAGACGGGCATCACGGTGGACGACGTGGCCAAGCGCCTCGTCGACTACGGGTTCCACTCGCCGACGATGTCGTTCCCCGTCGCGGGCACGCTCATGGTCGAGCCGACCGAGTCGGAGGACCTGGGCGAGCTCGACCGGTTCTGCGACGCCATGATCCGGATCGCGGACGAGGCCGCGCGCGTGGCGGCGGGGGAGTGGCCCGCGGACGACAACCCGCTCGTCGGCGCGCCCCACACGGCGGAGTCCGTCGCGGCGAGCGACTGGCCGCACGCCTACCCGCGCGAGCTCGCGGCGTTCCCGGCGGGCCCCACCGGCAAATACTGGCCCCCCGTGCGCCGCATCGACCAGGCCTACGGCGACCGCAACCTCGTCTGCGCCTGCCCGCCCATCGAGGCATTCGCCTAACCCTAAGTCCACAATTCTCCGACGACTCTTGCCCCCTGAGGCGGAGACATGTCGGAGAATTGTGGACTTAGGCGGCCGCGGCACGGAGGGCCGGCAGGATCCGCGTGACCATGAGCGGCGCGAGGTCGTCCGAGAGCGCCTCGTCCGGATCCACCCACCGCAGTTCCTCGATCTCCGCGGCGGGCGCGCGCACCTCCACGGGAGGATGCGTGAACACCGTTCCCCGCACGGCGTATCCGCCCTCGTTCGCGGCGGGCGCCTCGAACACGCCGAGCAGGCGCATGGCCGTCGGATCGAGCGCCACGCCGAGCTCCTCGCGGATCTCGCGCACGGCCGCGTCTATGGCGGTCTCACCCGGCTCGGGCTTGCCGCCCGGCTGCATGAACATGTTCGTGCCGCGCTTGCGGACGGTGAGGATCCGGCCGTCGTCGGGGTGCCGCAAGACGACGGCGCTCACGTGGATCCGCCGCGCCTCGTGATCGATCACGCGGTGAACCTCGCGGATCCCTCGTGCTCGAGCGCGACGCGGATCCGCTCGCGCATGTCCGGGTCCAGGCCGGCCGCGTCGAGCTCCGAGACGGGGCACCACCACGCCCGTGTGTTCTCGCCGTCCGCGGGGTGCGGATCGCCTCCGTCCGCGCGACACCGGACGACGATGTCGAGGTACTGCGACTGATCCCCGTTCGGGTAGGTCATGGGCGGCAGCGCGTGCACCCACACGAGCGCCTCGGGCTTCGCGGTGATGCCCGCCTCCTCGCTCACCTCGCGGATGCCCGCGGTCATCGGATCCTCGCCCGGGTCGATGATGCCGGTCACGGGCGTCACGCGGCCGTTGTCCGCGCGCTCGACGAGCAGCACGTCGCCGTCGCGGACCACGACGGCGGTGACGCCCGCCAGCCAGAGGGGATCGTGCCCGATTTTTGCGCGCAGGTCGAGGACGAATTCCGGTGTGCCCATGACGATAGGTTATGCGGATGGTCTTCGAGAACGCGCCGCTCCTGGAAAACGCCCGTGCCCGGCTCGAGCCGCTCGCGCCGGAGCATGCCGCGGATCTGCGCGTGGCGTCGGCCGACGGCGACGTGTGGCGGCTGTGGTTCACCTCGATCCCGGCGCCGGACGACGTCGCGGCGGAGATCGAACGTCGCCTCGCCCGGCAGCGGGCGGGCGAGATGGCGCCGTGGGCGATCGTCGACCCGTCCTCCGGCACCGCGGTCGGCATGACCTCGTTCTGCTCCCTCGACGAACCCAACCGGCGGCTGGAAATCGGATACACCTGGTTGCGGCCGTCGGCCCAGGGCACCGGTATCAACCCCGCGGCGAAGCTCCTGCTCCTCGAGCGCGCATTCGACGAGCTCGGATGCATCGCGGTCCAGTTCTGCACGCACTGGCACAACCACCCCTCGCGCCAGGCCATCGCCCGGCTCGGCGCGAAGCAGGACGGCGTGCTGCGCAGCCACCGCATCATGCCCGACGGACACGTGCGCGACACCGTCGTGTTTTCGATCCTCGCGGGGGAGTGGCCCGCGGTGCGGCGGGGGCTCGAGGCGCGCGTGGAGCGGGCGCGGTGACGGTCCGGATCCGCTCCTTCGCTTCCGGCGACGAGGACGCGGTCGTCGCGCTGTGGGAGGCCGCTGCGCTCACGCGTCCGTGGAACGATCCGCGGGCCGACATCGCCCGGGCGCGCTCGGTGTGGCCCGACCTCCTGCTCGTGGCGGATGCGGGCGGTGCGGTGGTGGGATCCGTCATGGCTGGCTACGACGGGCACCGCGGGTGGCTGTCGTATCTCGCGACGGATCCTGCGTGTCGCGGCGAGGGCATCGGGGTGGCGCTCGTGGCGGAGGCGGAGCGACGGCTCACGGCACTCGGCTGCCCCAAGGTGCAGCTGATGGTGCGCCGGGACAACGCGGGCGTGCTCGGGTTCTACGACGCTCTCGGCTACGAACCGGTCGAGGTCGAGATGCGCGGACCTCGTCCTCCGACACGGCGAGGAGGGCGTCCGTGCGGAAGTGCGTCTGCACGGATCCCGTGATCCGCGCGCGTCCGCGCGCATCGGCGAGGATGTGCACGTGCGGCGGGTGCCCGAGAACCGGGAGACTGTGCAGCGCGCACGCGGAATCGAGGGCGAAGACCGCCTGGGGTCGGCGCGCAGCCACGGCGTGCACGCGCGCGAGGTACCGACCCCAGGGCGGGAGTGGGTCCCACTCCGCGGCATCGGCGTAGACCCCCGGCTCGACGCGTGCGAGCGCCCGGCCGCGCACCGCGTGGTCGAACGACGGCCCGAGCAGCGCCCGGGAGAACAGCGAAACGGGGCTGGGGCGAAGCCGGGCGAGCGTCGGGGCGAGCGTCATGCGCTCACCCTGCCCGCCCTGGGCAGGTTGCGCGGTCGCCGAGGCCGCCGATGGGGACGATCGGATCCACAAGGCGTCCTGTGAACGAGGCCGCCGCCCGGGCAAGTCCACATTTCTCCGGTATGTCTACGCCCCTGAGGGCAAGAATTGCCGGAGAAATGCGGACATAGCTAGGGGAGGTAGGGCGCCGCGAGGGGGTAGCCGACGAAGGCGAACGTGTCGAGGAGGGTGTGAGCGATGACGAGCGGCATGACGCGGCGCCACCGGAGGTACACCCCTCCGAACACGAGCCCCATGGCGACGTTTCCGACCGCCATTGCCGGGCCCTGATAGAGGTGGTAGAGGCCGCGCAAGAGCGCGATCGCGGCGAGGATCCGCCACGCGCGCCAGCCGAGCTCGTCGAGGCGCTCGCCGAGATATCCGTTGAGGATGACCTCCTCGAGGAGCCCCGCGCGCGCGGCCGAGAGCACGAGGAGGGGGATCGTCCACCACGCCGCGTCGAGGGATCCGGCCTGCACCTCGAGCGTGAGCCCCGCGAGCCGGCTCGCGGCGTAGAGCGCCAGGCCCGGGATGCCGATCGCCGCCAGTAGCAGGATCGCGACGGCCGCGTCGCGCCCGACGCGCGAGACGTCGAGGCCGATCCGGCGAAGCGCGCTCCGGCCGGGCTCCCAGAGGAGGTAGACGACGAGCGCGACGAGGCAGAGGTCAAAGAGGACGTCACACACGCGGTACACCGCGTCCCACAGCGCCTGGTCGGCGCGCTCGGGATTCAGGGCGGTCGCCTGCTCCGAGAGCGCCACCCCCGCCGTCGCTGACCGCACGAACGAGAGCACGGAGTAGAGCGCCGACTGCCCGAGCGAGAGCGCGAGCACGATCCCGATCTCCCAGCGGATCCGGGTGCGCGAGAGCGAAGTGGTCACATCAATAGGTTGTCACGGAAGCATGAGGGTCGAATCGGACGCCTTCCCAGCAACCTTGGAGCAATCTGCCAAGCATCCGCGGGTCTGAATAAAGCCTGTGTAACGGTTCGGAGAATGATTTGGAGCAATCCGAACCAGCGCCTAAAGTCAACCGCGCAGCCCGCATGTCACAGCATGACCCCGCGGGCGGTATTCAACCCTTCTACTAGGAGCACACGTGAAGCGCAACAAGATCGCCCTCTCGGGCCTCGCGCTCGTCGGTGTCGGCAGCCTCGCCCTGGCGGGCTGCTCGAGCGACAGCGGCGACACCGGCGGCGGTGAGGCGGCCGGAGGCGGCATCATCACGGCGAACGGCAACGAGCCGCAGAACCCGCTGATCCCGACGAACACCAACGAGGTCGGCGGCGGCAAGATCCTCGACAGCATCTTCGCTGGCCTGATCTCGTACCAGGCCGACGGCGCGGTGCAGAACGAGGTCGCCGAGGAGATCACCGTCGACTCGCCGACCCAGCTGACCGTCAAGATCCGCGAGGGCCTGACGTTCACCGATGGCGAAGAGGTCACGGCCGACAACTTCATCAACGCCTGGAACTACGGCGCCGCGCTCGACAACGCGCAGCTGTCCAGCTACTTCTTCGAGGACATCGAGGGCTTCAGCTGGGACGAGAACGTCGAGGAGCTGTCGGGCCTGGAGCAGGTCGACGACTACACCTTCACGATCACGCTGAACAAGCCGGCCTCGGACTTCGCGCAGCGCCTGGGCTACTCGGCCTACTACCCGCTGCCCGACGTCGCGTTCGAGGACATGGAGGCCTTCGGCGAGAACCCCGTCGGCAACGGCCCGTACATGCTCGACGGCGAGGACGCCTGGCAGCACGACGTCCAGATTGACCTCGTGGCGAACCCCGACTACGACGGCCCGCGCGAGGTGCAGAACGACGGCCTCCAGATCGTCTTCTACTCGACGCAGGACGCGGCGTACTCGGCCGTCCTCGGTGGCGACCTCGACGTCATCGACGCGATCCCGGACTCGGCCTTCGAGACCTACCAGGACGAGCTCGGCGACAACTGGGTCAACGACCCGGCCGCCATCTTCCAGTCCTTCACGATCCCCGGCTGGCTCGAGCACTTCCAGGGCGAGGAGGGCCAGCTGCGTCGCCAGGCCATCTCGATGGCGATCGACCGCGAGGAGATCACGGACGTGATCTTCCAGGGCACCCGCACCCCCGCGAGCGACTTCACGTCGCCCGTCATCGACGGCTGGACCGACGAGCTTGAGGGCGAAGAGGTCCTGTCCTACGACCCCGAGGCCGCTCAGGATCTCTGGGCCGAGGCCGACGCCATCAGCCCGTACGAGGGCACCTTCACCCTCGCCTACAACGCGGACGGCGGCCACCAGGCCTGGGTCGACGCGACGGTCAACCAGATCGCCGGCACGCTCGGCATTGACGCCGTGGGCGAGCCCTACCCGGACTTCGCGGGCCTCCGCGAGGACGTAACCAACGGCACGATCCAGTCGGCCTTCCGCACGGGATGGCAGGCGGACTACCCGGGCCTGTACAACTTCCTCGGCCCGCTGTACGCCACGAACGCCGGTTCGAACGACGGTGACTACTCCTCGGAGGAGTTCGACCAGCTGCTCTCGGATGGCATCTCGGCCACCGATCCCGCCGAGGCGAACGAGCTCTACGAGGAGGCGCAGGCCGTCCTGCTCCAGGACCTGCCCGCGACGCCGCTGTGGTACTCGAACGTGACCGCCGGCTGGGCGGACACCGTGGACAACGTGGAGTTTGGCTGGAACTCGGTTCCGCTGTACTACAACATCACGAAGGGCTGACCCGAGCCTTTTCGTGAGCCGCGGGGCGGTGACGACAGTCACCGCCCCGCGGCCTGTGGTGTGACGGGGCCGCGATCCGGCCCCGCGTCGCCACGCGGGCGGCATCAGGCCGCCCGACAACCTGACCCATCCCCGAAGGGAGGATGAGGGTGGCTTTCTACATCCTCAGACGGATCCTGCAGGTGATCCCGGTGTTCCTGGGCGCCACCCTGTTGATCTACTACATGGTGTTCGCCATGCCCGGCGACCCCATTGCGGCACTGTTCGGCGACAAGGTTCCGCCGGACGCCCTGCTCGAACAGCTGCGCGAGCGGTACCTGCTCGACCAGCCGTTCATCGTGCAGTACCTGAACTACCTCGGGGGGATCTTCCGCCTCGACTTCGGTGTCGGGTTCGACGGCCAGCCCGTCCTCGACACGCTCCTGCGGACCTTCCCCGTGACCCTCCGGCTCGCCGTCGAGGCGGTCGTGATGGCGTTCGCGCTCGCGATCATCATCGGCCTGGCCTCGGCGCTCGCGAAGAACTCGTGGTTCGACCACCTCATGCTTGTCATCGCGCTGATCTTCGTCGCCGTGCCCGTGTTCGTCATCGGCTTTGGCGCGCAGTTCATCTTCGGTGTCCAGCTTGGCTGGTTCAGCCCGACCGTGGGCGCGAACAACGGCTGGGCGGGCCTGCTCCTCCCCGCCATGACGCTTGCCGTCGGCGTGTACGCGACGAGCATGCGCCTGACGCGCGCCTCGACCATCGAGACCCTCGGGCAGGACTGGGTGCGCACGGCGTACGGCAAGGGCCTCCCGCGCCGCCGCGTGATCCCGGTGCACGTGCTCCGCAACTCGCTGATCCCCATGGTCACCGACATGGCCACCGTGTTCGGCATCCTCATGGTGGGCGCGACCGTGACCGAGGGAATCTTCAACATCCCCGGCGTCGGAAACACGCTCTATCAGGCGATCCTCAAGCACGAGACGCCGACGATCGTGTCGTTCGTGACCGTCTTCGTCGTGGTGTACGTCCTGATCAACCTGTTGATCGACCTGCTCTACGGCCTGCTCGACCCGAGGATCCGCTATGTCTCGTAACTCTCACTTCGTGGCGCCGACCGGCGCGGAAGAGGTCGTCGTCGACCAGGTGCGCGTGTCGGACAAGCGCAGCAACCTCTGGCTCGACGCGTGGCGTGACATGCGCCGCCGGCCCCTGTTCTGGGTCTCCGTCGTCGTGGCGGTCATCATCGTCATCGTCGCGGCGTTCCCGAGCCTGTTCACGAGCGTCCAGCCGTCGGGCGGCGCCTGCGTTCTCGCGAACAGCAACGGCGACCCGACCGCCGGGCACCCGCTCGGCTTTACGCGCCAGGGGTGCGACATCTGGTCGCGCCTCGCGTACGGGGCGCGCACGTCCGTCGTCGTGGGCCTGCTTGCGACCCTGATCGGCACGACCATCGGCCTCGTGATGGGGGCGTTCGCGGGCTTCTACGGCGGGTTCCTCGACTCGCTCCTGTCGCGCGTCGGCGACATCTTCTTCACGATTCCCTACATCATTGCGGCGATCGTCGTGATGACCGTGATGCCGGCGGATCAGCGCACCATGCTGACGCTCGCCTTCGCGATCGGCGGATTCTCGTGGGCGTCCACGGCGCGCATCGTGCGCGCCGAGATCCTGCGCGTGAAGCAATCGGACTACGTCATGGCGTCGATCGCGCTCGGCATGAGCCGCTTCAAGACGCTCCTCGTGCACGTCCTCCCGAACTCGATGGCGCCCGTCATCGTGGTGGCGACGATCAGCCTCGGCAATGCGATCGTGGCCGAGTCGGTCCTGTCCTTCCTCGGCGTCGGCCTCGGCGGCGGGGTGGTCTCGTGGGGCGCCGACATCAGCCAGGCGCAGACCTCGATCCGCACCGCGCCGATGGCCCTGTTCTGGCCGTCGCTTGCGCTGACCATCACTGTCTTGGCATTCATCACGCTGGGCGAGGTCTTCCGAGACGCCCTGGATCCGAAGGCGAGGGCTGAGCGATGAGCGAGCCGCTTCTGTCCGTCCGCGACCTGCGCATTGCGTTCGGCCGCGGCAAGAACCAGCGCGAGGTCGTGCACGGCGTGGACCTCGACATCTACCCGGGCGAGACGGTCGCGATCGTCGGCGAATCGGGATCCGGCAAATCGACGACGGCGACCGCAATCATCGACCTGCTCCCGGGCACGGGCGCCGTCACGGGCGGATCCGTGTCGCTCGACGGCCGCGAGCTGACGGGCCTCGGACGCCGCCAGATGGAGCACATCCGAGGCCGGGAGATCGGCTACGTCCCGCAGGACCCGATGTCGAACCTCAACCCCGTGTGGTCGATCGGCTTCCAGGTGAAGGAGACGATCCGCGCGAACGGGCTCGCCTCCGGCCGCAAGGACGTGGAGAAGCTCGCGGTGGAGGTGCTCCAGAACGCGGGCCTCGCCGACGCGGGGCGCCGCATGCACCAGTTCCCGCACCAGTTCTCGGGCGGCATGCGCCAGCGCGCGCTGATCGGCATCGGCCTCGCGGCCGACCCGAAGCTCCTGATCGCCGACGAGCCGACAAGCGCGCTCGACGTGACGGTGCAGCGGGTCATCCTCGATCACCTGGCGTCGCTCACGCGCGACAAGGGCACCGCGGTGCTCTTCATCACGCACGACCTCGGCCTCGCGGCCGACCGCGCCGACCGGATCATCGTGATGAACCGCGGGCGCATCGTGGAGTCGGGGCCGAGCCGGGAGATTCTCGCGGATCCGCAGCACCCGTACACGCAGCGCCTCGTGGCCGCCGCGCCGAGCCTCGCCTCGACGCGGATCCAGACGCGGGTCGTCGAGTCGGGCGACATCGCCTCCACGACGGCGCTCACGGAGCAGAAGGCCGTGGTCGAGGTCGAGAACCTCACGAAGGACTTCTCGATCCGCAAGGGCGGCTTCCGCGCGGAGCCGTTCCGCGCCGTCGACGACGTGTCGTTCCAGATCCCGAAGGGCAAGACGCTCGCGCTCGTGGGCGAGTCGGGGTCGGGCAAGTCGACGGTCGCCAAGATGGTGCTCCAACTCGAGAAGCCGACGTCGGGCGCCGTGCGCATCGAGGGTCGGGACACGACCGAGATGAGCCGCGCCGACGTGTTCTCGCTGCGCGGGCGCATGCAACCCGTCTTCCAGGATCCGTACGGATCCCTGGACCCGCTGCGCTCGATCGGCGCGCTGATCTCCGAGCCGCTGCGCCTGCACGGCGTGGGGGACCGAGCGTCGCAGAAGGCGCGCGTCGAGGAGCTGCTCGAGCAGGTCGCGCTCCCGCAGGAGCTCGCGTACCGGTACCCGAACGAGCTGTCGGGCGGTCAGCGCCAGCGCATCGCGATCGCGCGCGCGCTCGCGCTCAAGCCCTCGATCGTCGTCCTCGACGAGGCGGTCTCGGCGCTGGATGTGCTCGTGCAGGACCAGATCCTCCAGCTGCTGGCCGACCTGCAGTCGGAGCTCGACCTGACCTATCTCTTCATCACGCACGATCTCGCGGTCGTGCGCGTCGCCGCCGACCTGGTGTGCGTCATGGAGAAGGGGCGCGTCGTCGAGCAGGGCTCGGTCGACCGGGTCTTCGAGTCGCCGGAGCAGGAGTACACGCGTCGCCTCCTCGACGCGATCCCGGGCCGGGACCTGGCGCTCGGCGCCTGACGCCGAGCCGGACGCGCCGCTGGGCGCCCTCCTTGCGGGGAGGGCGCCCAGCGGCGTTTCGTATGCTGGGCGCCATGCCCTCCTCGCCTTACCCCGTCGTGTTCCGTTCTGTGCTCGGGTGGGTGTGGCTGGGCCTCGCGGCCGCCGTGAGCGTGTTCCTCGTGGCCGACATGGCGGCCCGCGCCACCGCCTGGGACGCGTTCCTCGTCGCGCCGTGGCTCGCGGGCGTGGTCTGGCTCGTGTGGATCTTTCAGACGGCGCCCCGCATCGTCGCCGACACGCGCGGCGTGCGCTTCCACAATGTGCTCCGCATCGTCGACGTGCCGTGGTCGGCCGTCCGGAGCCTGCGCCTGCGCTACAGCGTCGAGCTCACCCTGCGCTCCGGCGGCACGGTGACGGCGTGGGGAGGTGCGTCCCGGCGCATGCACCGCTCGCTGAAGCGCCAGGACGTGGATCCGGCGGAGCTGCAGGTGGAGTCCCTCGAGCAGCTGCACGCGCAGGCGGAGGGCGAGCCGGCGGACGTGCGGCGCGGGTGGGACTGGCCGGCCGTCGCCGCCGGCGCGGTCATCCTCGTGTGGATCGCGTTCTCGCTGGGCGTGACGGGCGGCTTCGTCGTCCCCGGTGCCGCCTGACGGCCCGTGGTGGGAGCGCACAGGCGCGCGCGATAGGATGGGGTGCCCCGGTTTCGGGGTGATTCCCTACCTCGAAGGACCCCTTCATGGCGCTTGTCCACCGTTCCGACCTCCGCAACGTCGCGATCGTCGCGCACGTCGACCACGGCAAGACGACCCTCGTCGACGCCATGCTGCGACAGACCGGATCGTTCGGAGACCACGAGCACGTCGACGAGCGCGCCATGGACTCGAACGACCTCGAGAAGGAGAAGGGGATCACAATCCTCGCCAAGAACACGGCGATCTCCTACAACGGCGCGCACACCGACGAGCCCATCACGATCAACGTGATCGACACCCCGGGGCACGCGGACTTCGGCGGCGAGGTCGAGCGCGGCCTCTCGATGGTCCACGGCGTCGTCCTCCTCGTCGACGCGTCGGAAGGTCCCCTCCCGCAGACCCGCTTCGTGCTCCGCAAGGCGCTCGAGGCGAAGCTCCCCGTGATCCTCCTCATCAACAAGACGGACCGGCCCGACTCGCGCATCGAGGAGGTCGAGTCGGAGGCGCAGGACCTGCTCCTCGGCCTCGCGGGCGACCTCGCCGACGACGTTCCCGACCTCGACGTCGACGCGCTGCTTGACGTCCCCGTCGTCTACGCCTCGGGCCGCGCGGGTGTGGCCTCGCGCACCCGCCCCGCCGACGGCACCCTGCCCGACGGCGAGGACCTGGAGCCGCTGTTCGAGGCGATCCTCGAGCACGTCCCCGCCCCGACCTACGACGACGACGCGCCGCTGCAGGCGTGGGTGACGAACCTCGACTCGTCCCCGTTCCTCGGCCGCATCGCGCTCCTGCGCGTGTTCTCGGGCGAACTCAAGAAGGGTCAGACCGTGGCCTGGGTGCGCAGCGACGGCACGCAGCAGTCGGCCCGCATCACCGAGCTCATGATGACCAAGGCGCTCGAGCGCTTCCCCGCCGAGAAGGCGGGCCCCGGCGATATCGCGGCCATCGCGGGCTTCGAGGACATCATGATCGGCGAGACCATCGCCGACCCGGAGGACGTGCGCCCGCTGCCGGCGATCACGGTCGACGAGCCCTCGATCTCGATGACGATCGGGACGAACACCTCGCCGCTGGTTGGCAAGGTGAAGGGCCACAAGCTCACAGCGCGCATGGTGAAGGATCGCCTCGACCGCGAGCTGATCGGCAACATGTCGATCCGCGTGAAGGACATCGGCAAGCCCGACGCGTGGGAGGTGCAGGGCCGCGGCGAGCTGCAGCTCGCGATCCTCGTCGAGAACATGCGCCGCGAGGGCTTCGAGCTCACGGTCGGCAAGCCCCAGGTCGTCACGCGCAAGGACGAGGACGGCAAGGTGCAGGAGCCGTTCGAGCACCTGACGATCGACGTCCCCGAGGAGTACCTCGGCGCGATCACCCAGCTCCTCGCGGCGCGCAAGGGCCGCATGGAGACCATGACGAACCACGGCACGGGCTGGATCCGCATGGAGTTCGTCGTGCCCTCCCGCGGCCTCATCGGGTTCCGCACGGTGTTCCTCTCCACCACCCGCGGCACGGGCATCGCGAACGCGCTCTCGCACGGCTACGGCCCGTGGGCGGGCCAGATCGAGGCCCGCGCGCAGGGCTCGATCGTCGCTGACCGCGCGGGCGTCGTGACGCCGTTCGCGATGATCGCGCTGCAGGAGCGCATGTCCTTCTTCGTCCGGCCGACGGAGGAGGTCTACGAGGGCATGGTCATCGGCGAGAACTCGCGCGCCGACGACATGGACGTGAACATCACGAAGGAGAAGAAGCTCACGAACATGCGTTCGGCGACCGCCGATTCCTTCGAGTCCATGACGCCGCCGCGCATCCTGTCGCTCGAGGAGTCGCTCGAGTTCGCGGCCGAGGACGAGTGCGTCGAGGTCACGCCCGAGATGGTCCGGATCCGTAAGGTCATCCTCGACCAGACGGAGCGCAGCCGCGCGACCGCACGCCTGAAGCGCCAGAACTAATCCGCGCGTTCCGAGGGCCCCGGGGTTTCCCGGGGCCCTCGGCGTATTCTGGGCCCATGCGCGCCCCGATCCCCTCTCGCCTGGTGTCCTGGCTCCTCGCCGCCGTCGCGGGCGCGGTTTTCGGCGTGGCGGGCACGATCTCACACCCCGTGGTCGCGTGGGGGCGGCTGCCGATCGGGTTGATCGCGGGGGGCGCGGGCTGCCTGGCCCTGCTCGTGGCGATCCGGCTCCTCGTCGTGGACCGTGGCGCCGTGCTCGCCGCGGGCCTCGGCATGCTCGCCGCGCTCACGGTGTACTCGGGGGAGGGGCCCGGCGGATCCGTCGTCGTCCCGCAGGCGGCCGAGGGGGAGTTCCCGTTCGGCGTCGTGTGGTCGGTGGCGCTTGCGGGGATCGTCCTCGCCGTCGTCGCGTGGCCGCGGATCCCGCGCGCGTGGGTCGAGGGTCACACGGCGTCACAGTAAGGCGTGCCTTCGGGGCGCGCGGGCCATCCGACGCGTAGAATCGTCGACGTGACTTACGTGATCGCCCTTCCGTGCGTGGACGTCAAAGACCGCGCCTGCATCGATGAGTGTCCGGTCGACTGCATCTACGAGGGCGAGCGCAGCCTCTATATCCACCCCGACGAGTGCGTCGACTGCGGCGCCTGCGAGCCCGTGTGCCCCGTCGAGGCGATCTACTACGAGGACGACCTGCCCGACGAGTGGCAGGACTACTACAAGGCGAACGTCGAGTTCTTCGAGGACGTGGGATCGCCGGGCGGCGCCGCCAAGGTGGGCGTGATCGCGAAGGACCACCCGGTCATCGCGGCGCTTCCTCCCCAGGGCGAGTAGCCGGTGTCGATCAACGACCTCGACGACTACCCCTGGGACGCCGTCGAGCCGTTCCGCGCGAGCGCCGCGGCGCATCCCGGCGGGCTGTGCGATCTGTCGATCGGTTCCCCCGTCGACCCGACGCCCCGCATCATCCGCGACGCGTTGGTCGAGGCCACGGACGCGCACGCGTACCCCGCGACGATGGGATCCGCCGAGCTGCGCGACGCGATCGTGTCGTGGTATGCGCGGCGTCGCGATGTGCCGGGCCTCACCCGCGACAACGTCCTGCCGACCATCGGGTCGAAGGAGCTCGTCGCGCTGCTGCCGACCCTCCTGGGCCTGGGCGAGGGCGACATCGTCGTGCACCCCCGCGCGGCGTACCCGACGTACGCGGTCGGCGCGCAGGTCGCGGGCGCGACGGCCGTCGCCGAGGACGACCCGGCCGCGTGGCCCGCGCGCACGAAGCTCGTCTGGATCAACTCGCCCGGCAACCCCGACGGGCGGGTGTGGGACGTTCCGTCGCTCGCCGCCGCGGTCGAGCGCGCGCGCGAGCTGGGCGCCGTGCTCGCGAGCGACGAGTGCTACGCGGAGCTCGGGTGGGACGCGCCGTGGGACGCGGAGCGGATCCCGAGCGTGCTGGATCCTCGGGTCGCGGGCGCCTCGCGCGCGAACCTCCTCAGCGTGTACTCGCTGAGTAAGCAGTCGAACCTCGCGGGCTACCGCGCCGCGTTCGTCGCCGGGTGCTCCCGCATCGTGGCGGGGCTCCTGAAAAACCGCAAGCACCTCGGCCTCATGCCGCCGGCGCCCGTGCAGCACGCGATGGCGGTCGCGCTCGGCGACGACGCGCACGTCGCGGCGCAGAAGGCGGTCTACCGCGCCCGGCGCGACGTGTTGCGACCGGCTCTGGAGGCGGCGGGCTTCCGCGTTGACGCGAGCGAGGCGGGCCTGTACCTCTGGGTTACCGAGGGCCGGGACGCCTGGGACTCCATGGCGCGCCTGGCCGACCTGGGGATCCTCGTGGGCCCCGGCGTCTTCTACGGCGAGTTCTTCCCGCAGCACGTGCGCGTCTCCCTCACGGCGCCGGACGACAGGGTGCGCGCCGCGGCGGAACGCCTGCGCGCCGTCCGGTCGTAGCGCCTGGCGGATCCCACAGCGCCAGCCGCGGGAAGATTGCCGATTTTCACAGTTGCCGCCGCGGGCCGATAGGCTATGGCGGGACGTGCCGCGGAACCCGCAGGACGTCCCGTAGGTTTCGAATACAAAGCACAAAACGCGAGGAGGCGCCGTGAGCGACGCGGGACACCTGCCCGAAAAGGCCACGCTGACCGTCGGTGACAAGACCGCTGAATTTCCCGTCCTTCCGGCGGTCGACGGCAAGCCCGCGATCGACGTCTCGACGCTGTCGAAGCAGACGGGCTACACGGCCCTCGACTACGGATTCGTGAACACCGCCTCGACGAAGTCGGACATCACCTACATCGACGGCGAGGCGGGGATCCTCCGCTACCGCGGCTACCCGATTGATCAGCTCGCGGAGAACGCGACGTTCCTCGAGGTCGCCTGGCTGCTGATCTACGGTGAGCTGCCGACCGCGGATCAGCTCGCGGAGTTCGACGACAAGATCCGGCACCACACGCTCCTGCACGAGGACCTCAAGCGCTTCTTCTCGGCGCTCCCGTCGGGCGCGCACCCGATGGCGGTGCTGTCGTCCGCGACCTCGGCCCTGTCGACCTATTACGAGTCGCAGTCGGATCCGAACAATCCCGAGCACGTGGAGATGAACATCATCCGCCTGCTCGCGAAGCTCCCCGTCATCGCGGCGTACGCGCACAAGACCTCGAGCGGCCAGGCGTTCCTGTACCCCGACAATTCGCTCGGGTACGTCGAGAACTTCCTTCGCCTGAACTTCGGCGTCATGAGCGAGCCGTACGAGGTCAACCCCGTCATGGCCCGCGCGCTCGAGCGCCTCCTCATCCTGCACGAGGACCACGAGCAGAACGCGTCGACGTCGACGGTGCGCCTGGTCGGATCCACGGGCGCCGATCAGTTCGCCTCCATCTCCGCGGGCATCCAGGCCCTCTCGGGCCCCCTGCACGGCGGCGCAAACGAGGCCGTGCTCAAGATGCTCGCGCAGATTCGCGACTCTGGCGAGGGTGTGGCGCGCTTCGTCGAGCGGGTCAAGAACAAGGAGGAAGGGGTCAAGCTCATGGGCTTCGGCCACCGCGTCTACAAGAACTACGACCCGCGCGCGACGATCGTGAAGCAGTCGGCCGACGAGGTTCTCGCCTCCCTCGGCGTGAGCGACCCGCTGCTCGACATGGCCAAGGAGCTCGAGGAGATCGCGCTCAACGACGACTACTTCCGGTCGCGAAACCTGTACCCCAACGTCGACTTCTACACCGGGGTGATCTACAAGGCGATGGGCTTCCCGACGCGCGTGTTCACCGTGCTGTTCGCGATCGGTCGCCTGCCCGGCTGGCTCGCGCAGTGGCGCGAGCAGAACCTCGACCGCCAGTCGAAGATCGGCCGCCCGCAGCAGCTCTACATCGGCTCTCCGGAGCGCCGCTACCCGGGCGCCTGAGCCCGGCGCGAAACGGCGGCCGCTCCCTGTGAGGGGGGCGGCCGCCGCCTTGTGCGGGTCGGGGCGTTACGCGTGCAGCGTCTCGTTGAGCGTCACGCCCACGCCGCTCCGGCGCCGCGCCTCGATCGCGCCCGACACGGAGTTGCGGATGAACAGTACGCCGCTCGCGCCCGACAGCTCGGCGCCCTTGACCACCTGCGGCGCGCCGTCGGCCGTACGCGGCGCGTCGGCGAGGACGACCTTCGTGCCGGCGGTCACGTAGAGGCCGGCCTCGACCACGCAGTCGTCGCCCAGGGAGATACCGATGCCCGCGTTCGCGCCGAGGAGGGTGCGCTCCCCGATGCGCACGCGGTGCGCGCCGCCGCCCGACAGCGTGCCCATGATCGAGGCCCCGCCGCCGATGTCGGATCCGTTCCCCACGACGACGCCCTGGGAGATCCGGCCCTCGACCATGGACGCGCCGAGCGTGCCGGCGTTGAAGTTCACGAAGCCCTCGTGCATGACGACCGTGCCGGGCGCGAGGTGCGCGCCGAGACGCACGCGCGACGCGTCGGCGATGCGCACGCCCTCGGGGAGGACGTAGTCGGTCAGGCGCGGGAAGCGGTCGACCGCGTAGACCTGGAGCCCCTCGCGTCGGAGCGACGCGAGGCGGGAGGCCGCGACGGCGGCGTCCGCCGGGCCGGCGGACGTCCACGCGACGTTCGGGAGGTGCGCGAACAGGCCGTCCAGGCTGAGGGCGTTGGGCTCGACGAGCAGGTGCGAGAGCACGTGCAGTCGGAGGTACGCGTCGGGCGTCGACGCGACGGCCGCGTCGAGGTCGATCTCGACCTCGACGATCGACATCGTCACGTCGCGGCGGGCGTCGCTGCCGGTGGCGGACTCGAGCGCCGCGCGCGCGGCGGGCACGTCGATCTCGCTCAGGCGCGACAGGGCGGGGGAGGGGAACCAGGTGTCGAGGATCGTGCCGTCGGACGCCGCGGTCGCGAGTCCGACGCCGGAGGCCCAGCGCGTGTCAGTCATGCCCCCAGGCTACCGAGGTCGAGCCGTCCGCCGCGCGCCGCCTAGGCTGGGGGCATGCTCGACCTCACCGCCAGCTCCGCCGACATCACCCGTGCCCTCTGCGACGTCCCGAGCGTGTCGGGCGAAGAAGCCGAGCTCGCGGGTCTCATCGAGGCCGCCGTGCGGCCCCTGGCGCACCTCGACGTCGTGCGCGACGGCAACGCGATCATCGCGCGCACGCGCCTCGGACGCGAGCGGCGGGTCGTGATCGCCGGGCACATCGACACCGTGCCGATCCACGACAACGTGCCCACGCGCCTCATCCAGGAGGACGGGGACGACGTCATCTGGGGCCGCGGCACGGTCGACATGAAGGCGGGCGTCGCGGTTCAGCTGCGGCTGGCGGCGGAGCTGACCGACCCCGCGGTCGACATCACGTGGGTCTGGTACGACCTCGAGGAGGTCGAGGCCGTGCGCAACGGCCTCGGTCGCATCGCGCGCGAGCGTCCCGAACTCCTCGCGGGCGACTTCGCCATCCTCGGCGAGCCCTCGAACGGATCCGTCGAGGGCGGCTGCAACGGGACGCTGCGCGCTGTCGTGCGCACGGAGGGGATGCGCGCGCACAGCGCGCGCTGGTGGATGGGGGAGAACGCCATCCATCACGCGGCGGCCATCCTCGAGCGCCTCCAGTCGTATTCGGCGCGGACGATCGACGTCGAGGGCCTCGCCTATCGCGAGGGCCTCAGCGCGGTCCGGATCTCCGGCGGCGTCGCCGGCAACGTCATCCCGGACGCGTGCGAGGTCGAGGTCAACTATCGGTTCGCGCCCAGCGCCTCCGGCGAGGAGGCGGTCGCCTACGTGCGCCGCGTGTTCGAGGGCTTCGAGGTCGAGATCACCGACCTGTCGCCGGGGGCGCGCCCCGGGCTCGACGCGCCGCTCGCCCGCGCCTTCGTCGAGGCGACCGGCGGCGTGGCGACGCCCAAGTACGGCTGGACCGACGTCGCCCGCTTCAGCGAGCTCGGGATCCCCGCGGTCAACTACGGGCCGGGAGACGCGCAGCTCGCGCATCACGACGAGGAGCGCGTGCCCGTCGCTCAGATCGACGCCGTCGAGCGGGGCCTCAGGGCGTGGTTGACCGCCCGCTGACGCGGAGGCTCGGATCGCGCCTAGCGGCCCTCTCCGCCGCCGGCCGGATCGCCCTCCTCTACGCGGCCGCGCGGGTCGTCACGACGCTGTGTGCGCTCGCGAGCGCGGCGCTCGCGCCGGCGAACGGGCGCCACGGCCCGGACCCGTCCCTCCTCGACTACATCGTCGGGTGGGACGGCGCGTGGTACCGGGAGATCGCGCTGAACGGGTATCCCGCGACGCTGCCGGTGGACGACGCCGGGGTCGTGCAGCAGAACGCGTGGGCCTTCCTGCCCGTTTTTCCGTCCCTCGCGCGGGCGCTTGCCGCCCTCGTGCCGGGGGCCGGATGGGGTTCCGAGGACGTGTGGGCCGTGGCGGACGCGTGGGCGGTGGCGGCGGCCCTCGTCGCGCTCGTGGCGGGCTACGCGGCCTGCCTGGGCCTGTACCACTTGTTCGCGCCCGCGGTCGGCTCGACGCGGGCGACGTGGGGCGTGGCGTTCGTCGCGGCGGGCCCGCTCGGCTTCCTGTTCCAGGTGGCCTACGCCGAGTCCCTCTTCCTCGCGCTCATCGTCTGGGCGCTCGTGGCGCTCCGAGCGGGGCGCTGGGGCCCGCTCTATGTGCTCGTGCCCGCCGCGGCGTTCACGCGGCCCGGGGAGCTCGCGCTGGCGCTCACGCTCGGCGCGTACGGCGTCTGGCGGTTCGCGATCCGGCGTCGTCGGCGCCTGCGCGCGGCGGAGGTCGGGCACACCCTCGCGCTCGGCGCGATCGGGACGGCCGCCGGATTCGCGTGGCCGCTCGTGGCCGCGCTGGCGACGGGCAGCGGATCCGCGTACTTCGACACCGAGCTCGCGTGGCGCCGGGGCTGGGTCGGCGCGGAGGCGTCCGGGTTCGTGCCCGGCGAGGGGTGGGCGCAGGCCGCCCCGATCTGGGCGGGCCTGTGGGGCGTGCCCGCCTGGCTCCTCCTGGGCCTCGCGATCGCCGTCGCCGCCGCGACCGCCATCGCGCTCTTCCTCCCGCCCGCTCGCGCGCTGGGGCCGGAGGCGCGCCTGTGGTGCGCCAGCTACGCCCTGTACCTCGTGCTCGTCCTCTTCCCGCAATCGAGCGTCATCCGCCTGCTCCTCCCGCTCGCGCCGCTCGCGGTGCTGCCCGCCGCGCTCCCGCGCGCGGGTCGCGTCGCGGCGCTGTGCGCCGGCCTCGCGGCGCAATTCTGGTGGATCCACGCCATGTACGGGTGGGGGAATACGTTCTACCTCGTCCCCTGATGCGCGGCCGCGCCAGCCGGACACGGCGCCCGCAGGCGCGCGGGGGCACGGCCAGCGAACGATAAGATGGGGGAGACCACTTACGGAAGGGGAGCCACCAATGGCTGCTATGAAGCCGCGCACCGGAGACGGGCCCATGGAGGCCGTCAAGGAGGGGCGCCTCATCATCGTCCGCGTTCCGCTCGAGGGCGGGGGGCGTCTCGTCGTCTCCGTCAACGACGAGGAGGCGAAGGAGCTCCACAGCGTGCTGGGCGCCGCCGTGGACGCAGCCTGAGCTGTTTCGCACTGGGAAAGGGCCGGATCCTCTGCTCGAGGATCCGGCCCTTTTGTGCGCCCGTCAGCGGGCGAGACGCGTCTCGGTCGTGGTGGTGATCTGCAACAGACCCTCTGCGGCGGGCGAGAGCGCGGCAATGACGCCGGTCGCGCCGAGCGTCTCCGCGATGAGGGCGCGCATGTCGGCCGTGTGCGCATCGCGCGCCACCGGATCCGCGACCCGGCCGCCCGCGAGCGCGCGCGGCACGAGGACGGTGCCGCCGGCCCGCGCCAGCCGGAGCGCGTGCGCGACGTCGTCCATGACGGTGGCGGGATCGCCGTCGACGAGCACGATGTCGTATGCGCCTTCGTTCATGCGGGGGAGCACGTCGGCCGATCGCCCCGAGATCGTCCGCGCCCGAGCCGCGGGCACGCCCGCGAACGAGAACGCATCGCGAGCCGCGGCGAGGTGCTCGGGCTCCTTGTCGATCGTGGTGAGCACGGCGCTCGGCGCGCCGTGCAGCAGCCAGAGCCCGGACACGCCGGCGCCCGTGCCGACCTCGATGATCGCGGACGCGCCCGAGGCCGCGGCGATCACGGCGCACTGCGCGCCGACGGCGGGGCTGACAGGAGCCGCGCCCAGCTCGAGCGCGTGCTGACGCGCGCGGGCGATGTGGTCGGGCTCGATGACGGCCTCGCGGACGAATCGGGCGATGGCGCTGTCATTCATGATCCCCAGCCTAGGACGCTGCGGGGAAACGTCGCTCACAGGCCGCGCCGGGCGGGGGCAGTAATCTGGAGGGCATGTTCAACGGGTTCGCGATCGAAAAGATCATTATCATCGCGGTCATCGCCGCGATCGTGATCGGACCCGAGCGCCTCCCGCAGGCCGCGGAGTGGCTGGCGCGCGCCGTGCGCCGCACGAAGGAATACGTCCAGAGCGCGCGTACCCGCGTCGAGAGCGAGATGGGCGAGGACTTCTCCGAAGTCGACTGGCAAAAGCTCGATCCGCGGCAATACGACCCGCGCCGGATCATTCGCGAGGCGCTCCTGGAGGACGACGCGCCCGCGTCCGCGCGTCCCGCCGCCGTCATCGCGCCCCCGCGGACCGACCCGCTCGTGGCGACGGTGTTCTCTTCCGAGGAGCCCCCGCCGTTCGACGACGAGGCGACCTGACCGCAGCGCCCTCAGGCGGTCGCGACGGGCAGCTTTCGCCCCGCGAGCCGGCGGCCCCCCGACGCGATGCGCGCCGCGAGCGACTCGATCGCTCGCGCCGCGGCGTCGTCCGGGTGCGACACGACGACGGGCTCCCCGGCGTCGCCGGCCTCACGCAGGGCGGGGCTGAGGGGGATGGAGGCGAGGACCTTGACGGCCTCCTCCACGCCCTCGGAGAGAGCGCGCGCGACCTCGCCGCCGCCGCCGGACCCGAACAGGTCGAGCGTCGTTCCGTCCGGGAGCGGCATGGCCGCCATGTTCTCGACGACCCCGACGACGCGCTGTCCGACCTGGCGCGCGACGAGGCCCGAGCGGATCGCGACGTCGCTGGCCGCCGCCTGGGGCGTGGTGACGACGAGGACCTCGGCGCCCGGGAGGAGATGCCCGGCCGAGATGGCGATGTCGCCGGTCCCCGGCGGCATGTCGAGGAGCAGGACGTCCAGGTCGCCGAAATAGACGTCGGTGAGGAACTGCTCGAGCGTGCGATGCAGCATGGGCCCGCGCCACATCACGGCGCCCGGGGAGGATCCGTCCGACTGCTTCAGGAACATGCCGATCGAGATCGTCTTCACGTCGTGCGCGACGGGCGGCAGGATCATGTCGCCGACCTGGGTGGGGGAGGGCGCCTCGCCGTCCCGGACGAGGCCGAGGAGCTGTGGGATCGAGAACCCGTGTACGTCGGCGTCGACCAGGCCGACCTTCAGCCCGAGGCGGGCCAGCGCCACCGCGAGGTTCGCCGTGACCGTGGACTTGCCGACGCCGCCCTTGCCGCTCGTGACCGCGATCACACGGGTGAGCGTGCCCTCGCCGAAGGGGTTGCGGCGCCCCGGGCCCTTCAGGCGGTCCGTGAGCGCCTTGCGCTCGGCGGGCGTCATAACCCCGACGTCGATCGTGACGGATCCGCCGGGCGCCGCCGACTCGGCGGCCGAGCGCACGTCCCGCTCGATCCGGTCCGCGGCGGGGCAACCCGCGATCGTGAGCGCGATCTCGACCCGCACGTCGTCGCCGGCGGCGGTCACGCCGCGCACCATGTCGAGCTCGGACAGCGGCCGGCGCAGCTCCGGATCCGTGACGCGGCCGACGGCCGCGCGGACGCGGTCGGCGAGGGGAGAGTCCGTCACGCGTCGTCCTTCCTGCGGCGATGCGGCGCGTCGAGCTCGCGGAGCGTCTTCTCGAGCGCCTCCAGCGTGAGGCGCACCGACGCGATCTCGCGGGCGAGATACTCCGTGTCGGCGAGGTTGCGCTCGGCGCGCTGGCGGTCCTGTTCCAGGGCCACCCGGTCACGGTCGTCCTGGCGGTTCTGCGCCAGGAGGATCAGGGGCGCGGCGTAGGACGCCTGCAACGACAGCAGCAGCGTGAGCGCCGTGAACCCGATCGCGGCGGAGTCGAATCGCCACTCCAGCGGCGCGATCGTGTTCCAGGCCATCCACGCCGCACAGAACAGCGTGAGGATCACGAGGAACCAGGGCGTTCCCATCGCCCGCGCGACCCACTCGGTCGCGCGCCCGAAACGATCGCTGGTGCGCGGCGCGTCGTCGCCGAGCGCCGGCCGGCGCCCGCGCGCGAATCCGCGGTCCTGCGGCGCGGCCATCACGCACGCTCCGTTCGAATCGCGCCGGTGGCGGTCGCCGGGAGGGGATCGTCCTCGTCGTGCGAACGCCAGTCGTCGGGGAGGAGGAAGTCGAGCATGTCATCGACGGTGACGGCGCCGAGCAGGCGGTGCGCGGGGTCGGCGACCGGCATCGAGACGAGGTCGTAGCTCGCGAGCCGCCGCGCGACCTCGGCCGCCGGCGCCGTGGCCTGCACGGGCTCGAGCGAGTCGTCGAGGATCGCGCCGATGCGCTCGTGCGGCGGGTAGCGCAGCATGCGCTGGAAGTGTACGGCGCCGAGGTAGCGGCCCGTCGGGGTCTCGTAGGGCGGGAGCGTGACGTAGACGCTCGCGGCCAGCGCGGGGTGCAGCTCGTGGCGGCGGATGTGGGCCAACGCCTCGGCGATCGTCGCGTCGGCGGGCAGGATCAGCGGCTCCGTGGTCATCAGACCGCCGGCCGTGTCGGATCCGTATCGCAGGATGAGGCGCACATCGTCCGCCTCGTCCGGCTCCATCATCTGGAGGAGCTCCTCGCTGCGCTCGTCGCTCAGCTCGGCCAGGACGTCCGCGGCATCGTCGGGGTCCATCGCGTCGAGCACGTCGGCGGCGCGCTCGTCGCCGATCGCCTCCAGGATCTGCACCTGCTCCTCCTCGGGCATTTCCTCGAGGGCGTCGGCGAGACGCGCGTCGCTGAGTTCCGCGACCACCTCGATCATGCGTTCGGTCGGCAGGTCGAGCAGCGTGTTGGCGAGGTCCGCGGGGCGCAGCTCCGCGAAGCTCTGCGCGAGATGCTCGGCCGACTGTGCCTCGCCGGGAGCCTTCTGCTCGATCACCTCGGCCCACCGCGCGAAGGTCGTCGGGCCCTTGGAGAACGGGGATCCGCTCGTGCGGGGCCGCCGCAGGAAGAGCTGGGAGACGGACCACTCGCCGATGCGGCTCGGCTCGATTCCGACGTCCTCGATCGTGGCGGATCCCTCGCCGGAGCGGAGCTCGACCCGCCTGCCGATGATCTCGGCCATGATGCGCCGTTCGTCGGCCCGCGGCTGGAAGCGACGCACGTTGATGAGCCCCGTCGTGATGACCTGGCCCTGCGCGATCGACGTCACGCGGCCGATCGAGACGAAGACCTGTCTGCGGCCCGGGATCTCGAGGACGAGGCCGATCACGCGCGGCGCGCCGGCGCTGCGATAGACGACCACGACGTCGCGGACCTTGCCCAGGCGGTCGCCCGCCGGGTCGAAGACGGGGCACCCGGCCAGGCGCCCGACGAAAACCCTCTGCGTGCTCACCAGGCCAGCGTAACGGCGTGAGCCGCGGATCCGCTCCGGTCCCGTCGCGCGCCCCGCGCCGTTCGCCCAGAGCGCGATCGCGTCGTGGGCCGCGCACGCCGTGGGACAATCGCCTCATGACCATGATGAACGCGCGCGGCCGCACGCCCGAGGTCGGCGAGACAGTCGCCACCTTCACCACGTACGAGGGTGCGCAGAAGGCCGTGTCGATGCTCATCGAGAACAGCGTGCCGGCGCGGGACATCGCGATTGTCGGCACGGCACTGCGCTCGGTCGAGAAGGTCACGGGGCGCCTCGGCTGGGCGCAGTCGGCGTGGCAGGGCGCGCTCAACGGCGTCATGCTCGGCCTGCTGTTCGCGGCGTTTACCGTGATCTGGGTGCCGGACGTGCCGCTCGCGACCATGGGCGGCGTCATTCTCATCGGCGTGGGGCTCGGGATGCTCTTTCGGCTCCTGAGCTATTCGATCGTGCGGCGCCGGCGCGACTTCGCGAGCGTCATGACGGTCGCCGCGGACCACTACGAGGTGGCCGTGTCCGCGCCGCAGGTGGCCGAGTCCCGGCGCCTCCTCGGCACGACGAAACGCCCCCGGACGGTCGTCGCGCAGCCGGGCTCCACGGAGCCGCCGCGCTACGGGATCCGCCTGAGCGATCAGCAGACCGATCAGGCCCATGCGCCCGCCGCCGACGAGGCGATCCCGCCGGCCACACGCGAGACGCCGCCCGCGCCGGAGGCGCAGGCGGCGAGCGACGCGGGCGGCGACGGCGCAGACCGGGGCGCGCCGGATCAGCCGCGGGACTGAGCCAGCCAGGCCTCGATCTCGTCGGCCGTGCGCGGGATGCCGGCCGAGAGGTTCACGGGGCCGTCCTCGGTCATAAGGATGTCGTCCTCGATCCGCACGCCGATGCCGCGGTACTCGGCCGGTACGGTCTCGTCGTCGATCTGGAAGTACAGCCCCGGCTCGATCGTGAACACCATGCCCGGCTCGACGACGCCCTCGTAGTACATCTCGCGGCGCGCCTGCGCGCAGTCGTGCACGTCGAGGCCGAGGTGGTGGCTCGTGCCGTGCACCATGTACCGGCGCTGGTGGCCGCCGCGGTCGGCGTCGAGCGCCTCCTGGGCGCTCACGGGCAGCAGCCCCCATTCGGCCGTGCGGCGCGCGATGACGTCCATGGCCGTGTCGTGCAGCTCGCGGAAGCGCATCCCCGGGCGGGCGGCGGCGAACGCGGCGTCGGCGGCCTCGCGGACGGCCTCATAGATTCGGCGCTGGATCGGCGTGAACGTGCCGCTGACGGGCAGGGTGCGCGTGATGTCGGCGGTGTAGAGGCTGTCGACCTCGACGCCGGCGTCAACGAGGATGAGGTCGCCCGGCAGGACGGCGCCGTCGTTGCGGGTCCAGTGCAGGTAGCACGCGTGGGGGCCGGAGGCGGCGATCGTGTCGTACCCCTCCCAGTTGCCGTCGCTGCGGGCGCGCAGGTGGAACACCCCCTCGACGACCCGCTCGCCGCGCGGGTGCTCGACGATGCGCGGCAGCTCGCGCACGATGTCGTCAAAGCCGCGGGCCGTCGTGTCCACCGCGAGCTGCAGCTGCTCGATCTCGTACGCGTCCTTGACGAGGCGCAGCTCCGAGACCGCGCTCGTGAGCCCGTCGTGCTCGCCGACGACGAGATCGTCGGGCGTGCGCTCGAGGGTATCGAGCGGCGCGGTCGCGATGCCGAGATCGGCGGCGACGGCGGCCAGCGAGGGACGCGGGCCGACCCAGAACTCGCCGATCGTCGCGTCGCGATAGAACTCCTCGGTCTCGCGCGTCGCGCGGTCCCGCAGGAACAGCGTCACGTCGTGGCCGGATCCGGCCGGCTCGAACAGGAGCACGGAGTCCGCGACGGCGTCGGATCCCCACCCCGTGAGGTGGGCGAACGCGGAGTGCGCGCGGAACGGGAAGTCGGTGTCGTTGCTGCGCTGGGCGAACCCTCCGGCGGGGATCACGAGGCGCTTTCCGGCGAACTGCGCGCTGAGGGCGGCGCGCCGCGCGAGCGCGAAGGGCGCCTGGGGCCGCTCGGGGGGCAGCGTCTCGTCGCGCGCGGCCCAGCCGGTTCCGATCGTGTCGAGGAATCCCTGGGGGTAGGGCTGACGGCGGTTGGTGTTGGTATCCGCGCCGTCTTCGGTCTTCTGATCCGTGGACGTCATCTGTCCAGTCTCTCACCGGCCGGAGCGCCCGCGCCCGGTCAGCTCGCGGGTTCGAGCTGCACGACGAGCGGCCGGTGGTCGCTACCCGCGTCGTCGAGGGTCGTGAGCACGACGGATCCCGTCGTCTCCCACGCGTCGGACGCCATGACGTGGTCGATCGGCGCGCCGAGGATCGAGGGCACGCTCGCGGGCCAGGTGCCGACGGCGCCGTTGCCCGTCGCGGCGGCGGAGTCGGTGCACCAGCCCATGTCGTGGCCCGACTCGCCGAGGCCGGCCATGTTGTCGAGCGTGGCGTTGAAGTCGCCGGCGAGGATGACGTTGCCGTCGACGCACTGGTCGGCCAGCCATCGCAGGTCGCTGCGCCACGCGCTCATGTACTGCGGCTGCGGGGCGACTGCGTGCGCCGCGACGATGATGGGCCCGTCCCCGGACACGGGCATGGCGACGGCGGTCGGGAGCATCGTCGTCCCGTCGTCGGAGGCGTCGATGACCGAGTAGTCGCCGAGCTCCGGGGAGATGAGGATGGTCGTTTGCCACGCCTGGGGCCCCAGCTCGACCTCCTCGTTGTAGGTCTCGTTGTGCACCCACATAGGCTGTCCGAGGTCGCGCATGAGGACGGCGACCTCCTCGCCCACGCCCTCCGCGGTCTCGGGGAGGACGACGATGTCGGCCTCGATCGCGGCCGCGGTCTGCGCGATGGTGTCCGCCCCGGCCGCGTTGCCGGCCGTGTTCCACGTCATCACCCGGATGCTCGCCTCGGTCTTGTCCGGCAGCGACGCGGATCCGTAGCCGCGCAGGCCGAGTGTCACGCCGCCGCAGATCGCGCCGACGACGCAGGCGAAGGCCATCGAGAGGGCGAACCCCCGCAGCCGCCGCGCGGCGGCAAGCAGGAGGAAGAGGACCGAGAGGGCGGCGAGCACGGCGACGGTCCCGCCGCGGAGCGCCGCCAGCTGCGCGAACGGGAGGGTTCTTTCCAGCTCGAAGAAGTGCGGCCACGTCACGACGGCGACGGCGCACGCAAAAAGAACCGTGATGAGGATTCCCAGCCAGCGCAGCACGCTCGCGACACTACGCACGGCGCCTGGGAATATCCGCATTCCGCCTCGTCTCACGCGAACGCCGCCGGGGGCCGGCGCATGCCCGGCCCCCGGCGGCGTCCGGCGGCGCTACGCGCCCTGCTGGGTCTGGCCCGAGGAGCGCCGGCGCCGCCGACGGCGGCGCGCCGCGGCGGGCTTGCCGTCGTGGTGCTCCTTGCCCTCGCCGTCGTGCGTGCCCTCGCCCGGGCCCTTCTGCGCGCGCTCGCCGTCGCCCGCCTCGGGCGACCGCGGGCGGCGCCGCGATCGCGACTCGCCGCGCGGACGCTCGTCGGACTTCTTCTCCGGGGCGTCGACGATCCGGCCCTTCGTCCCCTCCGGGATGTTCAGATCGGTGTACAGGTGCGGGCTCGTGGAGTACGTCTCGACCGGCTCGGGCTGACCGAAGTCCAGCGCGCGGTTGATGAGCGCCCACTTGTGCAGGTCGTCCCAGTCCACGAACGTCACGGCCGTGCCCTCGCGGCCCGCGCGACCGGTGCGCCCCGCACGGTGGAGGTACGTCTTCTCGTCGTCGGGGATCGTGTGGTTGATCACGTGGGTGACGTCGTTGACGTCGATGCCGCGCGCGGCGACGTCGGTCGCCACGAGGACATCCCGCTTGCCCGCCTTGAACGCGGCCATCGAACGCTCGCGCTGCTCCTGTCCCATGTCGCCGTGCACCCCGCCCACGCTGAAGCCCCGGTCGCCGAGCTCGTCGACGAGGCGCTGCGCCGCGCGCTTCGTGCGCGTGAAAATCACGGTCTTGCCGCGGCCCTCGGCCTGCAGGATCCGCCCGATGACCTCGTCCTTGTCGAGCTGGTGCGCGCGGTAGATGACGTGGCGGATGTTGGCCTGGGTGAGGCCCTCGTCGGGGTCTGAGGCGCGAATGTGAATGGGGCTCGACATGAACCGGCGCGCCAGCGCGACGATCGGGCCGGGCATCGTCGCGCTGAACAGCTGCGTGTGGCGCTGCGGCGCGACCTTCTGGAAGATCTTCTCGATGTCCGCGAGGAACCCGAGGTCCAGCATCTTGTCGGCCTCGTCGAGCACGACCTCGGTGGCGTTCGAGAGGTCGAGGAGGCGCTGGTTCGCGAGGTCGATCAGGCGGCCGGGCGTGCCCACGACGATCTGGGCGCCCGCGCGCAGCTGCTCGATCTGTCCCTCGTAGGCCTTGCCGCCGTAGATCGCCACGACACTCGTCGGCCTGCCCCGCGTGAGCAGGTCCATGTCCTCGAAGACCTGCGTCGCGAGCTCGCGCGTCGGGACGACGATGAGGGCCTTGACGCCCGGTGCCGGATCCGCGCCGAGGCGCTGGACGACCGGGATGCCGAACCCGAAGGTCTTGCCCGTACCCGTCTTCGCCTGGCCGATGACGTCCTGGCCGGGGAGGGAGATCGGAATCGTCTGCTCCTGGATGGGGAACGCGTCCTGGATTCCCTTGTCCGCGAGGACGTCGACGATGTCCTGATCGACCCCGAGGTCTGAGAACGATGTCATGTGCGGTTGTCGCCTGTCTCGGCGGTGCGGCGCGCCTGCCGCGCGCGGCGACCGCCGCCGTGATGGTCCACGCCCCGTTCGTCACTGCCACAGGCGCGGTGCCCCGGGCCGTTGCCGGGTCCGGACCAGCCTACCGCGAGGTCGTTCGCGGGCGGATCCTCGCGGTGCCGGAGGATAGGATCCTTCGCGTGGTCAACTGGTTCTTCTGGCGACGCCCGCGCCCGGTCCGGCGCCTGCGCCTGCGCGCACGGGGCGAGGCCGGCGACGCCGTGCGCGTGGACTTCGCCGAGCTCGCGCCCGACGTCGAGGTGTTTCTCGGCCAGGCCGCGTACCTGCAGCTGGGCTATTTCGAGACGCTCACGCGCCTGATTCGGCGCACGCCCGACCTCGACGAGAAGGACGCGCTCTCGCGGGCGGCGGGAGCCGCGCTGAGCAAGCACCGCGCGCTCGTCGACCTCGTCCGCGAGCGGGGGCTCGATCCGGCCGAGACCATGCGCCCCTTCCAGGCGCCGCTCGACGCGTTCCGCGGGAAGACGCTCGGCGCGCGCCCGCGGGAGACCATGCTGACCGTCCATATCACGGCGGGCATGCTGGACGACTTCTATCTCGCGCTCGCGTCGAGCTACGGCGAAACCGGTCGCCGCGCGGCGCGCATCCTCCGCGCGGACCCGGATCGCGACCAGCTCACGCGCCTGCTCGGCGCGACGATCGAGTCCGATTCCGAGATGCGCGGGCTGCTGTCTATGTGGGCGCGGCGCCTCGTGGGGGACACGCTCCTGGTGGCGCGCGGCGCGCTTCGGCCGACGCGGCTCGACGTGGAAGACGAGCAGCGCGTCGAACCCGTGTTCACGGCCTTGCTCCAGGCGCACTCGCGGCGGATGGGCGACCTCGGCCTCGCCGCGTAGGGCGGCGCCTCGTCAGGCGACGAAGCCGACGCGCCGGGTCTCCTCGACGCCGACCTCGACGAACGCGAGCGCGGAGGACGGGACCACATAGGTGCGTCCCTTGACGTCCGAGAACGACACGGCGGATCCGGAGGAAATCGCGTCCGCGACCTTCTTCTCGATGTCCGACGCGGTCTCGTTCGACGAGAACGAGAGCTCGCGGCCGGTGTTCATCATGCCGATGCGAATATCCACGGGTCGTGCCTTTCGTCGCCCTGCCCGCCCCGATCGGGGCGCCTGACCACTCTAGGGCAGGCCCGGCGCCGCGGCGCCCGCGCACGCTGTGGGCGAACGTCTGGATGGAGGCGATGTCGGTGGGGCGTTCTAGCGTGGAGGCCATGGATCACGTCGCATGGGATCGCCAGCAGCGCTCGGTTATCGACCTGCCGGTCGGGGCGAGCGCCGCGGTCGTGGGAGCCCCGGGGAGCGGGAAGACCGCCGTGCTCGTCGCACGCGTCGCCCGGCTGCTGCGCGCCGACCCGGCGACGGTCGGGCCGGACCAGGTGCTCGTGCTCACCCCGACGCGCGCCTCGGCCACGCGCCTACGGGATCGGCTGGGGCTCGCCGTGCGTGGCGCGACGCCGGGTCCGCTGGCGCGCTCCGTCGGCTCGTTCGCCTTCCAGATCGTGCGGTCCGCGTGCGTCGCGGCCGGCGAGCCGGAGCCCGAGCTCCTCACCGGCGCCGAGCAGGACCGCATTCTCGCGAGCCTCATCGAGGGCGACATCGAGGACGCGCGGATCTCCTGGCCCGAGCACCTCGGCGTCACGGTGCGCCGCTCGCGCGAGTTTCGATCGGAGCTTCGGGCGATGCTCGACCAGGCGGTCGAGCTCGATGCGACCCGCGACGAGCTCGCGCAGGCGGCCAGCGGCGCGTGGGAGCCGGTGGCCGCGCTCTTCTCGGATTACGCCGACGCGCTCGCGTCCCTGCGCACGAACGCGCGCGACGCGGCCGAGCTGCTCGCCGAGGCCGTGCGCGTCCTCAACGGGCCGGATCCGCTGCCCTGGCTCGCGCGGCTACGCGCGGTGCTCGTCGACGACGCCCAAGAACTCACGCGGGGCGGCGTGGCGCTCGTCGCCGCGCTCCGCGCGCGCGGCGTGGCGGTCGTCGCGGCGGGCGATCCGGACATCGCGTCCGGCGCCTTTCGCGGCGTAACCCCCGATCTGTTCGCCGGACTGGTGCGGGATCTTGGCGACGTGCGGGTGCTCCGGAACGCCCACCGCCAGGCCCCCGAGCTGGCGTGGCACGTCCGGCGGCTGACGCAGTCGATCGGCGCCGGCGGGACGGTCGACCATCGCGTCGCTCCCGGACCAGAGCCCGAGGACAGCGGCCGGGTCTCGGTCCTCGTCGCGCGATCGCGCGCCGAGGAGGCCGACCGGATCGCCCGGCGCCTGCGCGAGCTGCACCTGATCGAGGGCGTGCCGTGGGACCGCATCGCCGTCATCGCCCACGACACGCGCCAGATCGTCCAGCTCGACGCCGAGCTCGCGGCGCGGGACGTGCCGACGCGCGCCGGCGGGTCCCCGAGGCCCCTCGGGGAGGAGCCCGCGGTGCGGCAGATCCTCGAGATCGTCCAGCTCGGAATGGCGGCGCCGGAGGTACGCGGCGACGAGGCCCTGGTCGACGCGCTCCGGTCGCCGTTCGGCGGATTCTCGGGGGTCGCGCTCCGACGCCTTCGCGCCGCGTTGCGGCACCAGGAGCTCGCGCAGGGCGGCACGCGATCCGCGCGCGAGCTGCTCCGCGAAGGCTTCGCCCGGCCGGCGGCCTTCGGGGCCGTAGACACGGCCGAGGGCCGATCGGCCGAGCGCCTCGCGGCGACGCTGGGGGAGGTGGCGGCGCAGTCCGCGCGCGGTGCGACCGTTCACGACCTGCTCTGGCTCGTGTGGGACCGCGCGCGGGGGCTCGACGGCCGCCGCGTGAGCGAGTCGTGGCGCGCCCAGGCGACGGGCTCCGGGCCGACGGCGTCGGACGTGGCGCGGGGGCTGGACGCGCTGGTCGCCCTGTTCGCCGCGGCCAAGCGGTCGATCGAGCGCAACCCGCACGATCGCCCCGCGCGGTTCGTGCGGGAGGTCCTGGAGAGCGACGTTCCCGAGGACACGCTCCTGGCGCCCGATCGGGGCGCGACGGTCGAGCTACTCACGCCCGCGAACGCGCTGTCGACCGAGTTCGACACCGTGGTGATCGCTGGGCTGCAGGACGGCGTGTGGCCCAATCTCCGTCCGCGCGGGGGGATGCTCGGATCCTGGCGGCTGGTGGACGGTATTGCGGCGCTTCGCGCGGGCACCGAGCTCCCGGAGGCCGACGACATGCGGGAACGCCGCCGCGAGGCGCTGCACGACGAGATGCGGTTGTTCGTGCGCGCCGTTTCTCGCGCGCGCTCTCGCCTCATCGTGACGGCGGTCTCCGACGAGGACGCCGCGCCCAGCCCGCTCTGCGCCGGCCTCCCGGATCCAACGCCCGCGCGCGACGGCGATGAGTTCCCGCACACGCTGCGCGGCCTCGTCGCGCGCCACCGTCGCACGCTGACGACGTCCGACGACGCGTCTCATCGGGCGGACGCGGCGGGGCAGCTCGCGGCCCTCGCTCGGGCCGGCGTCGCCGGGGCCGATCCTGAGGGGTGGTACGGGGTGCGCACGCCGACCACCGCGCGCGGAATCCGAGACCCGGAGGCGGCGGCCGTTCCGGTCTCGCCCTCGCAGATCGATGCCTTCGACACCTGCGGGCTCGAGTGGGCGGTCCGTGCGCTCGGCGGCGACACCGTCACGTCGCCGAGCGCGGGCCTCGGGACGATCCTGCACGCCGCGCTCGAGCGCGTGCCCGACGGCGGCATCGAGGCGCTGACCGCTGTGGTTGAGGAGAGGTGGGGCGAGCTCGACTTCGAGACCCCGTGGATCGCGGCGGCGGAGCGCCGCCGCATGGACTCCTACCTCGCCAGCCTCGACGCCTACCTCCAGCGCACCGGAGCGGAGGGCGGACGTGCCCTCGCCGCGGAGGCCGAGTTCCGGTACGGCGTCGCTCTGGCGAGCGGCGACCTCGTGACGGGAGACGAGGCCAGGGCGTCGGGTCACGCCCTGGTGTCCGGGGTCATCGACCGCGTCGAGGAGTATCCGGCCGCGGCGGGGGAACACGCCCCGGCGCGCGCCCGCGGGTTCGAGGCGATGCGCGCCCGCGGCGGCGCGGGCGCGGGCCGGGTGGTCGTGGCCGATCTCAAGAGCGGGAAGAGCGAGGCCCGCGTGTCGGACGCGAGCGTCGCGGACGATGCGCAGCTCGCGGCCTATCAGCTCGCGGTCGAGGCCGGGCTGATCCCCGGCGCCTCTCCCGAGGACCTGGCCGGGGCGCGCCTCGTCGTCGTCTCGCGAACGCTGAAGGACAGCCCCTACCGCGTGGCACACCAGCACGCCCTGGCGGGCGAGGCGCGCGCCGCATTCCTCCGCCGCGTCGTCGAGACCGCGCGGGGCATGTCGGCGGCGAGCTTCCGGGCCGCCGTCGGCGACCACTGTCAGAAGGAGAGACTCGAACCCGTGTGCAGGATCCACACCATCCCGGCGGTCAGCGCATGAACGGCACGCGCCGGCTGTCGGCCGAGGTGCTCGCCCTGGCCCTGGGCCTGCACCGGCCGACGGCGGAACAGCGCGCGGTCATCGAGGCCGACCTCGCGCCCGCGCTCGTCGTTGCGGGCGCCGGGAGCGGCAAGACCGAGACCATGTCGGCGCGCGTGATCTGGCTCGTCGCCAACGGCCACGTGCGCGCCGACGAGATCCTCGGGCTGACCTTCACGCGCAAGGCGGCCGGCGAGCTCGCGGACAGGATCGCCCGCCGCCTCGATCAGCTCGACGAGTATGCGCACCGCGGGCTTCTCGACGACCTGGACCGGGTGGTGGCCCACCCCGAGTTCGCGAGAATCGAGGCCGCATCCGAGCCGCAGCGCCCCGCCGTGCGCCGCGAGGTCCTCGATCGCCTGGCGCGCGAGTTCGGCACGGCGCCGGACGGAGGCCCCGGCGGGCTGGACGCCCTGCTCGATCGACCGCGCGTGTCCACGTACAACGCCTTCGCGGACGCGATCGTTCGCGAGAACGCGGCGCGCATCGGGCGCGATCCCGACGCGGGGATGCTGAGCGCGTCGGCGGCGTGGGTGCTGGCCCGTCAGGTTGCGGTCCGGTCGCAGAACGCCGCGCTCGTCGACGTCGACGCGGCGCTGCCGTCAGTCGCCGACGCGATCCAGCACCTCGCCGGTGCGCTGCTCGACAACCGTGCCGAGCCCGAGGCCGTCCGGCGACACGCCCGGCGGCAGGCGGCGGAGCTGGCCCCGTTCGTGGATCCCGCGATCGCGAACCCGCGGGACTGGGAGCGCGCGCACGCCGCGCTGTCGACGTTGCCCGTCCTGCTCGACCTCGCCGGGGAGTACGCGGAGGAGAAGCGCCGCCGCGGCGTTCTCGACTTTTCCGATCAGGTCTCGGGAGCCCTCGACGTCGTCGACGCGGCCCCCGACGTCGTGGCCCGCCTACGCGCCGAGCACCGGGTCGTGCTGCTCGACGAATACCAGGACACCTCCGTTCTGCAGACGCGACTGCTGTCGAGCCTGTTCCGCGACAGCGCCGTGATGGCGGTCGGCGACCCCAACCAGGCGATCTACGGATGGCGCGGGGCGAGCGCCGATAACATCCACGGGTTCGCGCGGGACTTCGCGGCGAATGGACGCGCGCAGCGGTTTGCGCTCCTGACGAGCTGGCGCAACGGGCCGACCGTGCTCGCCGCCGCGAATCGCCTCGTGCGCCCCCTCGCGGAGGACTCCGTCGGCGAGCTTGCGCCGCGCCCGGGCGCGGACGCCGACGCGGTCGATGTCCGCGCGGAAAAGACCGTCGACGAGGAGGCGCGCGCCGTCGCCGAGTGGTTCCGAGAGCGGCGCGCTGCCGCGCCGACGCCCCCCACCGGGGCGGTGCTGTTCCGGACCAAGCGCCACATGCAGACCTTCGCGCACGCCCTCGGCGCGGCGGGCGTGCCGCACCGAATCCTGGGCCTGGGCGGCCTCCTGGGGCTCCCCGAGGTCGCCGATGTCGTCGCCGCCCTCCGCGTGCTGCACGACCCGTCGCAGGGATCCGCGCTGATTCGGATTCTCGTCGGGCCGCGGTTCGCGGTCGGGCTCGCCGACATGGCCGCCCTCTACGACCTCGGGCGCGAGCTCGCGCGGCGCGACCAGGGGCTCGCGCCGCTGCCCCCCGAACTCCGCGAGCGGGTGCGCGGATCCGCGGGCCTCGACGAGCAGGTCTCGATCGTGGACGCGCTCGACGCGGTTCGCACGCTGCGCGACGACTATCGCTTGCTGGCCGGCTTCACCCCCGAGGGCCGGGAGCGCCTGCGCGAGGCCGCGGCGATGTTCGACCGGCTGCGGCGCGCGGCCGGCCAGCCGTTGCCCGACCTCCTGCGGATGATCGAGCAGGAGCTCCTGCTCGATATCGAGCTCGCCGCGAACGAATCGCGCGGCCCGGCCCGCGGCGCCGACACGCAGCTGCGCGCGTTCGCGGACGAGGTGCGCGCCTTCCTCGCGGTCGACGAGCGGGGGACGATCGGCAGCGTGCTGGCCTGGTTGGAGCACGCCGAGAAGGGCGGCGATCTGGCCCCGCGCACGGAACCGCCCGAGCCTGGCGTCGTCCAGCTCCTGACCATTCACGGGTCGAAGGGTCTCGAATGGGACGCCGTGGCCGTCGTGCGCCTGGTTGAGGGGGAGACGCCCAGCACCCCGCAGTCGGTGCTGGGGGGATTCCGCTTCGGGGAGCTCCCCACCCCGTTCCGGGGCGACGCCGCCGCGCTCCCGCGCTTCGCGTGGATCGCCCCGTCCGTCCCGGCGGACGCCGCAGGCAAGCGCGCGGCGCAGAAGGAGCTAAAGGCGGCGTTCGAGGACTTCAAGGCGGCGAACCGCGAGCACCTGGGCGACGAGGAGCGTCGCCTGGCCTACGTCGCCGTGACGCGGGCGCGCAACGCGCTCCTGCTGACGGCGTCTCGCTGGTCGGGCGGCACCCGTCCGCGGGAGGCGAGCCGGTTCCTCGTCGAGATCCTGGAGGAGCTCGGGCGGGGCGAGATCCCGCCGGCCGACCCCGAGGAGCCCAATCCGTACGAGGGCGCCGGGGAGGACGTCGCCTGGCCGCTCGACCCCCTCGGGGCGCGCGCCGAGGGGGTGCGCAGAGCCGCCGCCGAGGCCGCCGCGGCGCCCGCGGCGCCGCCGTCGCCGGAGCTCGCGGCGCTGCTCGAGGAGCGGGCCGAGGCCGCCCGCGGCGCGCGGGGCGAGGTGCCGCTGCGCGTGGCCGCGTCGAAGTTCAAGGACTTCGCGACCGACTTCCGGGGAACGCTGGACGAGCTGCTGCGGCCGATGCCCGAGCGGCCCTACCGCCAGACCCGGCTCGGCACGCTGTTCCACCAGTGGGTCGAGGAGCGCTCGCGCGTGTCGGGCGCACCGCGCGGCGTGGACGACGCCCTGTGGGAGATCGACGAGGACGAGGCGGGTGGGCCGGGAGCCGCGCGCGCGGCGTCGCCAGAGGACGAGCGATCCCTCGCGCGCCTGCGCGCGAGCTTCGAGCGCAGCGAGTGGGCGGACCTCCAACCGCTCGAGGTGGAAACGGAGGTCGACTTCACGCTCGACCTCGAGGGCACCGGGCCGCGGGTCATCATCTGCAAGCTCGACGCGGTCTACCGGCGAGACGATCGCGGCGGGCGTATCGAGATCGTCGACTGGAAGACGGGGCGCGCGCCCGCGACGGTCGCCGAGCGCGAGGACCGCATGCTCCAGCTCGGGCTCTATCGGCTTGCGTACCACCGCCGGCACGGCGTGCCGCTCGCGGACATCGACGTGGCCCTGTTTTACGTGGCCGACGAGTTGGTGCTGCGCGACGACGAGCCGCTGGGCGAGGAGGAGCTCGTCGCGCGGTGGCGGAGCGCGCGGGGTGAGGCTACCGAGCGGTAGACCCGTCGTCGGGCGAGGCGAGCGGTTGGGTCTCGTCCGACGCGCCCGCCTCGAGCGGCTGCGTGTCGTCGGATCCGGCGCCGCGCGCGGGCGCCGCGTCCCAGCGCTCGTCGGCGTGGAGCGACAGCTCCTCCGGATCGAATGCGTCGGTGTGAATCGACGTGTCCGCCGCGTCGCGCGGGCCGCGCGGCACGCGGTCGAGGAGCGCGATCGCCTCGCTCACGTCGGCGCCGCCGGCGCCCTCCAGTCCGGCGAGGAGCGGGTCGTCTCCGATGCCGCCCGAGAGCGCGTCCAGGAGGCCGGCGGCATCGTCGATGACGGCGGCGTCGTGGCTCTCGATGCCGTGCGCAAGCCAGCGTGCGAACTCGAGCTCGGCGTGGAGCCGGGCGCGGGTCCGGAGAGCGCGATCGGGGGACCGCACGGAGGACGCCCGGTACGCCGCGAACACGTCGTGCGCTGCGTGGGGCGCGGACTCCGTCCAGTGCAGATCGAGGGCGGGGTCGCCCATCTGCAGCCCCTGCCAGTCGAGAAGACCCGCGACGCGCGGGACGCCGTGCGCGTCGTCGCGGAAGACGAAGGACGTCGCGTGGGCGCCACCGAGGGTGACGGCGCTCTCGTACCCCCACACGCGGTCGTCCTCCACGGCCTCGCGCCAGCGCACCATGAGGCGCACCGGCACGCGGCCCGAGCGCCCCACGACGTCGAGCAGGCGCTCCAGCGCGTCTCGCGCCTCGCGAGGACTGCGCTCGGGGAGCCCGGCCGCGCGCACGACGGACGGCGGTAGTGCGTGCAGCGCGGCCAGGGCGGTGCCCATCTCGACCGCGACGCCGCGGCCCGCCGGGACCTGCGCGGCTTCCACCTGGTACCCGTCGAGATAGCTCGTCACGACGACGCGTCCCGCGTCCTCGAGCGGCGCCGTGCCGACGATTTCCGCGGCCGCGAACGGGAGCAGGTCCCGAACGCCTGGCGTCAGGGCGCGGAGCGCGATCAGCTGGGCTTCCGCGTCGTGCGCGGCCGCGGCATCGGTCGGGACGCGCACCGCGAGCTCCGACCCGGACGCGAGGGTGAGGACCGCCGAGTCGAAGCGACCGGATCCGCCGGCGGTGAGCGCCCGAGCCCCCCTGATGTCCACGTCCGGCAGGGCGGTCGTGGCCATCGCGGCTAGAGTGAGGGGGGAGCGTGCCATGCCGCCCAGACTAGGTTGCGGCGGCCGCCTCGGGCGCCACGCCACGCCCCAGAGAGAGGGAGTCGATGACGGTTCAGATGCCGGACGTTCGCGTCGATGCCTCTGCGGCGGAGCGCACCGACGAGGGCGTGCTCGCGCGGCTGCGCGCGGGCGGCGACGCGCGGGTCGTCGTCGTCTCGGGGGACGCGCTCGCGCTCGCGACAGACCGCGACGCGCTCGAGCTCGTGTCGGTCGACAGCGCGCCCGCGGGCGCCACGTGGGCGTTCCTCGGGCGCGCGGAGGGCGGCAACGCTGTTCTCCTCGCGGCCGCGCCCGCCGGAGCGGATGCCCCCTCGGGCACGAGGTGGGGGGCGTTCCGCGACGTGGGCGCCCGGCTCGCGCCGGGGGCGACCGACCTCGCCGTCTCCGCCGTCGCGCTCGCGCGATGGCACGTCGCGGCGCCGTTTTGCCCCGCGTGCGGCGCGCTCACGCGATTCGAGACAGCGGGCTGGTCCCGGCGCTGCTCGGGCTGCGGCCGGGAGCATTTCCCGCGCACGGATCCGGCCGTCATCGTCGCGGTGTCCCGCGCGGACGACGAGGCGCTGCTGCTCGGGGCGAACGCCGCGTGGGGCGGTCGCATGTACTCCTGCTTCGCGGGGTTCGTGGAGGCGGGCGAGACCGCGGAGCAGGCGGTGCACCGCGAGCTCGCAGAGGAGGCGGGGATCCGCGTGCGCGACGTGCGCTACGTCGCCTCGCAGGCGTGGCCGTATCCGCGATCGCTCATGCTGGGCTTTCACGCCACCGTGGTCGACGCGGGCGAAGCCCGCGAGGACGGCGAGGAGATCGTCGCGCTGCGGTGGTTCTCGCGCGACGAGGTCGCGCGAGGGCTGCGCGGCGAGGGCGACGTGTCTCTGCCGGGCGGCGTCTCCGTCGCGCACCGGCTGATTCGCGCCTGGCACGATCGTTCCGCGTCCGCGTCGTGACGGCGCTTGAGGGGCTCGACCCACGCCAGCGCGAGGCGGCGGAGATCGTGCGCGGGCCGGTTGCCGTCCTGGCCGGCGCGGGGACCGGCAAGACGCGCGTCATCACACATCGCATCGCGCACGGGGTGGAGGAGGGGGTCTTCACCCCCCAGCGGGTCCTCGCGCTGACGTTCACGTCGAAGGCCGCGGGGGAGCTGCGCGGGCGCCTGCGCGCCATGGGCGTCGTGGGCGTCCAGGCGAAGACCTTCCACGCGGCCGCGCTCGCGCAGCTGAACTATTTCTGGCCGACGGTGGCGGGGGATACCGCCCCGACAATCGTCGACAATAAGGTGCGCCTGCTCGCGCACGCCGCCGACGCGCTGCGGATCCGCCCCGACACGAACACGCTGCGCGATATCGCCGCGCAGATCGAGTGGCGCAAGGTAACGATGCGGACCCTCGAGGAGTACCGCCTGCTGGGGCGTTCGGTGGGCCCCGTCCGGGGCGACGCGCTGATCGACCTGATGGCCGGCTACGAGAAGCTCAAGGACGAACGGCGACAGCTCGATTTCGAGGACGTGCTCCTCGCGTGCGCGGGCATGATCGAGTCGGAGCCACGGGTCGCGCTCGCGATCCGGGAACAGTACCGGCACTTCACGGTCGACGAGTTTCAGGACGTGTCCCCGCTGCAGAACCGGCTGCTGGAGCTCTGGCTGGGGACACGCCGGGACATCTGTGTCGTCGGCGACGCCAGCCAGACCATCTACTCGTTTGCGGGGGCGGAGGCTCGCTTCCTGCTCGAGTTCGGCACCCGCTTCCCCGACGCCACCGTCGTGCGGCTCGAGACGAACTATCGGTCCGCCGCCCCGATCCTGGACGTCGCGAACGCGCTGATGCGCGGCAGGCCGGGTGCGTTGCGTCTGACGCCAGGGCCGAACGCGCCCGCGGAACCCGTCCTCCCGCGCGTCGCGGCGTACGGCAGCGACGACGAGGAGGCCGCAGGCGTCGCCGGCCGCGTGCGGTCCCTTGTCGCGGGCGGCGTTCCCGCGAGCGAGATCGCCGTGCTGTACCGGTCCCACGGGCAGTCGGCGGCCGTGCAGCAGGCGCTAGCGCACGCCGGGGTGGCGACGACGGTGCTCGGCGGGCGGCGGTTCTTCGACATGCCGGAGGTGCGTCAGGCCATCATGGCCATCCGAGCGGCGGCCGTCGCGCCGAGCTCGGGCACGTTCGCGGAGACCGTGCGCGATGTCCTGCGCGGCCTCGGGCACACCGACGAGCCTCCCGAGGCGGGCGGGGCCCTCCGTGACGCGTGGGAGGCGCGCGAGGCGATTCTCGCGCTCGCGCGAGAGGCCGGCGACGGTGCGAGCCTGCGCGCCTTCGCCGACAATCTCCTGGCGCGCGCGAAGGACCAGCACGAGCCGCAGCTGGCGACCGTGACCCTGTCGACGATGCACGCCGCGAAGGGGCTCGAATGGCCCCACGTCTTCATCGTTGGGTTCGCCGAGGGGCTCATGCCGATCTCGTACGCGCAGGGCCTGGAGGCAGTGGACGAGGAGCGGCGCCTCGCCTACGTGGGCATCACGCGGGCGGAGCGCTCGCTGTCGTTGTCCTGGGCCGCGGGCGGGCGAGGGGGGCGGGCTCCGTCGCGGTTTGTCGCGGAGATTGGCAGAGACACGCTGGGTGAGGAGCGTGCGAGCGCCACGTCCGGCGCTCGGCCGTCACGCTGACGGAGCGGGATCTCGGCGGCGCGGCCGCGTCGTCGCGGAGCAGGGCGACGGCGTGCGAGCCCGCGACGGCCCCGAGCGTGCGCGTGAGCGGCGCGCCCGGCGCGCGCGAGAGCAGCTGGGCCGCAATCCGCGGCCACGCGGCGTCGCGGCCCTGGGCGTGCTCCCACAGGCACGAGAGGCAGGCCGTGACCCCCGGCCGGACGAGCGGACCGATTTCGGCGCGGCGGGGCGCGAGGGCGACCGGCAGGTGCGCGATGTCGTGGGCCATCAGCTCGTGCGCCAGGTGCGGCGGAACGATCTCCGCGCACACGATCAGCGCGATGCGGTCGGGCCGCGCGGTCGCCGCGCCGATCGTCGCGCGGACGGGCGCGTAGCCGCCGTCGGCGAGGGCCCCGCACACGCCGAGAACGGCATCGTGCGACACGGAGTCCGCCGCGAGAACATGCACGGCCGGATCCGGGCGCACCTCGCGGAGGGCGGGGCCGACGGTCGTCATGAAGTCGGCGATGCCTGCCGCGTCGCCGCCCAGGGCGGCCGCGACCCCCGCCACGCGCTCGCCCGGCACGCCCCGGGCGAGCGCGTCGAGCATCTCGAGCTGCCAGGACGGCGGATCGACGAGCACGGCGACGGCCGGCCGGGCGCCGAGCTGCACGGTGCGCTCGTCGCGCCAGAGGAGCGCGAAGGCCGGGTCGATCTGCAGCATCGCCATGCCGAGATTCTGCCCGCTCGGGCGGACGCGTGCGCGTTATCCACAGCGCACCGCGCCGGCGCGAGCGCGGTCTCGTCGAGCCCGGCGCGGAAAATGGTCGCGAGGGGAGTCGCCCTATACGGGCCGCGGGCCCTCGCCCGTCTCGTCCTGATCGTCGCCGTCGTCCGAGCCGGCCGCCTCGGCGAGGAGCCTGTCGAGCGCGTCGTCCATCTCGTCGCGCGGCGCGCTGTCGCCGCGGAGGGAGGCCTCAAGGCGCGCGATGAGCGCGGTCGGGTCGTCGATGTCTTCGGGGGTGGGGACGAGGTCGGGGTAGTCCCACAGCGCGTCGCGCGCGGACGTGCCGACCGCGTCTCCGACGGCGCGCCACATGGCCGCGGCCTCGCGCAGGCGACGCGGTCGCAGCTCGAGGCCCACGAGAGCGGCCAGCGCGTCCTCGGCGGGACCGCCCGCGGCGCGTCGCCGCCGCGTCACCTCCGCGATGCGGTCGAGGCTGGGGACGCGCGACGTGGCGTCCGCGGCGACGACGTCGACCCATCCCTCGACGAGAGCGAGCATGTGCTCCAACCGCGCGAGGGCGGCGCGCTGGGCGTCGGTTTGCTGGGGGAGGAGCGCGCCGGACTGCAGGGCACCCTGCAGCTCCTCGGGGTGCGACGGGTCGAAGCGGGTCGCGAGGTCCTCGAGCGCGTCCGTGTCCACGTGGATCCCGCGCGCAAAATCCGTCACCTGGCTCATGACGCCGAGGCGCAGCCAGCGCGCGTGCTTGAACAGCCGCGCGTGGGCGAGCTCGCGCGCCGCGAAGTACAGGGCGAGCTGGTCGTCGGGGATCTCGAGGCCGTCGCCGAGGTCGGCGAAGTTCTGCGGCAGGATCGCCGCCATGCCCGAGGGAAGGACGGGGATGCCGACGTCGCCGCCGGACACGACCTCGAGCGACAGGCGGCCGACGACCTGCCCGAGCTGGGTCGCGAAGAGGGATCCGCCGACGGCGCGCAGCATGCGCTGGGCACCCTGGATCATGCCCTGCATCTCCTCGGGCGCCTGCGCGCTCAGCGCGCCGGTCAGCGCGTCTGCGATGCTCGTCGCGACCGGCTCGGCGAGCTCCTGCCACACCGCGAGGGTCTGCTCGACCCACTCGGCCCGGGTGAAGACGCGCGGCGTCTCGCCCGTGGCGTCCAGCGCGGTCGCCTCGGTCAGCCACAGGTCGGCGAGCTGGAACGCCTGGCCGAGATCGGCGCGCTGCGTCGAGGCGATGCCGCGGCTCGACTGATTCGCGAGGTGAAGCGCGCCCACGCGCGTGGCTCCCCAGTCGATGCCCTCCGAGGCGCCGCTCATGGCGCCCTGTAACGCGCCCATCATCTGCTGCAGCATCGCCGGGTCGACGCCCATGCGTTTCAGCTGCTCGGGGTCGATGCCGGAGGCGCCGAAGGGGGAGGCACCGTCGGCGCCGCCGAGGAGGCGCCGCAGCATCTCCTGGAAGTCGTCGTCGGGGGTGTTCTCGTCGCTCACGTCAGCCGCCTTTCCGTCGCGCTCTCAGCGCGCCATGTGCGATCACGTCCTACGCTAATCGGACGTGTCCCCCGACAGGCGGCTTCTCGCCGCCGGCGTCTTACGCCCCCCGCGAACGAGTGCGGCGGGCGGCCGGGCGGCGCGCGAGAGGAGCTCCGTGACCGAGGACCGGGTGGACACCGCCACCGACGCCGATTCCCCCGAATCCCGTTCGCCTCGCCGAGGCTCGTCGCGCCTCGCGCGCGGCGTAGCGTGGCTCGCGGCGGCGCTGGTCGCGCTTGTCGTCATGAGCTTCCTGCCGACCGACTACGTCGTCCAGCAGCCGGGTCCCGTGTACAACACGATCGGCGAGGTCGACATGGGCGACGGCGAGGCCGTGCCGCTCATCGAGGTCGACGGCGCGGAGACCTACCCCACCGAGGGCGCGCTCGACCTGACCACGGTGCAGGTCGTCGGCAACCGCGAGCACCGCCTGTCCTGGGTCGAGCTCGCGCTCGCGTGGGGCAACCCGTCGCGCGCGATCCTCCCGCTCGACTCGGTCTATCCCGAGGGCGTGACGACCGAGGAACGCGACGAGCAGAACGCCGCCCTCATGACGGACTCGCAGGGCCAGGCGGCCGCGGCGGCGCTCATCCAGCTCGGCTACGACGTCCCCGCCGACATCCGGGTCGCGGCTTTCGCGGAGGACGCGCCCGCCGAGGGGATCCTCGCGGTCGACGACCGGATCGTCGCCGCGGAGGGCCAGGAGCTCGCCGACGTGTCCGAGTTGCAGGAGATCATCGGCGCGGGCGAGGGGGATCCGGTCGAGCTGACGATCGAGCGCGACGGCGCGCGGGCGATCGAGCCGATCACGCCCGTCGAGCGCGACGGCGCGTGGATCATCGGCGTGAGCCTCAGCACGACCTACGACCTGCCCGTCGACGTCACGATCCAGCTCGACAACGTGGGCGGCCCGAGCGCCGGCACGATGTTCGCGCTGGGCATCATCGACGTCCTCACTCCCGAGGAGCTCACGGGCGGCCAGCCGATTGCGGGCACCGGCACCATCACCGCGACCGGCGAGGTCGGCCCGATCGGCGGAATCCGGCAGAAGCTCTACGGCGCGCGCGACGCCGGCGCGGAGTACTTCCTCGCGCCCGAGGAGAACTGCGACGAGGTCGTCGGCCACGTGCCGGGAGGGCTACAGGTCGTGAGCGTCGGAACGCTCGACGACGCCCTCGCGGCCGTCGAGGCGATCGCCGCCGGGGCGCCGGAGGACCTGCCGGGCTGCGCGGCGGAGTAGCCGGCGCGGATCCGCGGGCCCCGCTCCCACGTAGGATGGAAGCGTGACCACGAACTCGACGCAGAACTCGGCCACATCGTCCTCCCCGACTAGGCGCATCGTCATCGCGACGGTCGTCACGATTGCCGTGCTGCTCGCGGTGCTGTTCGGGATGGCGAACCTCTACACGGACCTGCTGTGGTTCCGTCAGCTGGGCTTCAGCTCGGTCCTGACGACCCAGTGGATCGCCCGGGTGGTGATGTTCGTGGTCGGGTTCGTGGGCATGGCGGTGCCGCTGTGGGTGGCGCTCAACCTCGCCTACCGCATGCGGCCGGTCTACGCGCGCCTGAGCTCGCAGCTGGATCGCTACCAGGAGGTCGTGGAGCCGCTCCGGCGCCTCGGCATGTGGGGCATCCCCGTCCTGTTCGGCTTCTTCGCCGGCTTCGCCACGTCCGCGCAGTGGGAGACCACCTGGATGTGGCTCAACGGCGTGGCGTCGGGCGAGACCGACGCCCAGTTCGGGCTCGACACGTCGTTCTACATGTTCGACCTGCCGTTCTGGCAGGGGCTCGTCGGCTTCGCCTCGGGCGTCGTGATCATTTCGCTGCTGCTGACCGCGCTCGTGTGCTACCTCTACGGATCCGTCCGCGTCGGCCAGGGCGAGCTCAGTATCTCGCGCCCCGCGCGGATCCAGCTCGCTGTGACGGCCGGCCTGTACCTGCTTCTGCAGGCGGTGAGTATCTGGCTCGACCGCTTCGCATCGCTCGTCACGCCGCAGGGCCGCATTACCGGCCCCGACTACGTCGCGGCGAACGCGCTGATCCCGGGCCAGACGATCCTCGCGGTCGTCGCGGCGCTCGTGGCCGTGCTGTTCCTCATCACGGCCTGGCTGGGCCGGTGGCGCTACCCGCTCGTGGCGACGGGGCTGCTCATCGTGACCTCGCTCGTGGTCACGGTCGGCCTGCCCTGGGGCGTGCAGACCTTCCAGGTCACACCGAACGAGCGCGCGCTGCAGCTCGAGTACTACCAGCGCAACGTCGACGCGACCCGCGCCGCGTACGACCTCGATGGCATCGAGACGACCGACTACACGGCGCAGACCACAGTCGAGCAGGGACAGCTGCGCGACGACGCCGCGACGACCGCGTCGCTGCGCCTGATGGATCCGGCGATTATCAGCCCGACGATCCAGCAGCTGCAGCAGTACCGGCCGTACTACGGCTTCCAGGAGACCCTCGACGTCGACCGCTACGAGATCGACGGCGAGATGCAGGACACCGTCGTCTCGCTACGCGAGCTCGACCTGTCGGGCCTCGGATCCGACGCCCAGAGCTGGGTCAACACGACGATGACCTACACGCACGGCTACGGCATGGTCGCGGCCAAGGGCAACGAGCGCACCGGCGAGGGCGAGCCCGTCTTCATCGAGGGCGACATTCCCTCCTCGGGCTTCCTCACGGAGGAGGACTACGAGCCGCGCATCTACTTCGGCGAGCAGTCGCCCACGTATTCGATCGTCGGCGCGCCCGAGGGCACTGAGCCGGTGGAGCTCGACTACGCGACGGGATCCGGCGAGGAGAACCAGACGCGCACGACCTTCGAGGGCGACGGCGGCCCGAGCGTCGGGAGCTACTTCCACCGCCTGCTCTACGCGCTGAAGTTCCAGTCGGAGCAGATCCTCTTCTCGGACCAGATCAACGCCGACTCGCAGATCCTCTACGACCGCGACCCGGCCGAGCGCGTGCAGAAGGTCGCGCCGTACCTGACGCTCGACAGCGACCCGTATCCGAGCGTCGTGGACGGTCGCATCGTGTGGATCATCGACGGGTACACGACGAGCGCGACCTACCCCTACTCGACGCAGACGAGCCTGTCGCAGGCGATCAGCGACTCGTCGAACCCGCAGCCGAACCTCCTCATCGACGACGTGAACTACATTCGCAACTCGGTGAAGGCGACGGTCGACGCGTACGACGGATCCGTGACGCTCTACGCGTGGGACGACGAGGACCCGGTGCTCGAGACGTGGCAGAACATCTACCCGGCGACGATTGAGCCCATCAGCGAGATGTCGGGCGACCTGATGAGCCACGTGCGCTACCCGACCGACCTGTTCAAGGTGCAGCGCTCGATGCTCGGGACCTACCACGTCGACACGGCGAACGCGTTCTATCAGCGCGACAACGCGTGGGAGACGCCGGCGGACCCGACGAACAACGACGAGCTCCAGCCGCCGTACTACCTGACGATGCAGATGCCGGGCCAGGACGACCCGACGTTCTCGATGTTCACCACCTTCATCCCGGAGGGTGGCGAGCGCCAGGTGCTCATGGGGTACCTCTCGGTCGATTCGAACGCGGGCGACGAGGACGGCACGGTGCGTGACGACTACGGCACGCTCCGGATGCTCGAGATCTCGTCGGCCAGCACCGTTCCCGCGCCGGGCCAGGTGCAGAACAACTTTGACTCGAACCAGGAGATCGCCCAGCAGCTGAACGTGCTGCAGATCGGTGACTCCAACGTCAGCCTGGGCAACCTGCTGACGCTCCCCGTCGGCGACGGGTTGCTGTACATGCAGCCCGTGTACGTGCAGTCCTCGCGCGACACCTCCTACCCGCTGCTGCGCAAGGTGCTGGTGGCGTTCGGCGACGAGCTCGCGTTCGAGGACACCCTCGCGGAGGCGCTGGACGCGCTCTTCGGCGGTGACTCCGGCGCCGAGACGGGCGACGAGGACATCACTCCCGTCGACCCCGAGACGGGGGAGGAGACGACCGACGAGGGGACCACCGACGAGGGCTCCACGGACGAGGGCTCCACGGACGAGGGATCCACGGACGAGGGATCCACGGATCAACCCGCCCCGCCGTCGACCGACACGTACGACCAGGCGCTGGCCGACGCGCAGGAGGCGCTCTCGGCCAAGCAACAGGCGCTCGCGGACGACGACATGGTTGCCTACGCGCAGGCCGACGAGCAGCTGACCGACGCGATCGAGCGCCTGCTCGAGCTGTCGGAGTAGGCCGCCGTACCCACAGGGCCCTCCGCGCGCCGATCACCGGCGCGCGGAGGGCCCTTGTCGTGCGGCCGGATGGAGCACGGCGCCGCTCGCGCGCGGAACACAAAAGGCCCGGATCCTGAATCAGGATCCGGGCCTTCTGACTTGGTTGCGGGGGCAGGATTTGAACCTACGACCTCTGGGTTATGAGCCCAGCGAGCTACCGAACTGCTCCACCCCGCGGCACATCCATTACTTTACCAGCCCCTGAACGAAGGGCAAATCGATCGCCTCCGATCGCGGTCCGGGCGTGTCTGAGCGCCGGCTGTGCGTGCGAGGATGGGCGCATGACCACCCCCGCCGTCGGCATCGCGCTCGCGCAGTTCGCCCCCGGGCCGGATCCCCAGGAAAACGCCGCCGCCATCGCGGCGTATGCGGAGGAGGCGGCAGCCCGCGGGGCGGGCGTCCTCGTCGCGCCCGAGTACTCCAGCTACTTCGTCACGCCGTTCGATGGCACCCTCCCGGCGCACGCCGAGCCGCTCGACGGTCCGTTCGCGGCGCGGCTCGCGGGGATCGCCGCCGAGACGGGCGTGACGATCGTCGCGGGGCTTGTGGAGGAGGCCCCCGGGGATCGGGTGCGCAACGCCGTGATCGCCGTCGACGGATCCGGTGTCCGCGCCACGTACCGGAAGCAGCACCTCTACGACGCCTTCGGCGAGCGCGAGAGCGACCACATCGAGCCGGGCGCGCTCGGGGCGCCGGAGACCTTTGTCGTGGGCGGCCTCCGTTTCGGGCTCATGACCTGCTACGACCTGCGGTTCCCCGAGTCGGCCCGGATCCTCGCGGACGCGGGCGTGGACGTGGCGGTCGTGCCCGCCGAGTGGGTGCGGGGGCCGCTGAAGGAGTTCCACTGGGAGACGCTCGTCGCGGCGCGCGCGATCGAGAACACGATGTTCGTCGCGGCGGCAGACCACCCCGCTCCGGTCGGCGTGGGGGCGTCGCGGCTGGCGGATCCGTCCGGCGTCACGATCGCCGCTCTGGGGCCCGGGCCCGGCCTCGCGATGGGGTGGGCGGATCGCGAGGCGATCGCCGCCGTGCGCGCCGCGAACCCCGCGCTCGCGCTCCGGCGCTACCGGGTCGTGGCCGCCCCCAGCAGCTGAAGGCGGCGGGCGGCCTCCGCGATGACCTCGGGCCGCTTGCACGCCGCGAAACGCACCAGCGAGGCGTAGGCGGCGCGGTGCTCGTCCGCGACGAACGCGGCGAGGGGAACGGCGGCGACGCCGATGGAGGCGGGGAGCTCGCGGCAGAACGCGGCGGCGTCCGCGCCCCCCACTCCCGCCGCATCCCCCACGGTGAAATAGGTCGCCACGGGCGCCGAGACCTCGAACCCCGCGTCGCGGAGCGCGTCGCCGAGCGCGGTCTGCGCCGCCGCCATGGACCCCGCCAGCTCGGCGAAGTAGCGATCCGGCAGGGCGAGACCGCGGGCGATGGCGGCCTGGAACGGCGTCCCGCCCGCGTATGTCAGGAACTGCTTGACGGTGAGGATGGCCGTCGCCAGCGGGGCGGGGGCGATGAGCCATCCCACCTTCCACCCCGTCGTCCGGAAGGTTTTGCCGGCGGACGAGATGGAGACCGTGCGCTCGGCGGCCCCCGGAATCTGGGCGATGGGGCGGAACCGGGCCCCGAACGAGAGGTGCTCGTATACCTCGTCCGTCACGATGACCGCGTTGTGCCGCTCCGCGAGGCGCACGATCTCGCGCCGGGCGTCCTCCGTGAGCACCGTCCCCGTCGGGTTGTGCGGATCCGTGAGGAGGATGATGCGGGTGCGGTCCGTCACGGCGCGGGCGAGCGCGTCGAGGTCGGGTGCGAAATCTGGCCACCGCATCGGAACGCGCCGGAGTCGGGCCCCGGCGAGCGCGACGGCCGCGGCGTACGCGTCGTAGCACGGGTCGAACACGACGACCTCGTCGTCCGGGCCGTCGCACAGGGCGAGGAGCGTCGCCGCGAGCGCCTCGGTCGCGCCCGCGGTCACGATGATCTCGGTATCCGGATCCGCCGACAGCCCATAGAAGCGCGCGCGGTGGGCGGCGATCGCCTCGCGGAGCGGCGCGATGCCCCGGCCCGGCGGGTATTGATTCTCGCCGTCCGCGATCGCGCGGCGCGCCTCGTCGAGCACCTCGCGCGGCCCGTCCTCGTCGGGGAACCCCTGCCCGAGGTTGATGGCGTCCTCGGCGACCGCGAGCGCCGTCATCTCCGCGAAGATCGTCGGGGAGACCTCGCCGTTCGGGCCGAGCAGCCCGGCGCCGACGGCGGTTCGGCGCCACGCGCCGGCAGGAATCATCATGCCCCCAGCGTAGGCGCGGCCGCTTTCTGAGAGACGACCTACGCTGGACATAGGTCGGTCAAAGGTTCACCGCGCACGCTGGGGGAACCAGTCAAAAGGAGCAGCCATGAGCAACGACAGCGGTCCCTCTCTTCCCCCGCTTCCCGAGCGCTCGGCGGCCGAGGCCGCTCGTCAGCCGTCGCCCGCACCGCAGCACGCGGCCTTCGGCGGTCAGCCGTCCGAGGCCCCCCGCGAGCAGGCGACCGGACACGGCGGCAGCCCCGCGACGACGCAAGCCTACGAGTGGGCGCCGCCCGCCGCGACGCCGCCGAAGAAGGCGAAGTCGGGCGCGGGCACGAAGGTCACGGCCCTGTTCCTCGCCGCCGCCCTGATCGGCGGTGGCGCCGGAATCGGCGGGGCGTGGCTCGGCAACTCGTTGTTCGGCGGCGGCCAGGGCGCCTCCTCGACGGCGTCGACCGAGGCGCAGAGCGTGACGATCAACAACCCGGACGACGTGAACGAGACCGCCGCGGTCGCGGCCGCGGCGCTCCCGAGCGTCGTGACGATCCAGGCCGCGGCCAGCGACGGCAGCGCGAGCGGGAGCGGATCCGGGGTGATCCTCAGCGAGGACGGGTACGTGCTCACCAACACGCACGTCGTCACCCTCGGCGGCGCGACGAGCGACGCGCAGGTGCAGGTGACGGGATCCGACGGCACGATCTACGACGCGACCGTCGTGGGGACCGATCCGACGTACGATCTCGCGGTCATCAAGCTCGAGGGCGCGAGCGACCTCGACCCCATCGAGTTCGCCGATTCGTCCGAGCTGAATGTCGGCGACACGACCGTCGCGATCGGCGCGCCCATGGGCCTGTCGAACACCGTGACGACAGGCATCATCAGCAACCTGAACCGCTCGATCGAGATCGCCTCGTCGGCCGCTCCCGAGGGCGACTCCACGGATTCGCAGGGCGAGAACAGCGACGAGGGCAGCGAGAGCCCCTGGTTCTTCGACCTGCCGGGCCAGGAGGAGCAGCAGCAGAGCGCGACGGAGTCGATCAAGATCGCCGTGCTCCAGACCGACGCCGCGATCAACCCCGGGAACTCGGGTGGCGCGCTCGTTGACAGTGAGGGCAACCTGATCGGCATCAACGTCGCGATCGCCACTGCGAGCTCGTCCAGCTCGGAGGAGGGCGGCTCGATCGGCCTCGGCTTCGCGATCCCCTCGAACATCGCCGAGCGCGTCGCGAACGAGATCATCGAGACCGGATCCGCCACCCACGGCCTGCTCGGCGCGAGCGTGTCGGCATCCACGGCGGTCGAGGGCACGACCACGACGGGCGCTTACGTCGCGGAGGTCGTCTCCGGGGGCGCGGCCGAGGCGGCGGGCCTCGCGGAGGGCGACGTGATCACCCGATTCAACGGCGTGCGCGTGAACGACGCGGTGGACCTGACGGCGCAGGTGCGGGCGGCCGCGGCTGGCAGCACCGCCACCGTGACCTACGTGCGCGACGGCGAGGAGCAGGAGGCCGAGGTCACCCTCGGCGCGCTCGAGTGACACGCGTCCGGTGAGGAGGGACGCCGCCCGGGGCCAGTAGGCTCCAAGGGTGGCGTCCTTTTCCTTCGGCGCGGGCAACGCTCAGAAGCTCGCGCGGCTCCCGCTGTACGGGCTCGGCCGCCTCGCGACGGCGGTCATCCCGCGCGGCTCGCGCTGGGCCTTCGGCTGCGGGGCCGGAATCGGCGACGGCGCGCTGGCGGTGTGGGAGGTCGCCCGGGAGCGCGGCATCGACGCGGTCTGGCTGACGACGACGGCGGCCGAGGAGCGCGAGGCGGAGGCGCGGGGCATGGCGCACGCGGCGAAGATGTCGTGGCGCGGATTCTGGATGACGGCGCGCGCGCGGGTGCTCGTCGTCACGCACGGGTTCGGCGACGTCAACCCCTTCGCGGTCTCCGGCGGGTTCGTCGCGCAGCTCTGGCACGGGATCCCGCTCAAGCGCATCGGCCTCGACGCGCCCGAGGTCGTCCGCAGCGCGTTCCTCCCGCACTCCGGTGCCGTGCGCGCGATTCTCGCCCGCATGTATCGCGGCGCAGCGCAGCGCATTGGCCTCCTCCCCGCAGCGAGCCACCTCGTGCGCGGCCGGCTCGAGTCGGCGTTCGGCATCTCCTACGCGCGCATCGCGGTCACGGGGGAACCCCGCGTCGACGTCCTCTCCCGCGGAACGGCGGGCGAGCGGGAAGAGCGCGCGCGCCGGGTCATCGCGCGCGCCGCGCCGGCGGCGAGCGGCCCGCGGCGGTTTGTGCTGTACGCGCCGACGTGGCGCGACGGGGATCCGGATCCGGCCGTCCCGTCGCGCGCCGACTGGGACGCGATCCTGGCGGCGCTCGCGCGGCACGACGCGACGCTTCTCGTGCGGTCGCACCGTCTGGGCGCGGGCACCTACGACCCGCCGATGCCCACGGACCGCGTCGTCGCGCTGGGCGCCGACGTGTTGGCGGACATCACCCCGGCGCTCCCGGCGATCGACGCGCTCGTGACGGACTACTCCTCGCTCGTGTACGACGCCGCGCTCGTCGACGTCCCGGCGCTCTTCCTCGCGCCGGACCTCGAGGACTACGCCGCCCGGCGCGGCTTCTACGGGGCGTACGCCGACGTGGCGGGCGCCGACGCACCACGAACGTGGCCCCAGCTGGTTGCCCGGCTCGACGAGATCCTCGGAGACGCGGACGCGTACGCCCGCGCCCAGGATCGCGCGCGCGACCTCAGCGCCCGGGTCCACGCGTTCCGCGACGGAAACAACGCCCGGCGGGTTATGACGGAGATCCTCGCGAGGGTCGGGGAGGGGCGGGCGTGAGGCTGGCGACCATCGAGGAGATAGATCAGGACGGCACCGTGCTCGTCGTGTCCGGCGAGGGGGAACGCCCGGAGAGCGCCATCCTCGACGGGCCGCGCGCGAGCGTCAGCGCGCGCCTGACCGGCCGGGGCCGCACCTGGAAGGCGCGCTTCCCGTTGCGCGCCGCGCGCTGGGGCGGCGCGCTCCTGCCGTTGCCGTCCGGGGAGTATCGGATCCGGATCCCCGGGGTGCGCGTCACGGGATCCGTGCCGATGCTCCTGACCGATCACCTGCGCGTCGCGGTCACGGGCGATGCGGTCACGGTGGGGCCGCCCCGCGACCCGTCACTCGAGTCCGCCGAGGCCCGCGCGGCGCTCGAGCGGAGATACGCCGCGCACACCTCCCCGCTCGAGAACGCCGCGTTCTTCGAAAGCTTCTACGGCCGCGTGGCCGGCGACAACCCGCTCGCGATCGACCGCGAGCTCGCCCGCGTGGCGCCGGGCGTCGTGCGGTATTGGAGCGTCGTGGACCTGTCGGTCGAGGTGCCCGACGGAGCGATCGCCGTCGTCGAGGGGACGGCGGCCTGGTGGCGCGCTCGCAGCGTCGCGCGGCTCCTCGTCGTCAACGATTGGCTGCGCCGCACCTACGCCCGTCGCGCGGGGCAACGCGTCCTGCAGACGTGGCACGGGACGCCGCTCAAGCGGCTCGCGCTGCATCGCCCGGGGTGGCAGCCGCGCCGGTGGGGCGCGGTCCTCAAGGAGTCGCGCCGGTGGGACGTCCTGCTCGCGCAGAACCCCTACGCGGCGCGCACCCTCACGCGCGCCTATGCGTTCTTCCGGCGGCCCGTGTGGGTCGAGGGCTACCCGCGCAACGACGGCCTCGTCGCGGGCGACGGCGGCGCCACGCGCCGCGCCCTGGGCATCGGCGCCGACGAGCGCGTGCTGCTCTACGCGCCGACCTGGCGCGACGATCGCGAGCGCATGGTCGACTTCGTCGACCCCGCGCTGCTCGCGGAGCAGACCGGATCCGTCGTCCTCGTCCGCGGGCACAGCCGTACGCTCCTGCCGGGAGAGAGCGCGTCGGGCCCCCGCGTCATCGACGTGACGGGCTTCGCCGACGCCTCGCGGGTCATGCTCGCGGCCGACGCGCTCGTCACCGACTACTCCTCCGTCATGTTCGACTTCAGCGTCACGGGCCGCCCGATGTACTTCCTCGTTCCGGACCTCGAGCACTTCCGCGGGGACCTGCGCGGCTTCTACTTCGACCTGGCCGAGCGCGCGCCCGGGCCTCTGGTCGCGTCGCAGGACGCGCTCGTCGAGGCGCTGCGGGCGGATCCGGCGGAATTTTCCGACCGCTACCGCGCGTGGCGGCGGCGCTTCAACGCCCGCGACGACGGGCGCTCCGCGGAGCGGGTCGTCGCGCGGATCCTGGACCAGCGCCTGCTCGAGCGGTAGCGCGTCAGGGGAGCGGGGTGTTCCGGCCCGATAGGCGCGACGTGTCGACCGTGTCGCGCGCGCCGCGCGCGACGCCGGCGAGGAACCCCGCGCCCCAGGCGAGGTGCATCGTCGGGAGGACCGCGACGAGCCAGGCGCGTTCCCGGATCCCGCCCGCCCCGCGCGCGAGCGCGAAGCCCAGGACAAGGGCCGCGTAGGCGGCGACGGGCACGTGTGCGAGGGCCGCCAGCACGGCGGGGACGCCGCGGAGCGTGCGCGCGGCCTGGAGCGCGCCGACCGCGCCGGAGCCCGCGACCGCGACGACGAGGGCGGGCGGCGCGAAGAACCGCACGGAGTTGCGGGTCCCATACCGGCGTACGAGCTCGCCGCGCCACCGCCCCGTGGCGAGGAATTGGCGCGTCAGGCGGCCCCAGCTCTCGCGGGGCCGGTAGGTCACGGACAGCTCCGGGTCGAACATGACGCGGTATCCCGCGCCGCGGATCCGCAGGTTCAGCTCCCAGTCCTCGCCGCGACGGATCGTCTCGTCAAACAGCCCCACCTCGTCGAGCACTCTGCGGCGCATGACCCCGAGGTAGGCCGACTCTGCCTCGCGCTCCTCGCCGCCGGCGTGATAGGCGCCGCCGCCCAGTCCGATGGGGGAGTTGTAGGCCTGCGCCGCGGCCCGCTGGAACGGGGTGTCCCCCTCCGCGCGCATCGTGCCCCCCACGTTTCCCGCGCGCGTGCGTGCGAGCGTCTCGAGCGCGCGCCGGGTGTACCCGGGCGAGAGCTCGGAGTGCGCGTCGACCCGCACGATCGTCGGGTGCACGCTCGCCCGGATCGCGCGGTTGAGCCCGACCGGGATGTCGGCGGCGGGGTTGTCGACGAGGCGGATCCGCGCGTCGCGCTCCGCCAGCTCGCCCGCGAGCTCCGTCGTCCCGTCCGTGGACGGCCCGAGGGCGAGGATGAGCTCCAGGGGGCCGGGGACGTCCTGCGCGAGGGTCGAGGCGACGGCGCGCGCGAGGTACGCGCGCTCGTTGAGCACGGGCATGACGAACGACACTCCCGAGCCCGGGGCGACCTCCGGAGCGTCGCGGGAACGCTGCCGGGTGCCCTCCGGGCGGGGATCGTTACGCATTCGTCGATCATCCCACGGGGGTCGCGCAGAACGCACAGCTACCCTTGTGGCCGTGGCAGTGCTGAACGACGCGAAAAAGGCTGTAGCTCTCGTCCGAAAGGCCGTCGACGCCCGGCGGGCGCATCGCGAGGTTCGCCGGACCCTCGCCGCCGCAGGTCCGCTGCCCGCGGGGAGGTTCCGCGTCGCGGTGTATTTCGCCGACGGCGACGTCAACATGTACCAGATGCGCCAGTGGTACCGGCCGCTGCAGCGCCTCGCCGAGACGTGGCCCGTCGTCGTGCTCTCGCGGCAGGCGACCGGCGCGCGCGCCCTGCTCGCCGACGGGGCCCTGCCGGTGGCGTTCGTGCCCGAGGTGCGGTCGATCGAGTCCTTCCTGCGCGAGCAGGACATCCGCGTCGTGCTGTACGTGAATCAGAACACCCGAAACTTCCAGATGTTCCGCTATGGGCGCCGCTGGCACGCGTTCATCAATCACGGCGAGTCGGACAAGATGTACATGACGACGAACCAGTTCAAGGCGTACGACTACGCGCTGATCGCAGGGCAGGCTGCGCGCCGGCGCCTGGAACGCGCGCTCTGGGACGCCGACCTGGATCGGCGGGCGATCGAGATCGGGCGTCCGCAGGCCGACCACTTCGCGGAGGGCGTCGCGCTCGAGGCGGACGACCGCACCGTCGTGCTCTACGCGCCTACGTGGGAGGGCGATCGCGCGCAGGCCGCCTACGGCTCGATTCGCTCGCACGGCGAGGCCCTGGTCGCCGCGCTGCTGGCGGATCCGCGCTTCCGCCTCGTGTACCGCCCGCACCCGCGCAGCGGCGTCGTGGACGAGGAGTACGGCGAGGCGAACGTGCGCATCGTGCGCGCGATCGAGGCGGCGAACGCCGAGGACCCGTCCGCCGGGCACGTGTACGACGACGGCCCGGACCTGGGGTGGCAGCTCGCGGCGGCCGACGTGGCGGTCGTGGACATTTCCGCCATGGTGTACGACCGGCTCGCGACGGGGCGGCCGATGCTCGTCACGCGCCCCGTGTCCGCCGAGGCGGAGGTCGACACGGCCGGCTACCTCGGGGACTGCGAGTGGCTGGACGGCGCCCAGGCGGCGCGGATCGTGGACGCGGTCGATCGGCTCGCCGGCGATCCGGACGCGTCCGCGCGCCTGGAGTCGTGGGTCCGGCACTACTTCGGGGACACCACGCCGGGCGCGCCCTCCGCGCGGTTCCACGCCGCGATCGAGACCCTCATGGAGCGGTGGGAGGACTGGGCGGCGCGCTCGTCGGCGTAGTGCGGGAGCCGTGGTGTAAAAGCGACAGCTTTTGTGCCTGCATATGGGAGCGGTGGTTCCTGAACGATGAGGGAATGGCCCCCAAACACTCCGCCGTCTCCCGCGATATCGGGCGGCGGATCGCGAGCTTTCGCTCGCGCGCGGGGGTGAGCGCGCGTGCGCTCGCGGAGTGCGCGGACATGGACCTGACGAACTTCCAACGCATCGAGCGCGGCGAGGGAAACCCGACCATCTCGACGCTGCTGCAAATCGCCGTGGCGCTCGAGGTGGACGTCGGGGAGCTCGTGGCTGGACTCGACCCCGCCGACCTCCAGAACGGGCGCTACCCGTACGGCTTCTCCGAGATTCCCGAGCGCCGGCGGCGGCGCGCGATCTACTGACGCCGCTACGGCACGAACTGCCACACGAGCTCGGCGTCCGTGCCGAGGGGCTGCCACGCCACGTTGACGGTGACGTTGTCCGCGTCGAGATCGCACAGGCACAGGTCGATCTCATCGCCCGGCAGGACGAGCCCCCAGGGCTCGCCGACGGGCGGCCCCGCCGCGGGGTTGGCGAGCACGGTGCGGACGTAGGCGAGCGGCTCGTCGGAGCTGTTGCGCAGAACGGGGTGCGGTCCGTCCCGGGCGACGGTCCAGGGAATGGCGTAGACGGGGTTCGGGCTCATGGCCCGAGCGTAAACAGGACCCCCGACACGCGACGCGTGTCGGGGGTCCTGTGGCCTCGCCGGTTACGAGAGGACGCGGTTGGCCCGCTCCAGATCTTCGGCGAAGTCGACCTCGACGGCGTAGAGGTCGCTGATGTCCATCGCGGCGACGCGGACGCCGCTCTCCGCGATCGCGAGCTCGAGGCCGCGCTCGAAGTAGTCCTGGTCGTCGACGCGCTGGAGGTGCTGGATCAGAGCGCGCTTGTCGTGGCGCGAGATGTAGTTGATCCCGACGGCCTCGCCGACACCGTTCGCGACGGTCTTCGACAGCTCCGCGACGAACCCGTGGGCGTCGAGGGTGTACTTGACCTCCTCATCGCTGACCTGCGCCGTGTCGACCGTGACGAACGACTGCTCGGCCTCGATGTGCGCGATGGCGCGCCCGAGGACCCGCGGGTCGAACACGACGTCGCCGTTCATCCACAGCACGCCGCCGCGCCCCGTCGCCGTCAGCGCGCGCAACAGGCTCTTCGAGGTGTTGGTCTGGTCGTAGCGCTCGTTGTGCACATATCCGGCGTCGGGAAACGCGTCGATGATGGTCTCGGCGCGATACCCCACCACGGTCGTGATGCGCGCGGCGGCGCCGAACGCGGCGCGGATGTTGTCGTGCTGCTGCTGCATGATCGTGCGGCCGTCGGACAGCGGCGTCAGCGACTTTGGCAGCTCGCGGCCGAGACGGGTCCCCATGCCCGCGGCGAGGATGACGGTCTGGATGCTCATGCTCATGACTCCTTTGATCTAGGGGCGTGCCGCCTCAGGCGGATCCGCGAGCGCATCGGTGGTGCCCGGCGTTCATGCGGAGTTCACCCCCGGTCAAGGGTGATGCTACCGCCCGGTCCCGAAAACTTCCGTAGCTTCGGGCGGATCATCAGGATCCGCCGCGGATCGCGCGGCACGCGGGCGGGCCCGCAGGATCGCCCTCGCCCCTTGTTAGGTTTAGGGGCGTGGTGGTCACGTCGGGGGAGAAGCACAACGGCGGGAGCGGCGACCGGACGGCGCCGCCGCGTCCCGGAGAGTCGGCGCGCGACGCGGCGCGCCGGCTCGCGGCCGCGGAGGAGGGCGCGCGCCTCGCCGCGCCGACGGCCCCCGACGGGGAGAGCGCCCTCGTCACGAATGACGCTCCCGTCCCGCCGGACGCCCCTCGCGCCGACGCGGCGCTGGAGCTGCGCGGATTGGTGAAGACCTACGGCGGCGAGCCGGCTGTGGCCGGCATCGATCTCACCGTCCCGTCCGGCTCCTTTTACGGCCTCGTCGGCCCCAACGGCGCGGGCAAGACGACGACGCTGTCGATGATCGCCGGCCTGATCCGCCCGGACAAGGGCGCGGTGTCGGTCTTCGGTGTCGATGCGGTGGGGCGCTCCCGTGAGGCCAAGCGCGTCATGGGCGTGCTCCCGGACCGCATGCGCACCTTCGATCGGCTGACGGGCCGACAGCTGCTCCACTACACAGGAGCCCTGCGCGGCCTGGACGCCGCGACGGTGCGCGCGCGAGCGGATGACCTGGCGGCGTCGTTCGACCTGGGGTCCGCGATGGGACGGGCCGTGTCCGACTACTCCACGGGGATGACGAAGAAGATCCTCCTCGCGTGCGCGATGATCCACGCGCCCCGCCTGCTCGTACTCGACGAGCCCTTCGAGTCGGTCGATCCCGTCTCCGCCGCGCGACTCATGGGCGTCCTGCGCGCCTATGTCGACGGGGGCGGCACTGTCATCCTGTCCGGGCACAGCATGAGCCTCATCGAGACCGTCTGCTCGCGCGTCGCGGTGCTCGTCACCGGACAGGTGCTCGCGGAGGGGACGGTCGACGAGGTGCGGGGCGAGATGACCCTCGAGCAGCGCTTCGTGGACCTGAGCGGTGCGGGAGCCGAGGGGGGCGCGCTCGAGTGGTTGCACACGTCGTCTTCCTGAGGGCCCACGCGATCCTCGCTCCTCTCCGCGGGCCGGCGCGGGGCAGGCGGATCGCCGTCGCGGCGGCGGGCGCGGTCGCTTACGCGGCGATCGTCGCCGCGGCCGTCATCGGCGCGCGCGGGGCGCCCGCGGACCTGGCGCGGGTCGCCGCCGTGGGCGCCGGCGCCGCGGTGGTGCTGGCGTTCTTCGCCGGGCCGTTCGTGACCGACCGCAGGGATCCCCTTGACGCGCGCGCCTTCGCGCACCTTCCGCTGTCGCCCGGCGCGACCGCGGCGTCGACCGCGCTCGCGGGGTTCGTCAGCGTGCCGGTCGCGGCCGCGCTCGGGCTCGACATCGCGGCCGCGATCGCGCGGGACGCGCCGCCGGGCCTCGCGATCGGGGCAACGGCCCTGCACGTGGCGACCTGCGTGGTGGCCGCGCGCGTCGGGTTCGCCGCGGCCGACCGGGTGCGGGCGGCGGGTCGCTCACGGGAAGTCCGCGTGCTCGTGGCCCTGGCCGCGATCGCCGTCGGCGTGCCCCTCGTCGCCTCGTCGATCGCGCTGCGCGACGCCGCCGGGGTGCCCTCGGTGCTCGAGGCCTTCGCCGGCTTCGTGGCGCTTACTCCGATCGGGGCCGCGGCCGCGGTCGCCGGCGGATCCGTCGCCGCCCTCGTCGTCGCAGTCCTCACCCTGGCGGCCGGCGGCGCCGTGTGGGGCCTGGTCGTGCACCGCGCGTTCGTCCGCGCCGACACCCCGCCGTCGCGGCGCGATCGTCGGCTCGGGTGGTTTGCCATGCTGCCGGCGACCGCGACGGGCGCGATCGGCGCGCGCTCGATCCTGTATTGGGCAACCGACGTGCGGTACCTCGCGAACCTCGCCATCGTGCCGCTCGCGGGCGCCCTGCCCGTGATCCCGCTCATGGTCGCGGGAATGCCGCCCGAGACCGCCGCGCTCGTGCCGCTCCCCATCGTCGCCTGCTTCCTCGGCTGGATCGCGCACAACGATCTCGCCTACGACTCCGAGGCGTTGTGGATGCACATCGTCGCCGGCGTGCGCGGGGTGGCCGACCGGGTCGGTCGCCTCGTCCCGGTTGCGCTCCTGGCGCTGCCCGTGCTCGCCGCGACGATCGCTCTCACGGCGACGCTCGCGGGCCAGTGGCGCAATGTCGGCGCGCTCGTCGGGGTCGCGCTGGCCCTCTTCCTCTCCGCGGTCGGTGTCTCCAGCGTGACGTCGGCGGCGTGGCCGTATCCCGTCGCGCGCCCCGGCGACAGCCCGTTCCGTCAGCCGCAACGTCAGGGCGCGCGCGCCGTGCTCGCACCGGCGGGCGCGCTCGCGGTGACCGTTCTCGTCTCCGCCCCGACGCTCGTCGAGGCCGGCCGGGTCGTGTTCGGCTTCGGCGGATCCGCGCCCCGCGCGCTCGTCCTCGGCGTCGTGACGGGGCTCGCGGTGGCCGCCGGGGGGATTGCGATCGGCTCCCTGTGCTTCACGCGCCGCGGTCGCCGTCTCATGGAGCTCGCGCTCCATGCCGCGTGAACCTCGTGCTCCGGCCCCGCGCAGGTGCCCGGCATCTACACTCATATCCATGAGCACGCCACTCGACAGCCCCGACCAGGGCGGAACCGCCCTCCTCGACCGTGAGCTCGAGGAGCTGATTCGCGAGGAGACGCAGGAGCCGGGCGACCACGAGCGCTTCTCGCACTACGTCCAGAAGGACAAGATCGTGGAGTCGGCCATCACGGGCAAGCCCGTGCGCGCGCTCTGCGGCAAGAAGTGGACGCCGGGCCGCGACCCCGAGAAATTCCCGGTGTGCCCCACCTGCAAGGAGATCTACGCGTCGTTGACGTCGTGACTCACGCGTCCCGATAGACGGTCGGGATCGCCGGATCCGACTTGCTCAGGGCCTGCGCGCGGATCGGCAGCTCGGCCCGCGCGCGTCGGTGGTGGGCACGCGCGGCCGCGACGCCCGAGGCGCCCTCGTGCGCAGTGTCGATGTCGCCCGCGGTCACGAGCGGGACCTCGAGGGCCCGAGAATCGGCGTCGGGGAGCGCGTCGGCCGCGGTCTCGAACGACGCCGCGACGCGCACGACCTCGTGCGTGGCGACGCCGTCCGGGAGCCGCCGGGAGGCGTGCTTGCGTCCCCCGTGGGATCCCTTGCCCTCCGCGGTCTTGGCGACCGGCACCCATCCGCCCGCGGCGTCCTCGCGCGCGACGAGCTTGTAGACGAGGCCCGCGGTCGGGTAGCCGGATCCCGTCGCCACCGAGGTTCCCACGCCGTACGCGTCGACGGGGCTCGCGGCGAGCGCCGCGATCGCGTACTCGTCGAGGTCGCTGGTCACGGTGATCGTCGTCGTGCGCGCGCCGAGGGCGTCGAGCTGGGCCCGCACGTCGGCCGCGACCAGCGGCAGGTCGCCGGAGTCGATCCGGACCCCGCCCAGGGCCGGGCCCGCCACGCTCACGGCGCGCTCGACGCCGCGCGCCACGTCGTAGGTGTCGACGAGGAGCGTGGTGTCCGCGCCGAGGGAGGCGACCTGCGCGCGGAAGGCGTCCTCCTCCGAATCGTGCAGCAGCGTCCACGCATGCGCGGCCGTGCCCATTGTGGGCACGCCCCAGGTCCGTCCGGCCTCGAGGTTGCTCGTGGAGGTGAACCCGGCGATGTACGCTGCGCGCGCGGCGGCGACCGCCGAGCGCTCGTGCGCCCGGCGCGACCCCATCTCGGCGAGCGGGCGGTCGCCGGCGGCGATGCTCATCCGCGCGGCGGCCGTCGCGACCGCCGAGTCGTGGTTGAGGACGCTGAGCGCGAGCGTCTCCAGGATCACGGCGTCGGCGAAGGTGCCCTCGACCGTGAGGATCGGGGACCCCGGGAAGAACAACTCGCCCTCGCGGTAGCCCGTGATGGATCCGCGGAAGCGATAGTCCGCGAGGAAGGCGATCGTGGCGTCCGCGACGACGCGCTCGTCCTGGAGAAAGCGCAGCTCCTCGTCGCCAAAGCGGAACTCCCGCAGCTGCTGCAGGAAGCGTCCGGTGCCCGCGACGACCCCGAAGCGCCGACCCCCCGACAGGCGCCGGGCGAACAGCTCGAAGACGCAGCGCCGGGCGGCGCTGCCGTCGCGCAGGGCCGCGTCGAGCATGGTCAGTTCGTATCGGTCCGTCAGCAGGGCCGTCGAGGCACTCATGCACGCCACTCTATCCGCGGCGCGCGGGCCGGGCCGCGTAGGCTGGGGTGGTGGACAACTCGCCGATCGGTATCTTCGATTCGGGCGTCGGCGGACTCACCGTCGCACGCGCGGTGCGGGATCAGCTCCCGCGCGAGTCGATTCTGTATGTGGGGGACACCCTGCACTCGCCGTACGGGCCGCGCCCCATCGCCGAGGTGCGCGAGTACGGCCTCGAGGTGCTCGACACGCTCGTGGATCAGGGCGTCAAGATGCTCGTGATTGCGTGCAACACGGCGTCCGCGGCGCTGCTGCACGACGCTCGCGAACGCTACGACGTGCCGGTGGTCGAGGTGATCCGGCCCGCGGTGCGTACGGCGATCGCGACCAGCCGCTCCGGGCGCATCGGCGTGATCGGCACGGAGGGAACGATCGCGTCGGGCGCCTACCAGGACATGCTGGCGATCGCGCCCGGCACCGACGTGCACGCGGCGGCCTGCCCCCGGTTCGTGGACTTCGTTGAGGCCGGCATCACCGATTCGCCCGAGCTGCTCGCCGTCGCGGGGGAGTACCTCGCCCCGCTGGTCGATGCGGGCGTCGACACCGTCGTGCTCGGCTGCACGCATTACCCTTTCCTGAAGGGCGCGATCAGCTACATCATGGGGCCCGGGGTGTCGCTCGTCTCGAGCGACAGCGAGACCGCGAAGGACGTGTTCCGCGAGCTCGTGAGCCGCGACCTCCTCGCGGCGGTGGACGCCTCGCCGCGGCACACCTACGAGGCGACGGGCGCGGACTCCCGCGGGTTCGTCGCCCTCGCCAACCGGCTCCTGGGCGCGGAGGTGCGCGACGTGCGGCTCCTGCGCACGGGCCAGATCGACCTGCGCGAACTGCGCGCGTGAGCGGATCCGCTCACCCCACGACCGAAAGGGACACGAGATGACCATGCGCCACGACGGCCGGCAGAACGACGAGCTGCGGCCCGTCACGATTGAGCGCGGGTGGAGCACGCAGGCCGAGGGATCCGCCCTCATTAGCTTCGGCGGCACGCGCGTGCTGTGCACGGCGAGCTTTACGAACGGCGTGCCGCGCTGGCTCGCGGGGCAGGGGCGCGGCTGGGTCACGGCCGAGTACGCGATGCTCCCGCGCGCCACGAACGAGCGCTCGCAGCGCGAGAGCGTCAAGGGCAAGATCGGCGGCCGCACGCACGAGATCTCGCGGCTCATCGGCCGCGCGCTGCGCGCGGTCGTGGACACGAAGGCGCTGGGGGAGAACACCCTCGTCGTCGACTGCGACGTACTGCAGGCCGATGGCGGCACCCGCACCGCGTCCATCACGGGCGCGTACGTGGCGCTGTCCGACGCGATCGAGTGGGGCCGCGAGCGGGGCTTCATCGGCAAGAAGGCGACGCCCCTGACGGACAGCGTCGCGGCCATCTCCGTCGGCATCATCGGGGGCGCGCCCATGCTCGACCTGCCGTACGAGGAGGACTCGCGCGCCGAGACCGACATGAACATCGTGATGACCGGGTCCGGGTCGTTCGTGGAGGTCCAGGGGACCGCCGAGGGCGCGCCGTTCGATAAGGCCGAGCTCGACCGTCTGCTCGAGCTCGGGGCGAAGGGCTGCGCCGACCTCACCGTGCGCCAGCGCGAGGCCCTGGCGGGGCAGGCGTGAGCGGACCGCGCGTCGTGCTCGCGACGCACAACGCGCACAAGGTCGCCGAGCTGCAGGGCATCGTCGCGCGGGTCCGCCCCGACATCGAGGTCGTCGGCTACGACGGGCCCGAGCCGGTCGAGGACGGCACGACCTTCGCGCAGAACGCGCTGATCAAGGCGCGCGCCGCGGCGGCGCACACCGGGCTCGTGGCGCTCGCGGACGACTCGGGCGTCTGCGTCGACGTGCTCGGGGGCTCGCCCGGCGTGTTCTCGGCGTACTGGGCGGGGCACGCGAAAAACGACGGCGCGAACCTCGCTCTCCTGCTGGACCAGCTCTCCGACCTCACGGATCCCGCCGATCGGGCCGCGCACTACACCTCCGTGATCGCCGTGGTCCGTCCGACGGGCGAGGAGACCACGGTCGAGGGCATCTGGCCCGGGCACCTCGCGACCGCGCCGCGCGGCGACGGGGGATTCGGATACGACCCCGTGTTCGTGCCGGAAGGTTCTGACCGCACGGCGGCGGAGCTCAGCGCCGCCGAGAAGAACGGCGTGTCCCATCGCGCGCGGGCCCTGGAGGCGCTCGCTCCGATCCTCGCGGCGCTGTAGGCGTCGTGCCATATCGGTCGACACGGGGTTAGGGTCGCTCCGCCCCTACGAGAAGGAGAACATCATGGCCGAGTCTGTGCCTCGCCCGAGAACCGGGCCCGTCTTCGGGATCGCCCTGGCGGCAGCCCTCGGCGGCTTCCTGTTCGGTTTCGACACCTCGGTGATCAACGGGGCGGTCGACGCGCTCGCTGGCGCGTTCGACCTCGGCGCCGCGCTCAAGGGCTTCGCCGTCTCCTCCGCGCTCCTGGGCTCGGTCATCGGCGCCTGGTTCGCGGGATCCCTCGCGAACCGGTTCGGCCGGATCCCCGTCATGCTCGTCTCGGCGGTGCTGTTCTTGATCTCGGCGATCGGATCCGGCCTCGCCTTCGGCGTCGTGGACCTCATCGCCTGGCGCGTCGTCGGCGGCATCGGGGTCGGTGCGGCCTCGGTCATCGCGCCGGCGTACATCGCGGAGGTCGCGCCCGCGCGGATCCGCGGCCGGCTCGGATCGCTGCAGCAGCTCGCGATCGTCCTCGGCATCTTCGTGGCGCTGCTGTCGAACGCGGTCCTCGCGGCGGTGAGCGGCGGCGCCGCCGAGATCCTGTGGTTCGGCCTGCCCGCGTGGCGGTGGATGTTCATGGCGGAGTCCATCCCGGCGATCGTGTACGGCGTGCTGGCCCTCCGGCTGCCGGAATCGCCCCGCTACCTGGTCCTGCGCGAGCGCGAGGAGCAGGCGGCGGAGGTCCTCGAGACCTACACCGGCGAGGTCGACGTCGTCGGACGCATCGATCAGATCCGCAGCTCCATCGCGAGCGACCGGCGCGAGAGCCTGCGCGACCTCGTCGGCAGCACGTTCGGCCTTAAGCCGATCGTGTGGGTGGGGATCCTGCTGAGCATGTTCCAGCAGTTCGTCGGCATCAACGTGATCTTCTACTACTCGACGACGCTGTGGCGGTCGGTGGGCTTCGACGAGTCGAGCGCCATGCTCACGAGCGTGATCAGCTCGGTGACGAACATCGTGACGACGATCGTCGCGATCGTCCTCGTCGACAAGGTGGGTCGGCGCGCTATGCTCCTCGCGGGGTCCGTACTCATGGCCGTCTCGCTCGGCACGATGGCGCTCGCGTTCTCGTTCGCGACGACCTCCGGCGGCGAGGTCTCGCTCGGCCAGCCCTGGGCGTTCATCGCGCTCGTCGCGGCCAACCTGTTCGTCGTCGGCTTCGGCGCGACCTGGGGGCCCGTGGTGTGGGTCCTGCTGGGGGAGATGTTCCCCAACCGGATCCGCGCCTCGGCGCTCGCGGTCGCGGCGGCCGCGCAGTGGGTCGCGAACTTCTTCATCTCGACGACGTTCCCCGTGTTCAGCGAGATCAGCCTGACCTTCGCGTACGGGTTCTACACGTTCTTCGCCGTGCTGTCGTTCTTCTTCGTCTGGTGGCGCGTGGCCGAGACGAAGGGCAAGGAGCTCGAGGAGATGTCCGACGAGGCGCCGGTGTCGCGGCGTCGGAACCGTGCGGAAGGCGGGACTTGAACCCGCACGCCGTGAGGCACGGGAACCTAAATCCCGCGTGTCTACCGATTTCACCACTCCCGCGTGCCCTCTAGTTTAGAGGGGCTTCTCGGGGCACCCCGGCAACGGCGCGTTGCGGTGAGGTGTGGATAACTTTCGAGGCGCATCCGCCGTCTCTGTCACGCTGGCGGCGTGACGACACCGCAGCAGGAGATCACCGACCGCGTCCGGCAGCGCGTGCGCGAGGACCGCGCGGCGCTGGGGCGCGCGGAGGCGCTGCCTGCCGACGTCGCGCGAATCGCGGCGGCCGAGGTGCGCCGCCACAACGATCGCGCCCTCGCCGCGGGCGGTCGCGCGGTCGAGGACGGCGAGGCCGCGGTGCGCGAGATCGTCGCCGCCGTCTCGGGGTACGGACCCCTGCAGCCGCTGCTCGACGACGACGAGATCGAGGAGATCTGGATCAACCGGCCCGACGCCGTCTATGTGGCGCGCGCGGGCGTCGCGAGCCGCACCTCGCTCGTGCTGACGAGAGATCAGGTCCGCGACGTCGTCGAGCGCATGCTCCACCAGGCGGGGCGGCGCATCGACATCAGCGAGCCGTTCGTCGACGCGTCGCTTCCCGACGGCTCCCGCCTGCACGTCGTCCTCGCCGGCATCGCGCGGGGCGCGTGGGCGGTCAACATTCGCAAGTTCCTCCCCGGCGCCGCGAGCCTCGATCGGCTGGTGGAGCTCGGCTCGATGCCCGAGGCCGTCGCGCGCGAGCTCGCGGACGCCATGCGGGCGGGCAGGTCCGTGCTCGTCTCGGGGGCCACGCACGCGGGCAAGACGACGCTCCTCGGCGCGCTCGCGTCGGCGGCGGGAGCGCAGCAGCGCCTCGTCACCGTCGAGGAGACCTTCGAGCTCGCGATCGACGCGCCGGATATCGTCGCGCTCCAGGGGCGGCAGCCGAGCCTCGAGGGCACGGGGGAGATCACGCTGCGCCGCCTCGTCAAGGAGGCGCTGCGCATGCGGCCCGATCGCCTCGTGATCGGCGAGGTGCGCGACGCGGAGGCGCTCGACCTCGTGCTCGCGCTCAACACGGGCATTCCCGGGGCCGCGACGATCCACGCCAACTCGGCCGCCGACGCCCTCGCGAAGCTCGCGGCGCTCCCGCTCCTCGCGGGCCGCAACATCGATCGCGGCTTCATCGTTCCCGCCGTCGCGTCGGGCGTCGACCTCGTCGTGCACTGCGCGCGGGGCGCCGACGGCTCGCGGTGGGTGGAGGAGGTCGTCGCCACGACGGGGACCGTCGAGGACGGGGTCCCCCTCGTTCGGCAGGTCTATCGTGCGTCGCACCCCGATCTCGCCGCGGGAGAACCGGCCCGCGCCGGAACGCGCGCGGGCCGGCGCGGGGAGCGCGCGGCGTGAGCGTCGCCTGGGGCGCCCTCCTCGGCGTCGGACTCGTCCTCGTGGCCTCACCGTGGCTGTGGCCGGCGCAGGCCGGATCCGGGCGGCGTGTGCCCGCGCCGCGGGCGATCGGACGGCTGCTCGCGGCATCCGGGTACCCCGGGGCCGCACCCCGGCTGCTCGTCGGCGCGTGCGCCGGCACGGCCGCCGTGGCGGGCGCGACCGCGTGGCTCCTGACGGGATCTCCGGTGCTCGCGGGCCTTGCGGCGATGGCGGGGGCGGCGGCGCCCGTGGCGTGGCTGCGCGCCCGGGCGGGCCGGCTGGCTCGCCGGCGGCGGGCGCTGTGGCCCGACGTGTGCGACCTCCTCGTGAGCGCCGTGCGCGCGGGCCTGACCCTGCCCGAGGCGGTATCGGCGCTCGGCGCATCCGCTCCGGCGCCGCTGCGCGCGCCGTTCGCGCGATTCGAGCGGGACATGCGCGCCTCCGGCCGCTTCGCGCCGTCCGCGGACCGCCTCAAGGAGGCGCTCGCCGATCCGCTGGCGGATCGGATGATCGAGACGCTCAAAATGGCGCGCGAGGTCGGCGGCACGGAGCTCGTGCCGGTCCTCCGCGCGCTGTCGGCGTCGGTGCGGGCGGACGTCGCGGTGCGCGGCGAGGTGGAGTCCCGCCAATCGTGGACGAAGGGCGCCGCCGTCCTCGGCGTCGTCGCGCCCTGGGTGGTCCTGGGCATGCTGTCGCTGCGGCCCGAGGGGGCGGAGGCGTTCGCGACGCCCACCGGCGTCGCGCTCATCCTGGGCGGCGTCGTCGTGTCCATCGTCGCGTATCGCGCGATGCTCCGGATCGGCCGTCTGCCGGAGCCGAGGCGGTGGTTCGCGTGATCCATCCGACCGACGTGGCGCTGGCGCTCCTGCTCGGCGGCGCCCTCGGCGCGGGCCTGTGGGTGATGGCGGCGGGCCTGCCGTCCTGGCGCACGGCCCCGGTGACTCGGCGGATCGCCCCGTACGTGCGCGATGTCACCGACCGCACGGGGCGCACTTCGGACCAACTCCTGCGCCAGGCGCCCGGCCCGGCGGCCGCGGCGGGAGCATGGCGCGCCGCCGCCTCAGCGCTGGACCGCGCGCTCGGGGGATCCGAGAGCGTTGCGCGCAGGCTGACGCAGGCGGGTCTCGCCTCCCACGTGCCCGCCTTCCGCGGTCGGCAACTGGCCTGGGCGGCCCTCGGCGCGGGGGTGGCCGCGGGAGCCGCGGCGCTCCTCGCGGTCGCCGGACGCGGCAATGCGCCCCTCGCGGTGATGCCGCTCGTCGGTGCCATCGCGGGGGCGTACGCCGCAGACGCCATCCTCACGGCGCGCGCCAGGGCGCGCGTGACGCGAATCGAGGAGGAGATTCCGACCGTGCTGGAGTTTCTCGCCCTGTGTCTCTCGGCGGGCGAGGGGGTCTACGGCAGCGTGCGCCGCGTGGCGGAGGTCGGGACGGGCGAGCTCACCGCGGAACTTCGCGCCGTGTCCATCGAAGTCGAAACGGGCGCCGCACTGCAGGACGCGCTCACCCGCATGTCGCGACGCGTGGCCGCCCCCGCGCTCACCCGGGCGGTCGAGCACATCGCGGCCGCCATCGAGCGCGGATCCCCGCTCGCCCAGGTCCTCCAGGCCCAGGCCGCCGACGCCCGCGAGGCCGCGGCGCGGGCGCTGATCGAATCGGCGGGCCGGAAGGAAATTCTCATGATGATTCCGTTGGTGTTTGGCCTGCTCCCGTTGTCCGTCCTATTCGCGATCTTTCCGGGGATCGCCATGCTGCAGGTCGGGTTTTGAGCCCGACGTCCCACGAAAGGAACTCCGATCATGACCACGATCCGCCACACCACCGCGCACCTGGCCCGGCGAGCCCGCACCGCGTGGGGCGCCCTGCGCGGCGACGAGCGCGGAGACGTCCCCGGATGGGTGCTCATCACCCTCATGACGGCGGGGCTCGTCGTCGTGATCTGGGCCCTGGCTGGCCCGGCGCTCACGGGCGTCTTCGAGCAGGCCATCTCCCGCGTCACGGGCATGTGAGACGCATGCGGGACGAGCGCGGATCCGCGACGGTCGAGTTCCTCCTCGTGAGCGTCCTCCTCACCACGCTCACGCTGGGCGTGGTGCAGCTCGGCCTCGCCGCGTACGTCCGCAACGTCGTGCAGGACGCGGCGGTGGAGGCCGCCTTCCACGCCGCCCTCGCCGACGCGACCCCCGCCGAGGCGGAGGCCAGGGCGCGGGCGCTCGTGGAGCGGGCCGTAGGCCACGACGCCATCGACTCCGTCGCGTTCGAACGCGGCACATCGAGCGGCGTCGCCGTGATCACCGTGCGCATCGGCGCGACGCTGCCGGTCGTGGGCTTCCTCGGGCCCGCGCGCGGGACGGAGGTGACCGCCCGTGCTCCCGCGGAGGTGTTCGGATGACGACGCGGAGCGGGGGAGCGCGTCCCTGGAGTTTCTCGTAGCGGGGCTCGTCCTCCTCGTGCCGCTCGTCTACCTCGTCGTCGCGCTGTCGGCCCTGCAGAACGCCGCCCTCGGCGCCGAGACGACGGCGCGCCTCGTCGCCCGGTCGGTCGCGAGCGGGGCGGCCGCGGCGCCCGAGGCGGTCCGCGTCGACGCGGCAGCCGCATACGGGTTGGATCCGCGGGCGGTGGACATGAGCGTCCGGTGCGAGAACGCGCGCGCCGCGTGCCCCGAGGCGGGCGCCATCGTCGTCGTTACTGTCTCCACGCACGTCGCGCTCCCGCTCGTGCCGGACGTGTGGGGGCTCCAGGACGCCGCGGCGATTCCGATCGAGGCGCGGGCCGCGTTCCGCGTCGAGCGGGCGGCCGCGCCGTGAGGGCCCGCGACGACGACGGCAGCGTGCTCCCGCTCGTGGCCGGCTACGTCGCGCTCGCGCTGGCGCTCATCCTCGTGTGCGCGAACGCCACGTCGCTCTACCTCGCGCAGAAGCGCCTCGACGCGTCGGCCGACGCGGCCGCCCTCGCGGCGACGGAGGGGTTCGTCGTCGTACCGGCGGGCGGCGGGGTGGGGATCCGCCTCGACGCGGAGCGCGCCCGGTCGCAGGCCGCCGACATCGTCGCGCTGTCCCCGGACGACGCCCGCATCGAGGCGCTCGAGGTGACCGCGGGCGGGACCGCCCGCGTCGTCGTGGCCGCGCGCTGGGAGCCGTTCCTCGTCGCGGCGCTCGTGCCGGACGGCGTCTGGCTGTCGGCCACGGGCACGGGGCGCACGGCGCTGGCGGGCTAGCGCAACGCACCCGGCGGGCGCGAGCCGTGGCGCGGTACCCAGCGCCAGAATCCCACCGCTCCGGCGAGGCCGATGAGCCCCACGGCGCCGGTTGCGACCGGCAGCGACGCGGCCGCCGTGAGCGCCGAGACGATCAGCGGCGTGAGGGCGGCGCCACCGTCGGTGAGGGTCCGCCGCGCGCCGAGGAAGCCCGCCGTGTTCTCGCGCGGGGCGACGTCGGCTCCGAGCGTCAAGAGCGCGCCGGAGGACAGCCCGTTGCCGACGCCGACGACGACCGCGAACACGCCGAACCACATCGCGGAGGTGCCGAGCTCGTGCGTGAATGCCAGGCTGAAGAAGGCGGATCCCATCAAGACCTGGGACGGAACCGTCGCCCAGATGCGTCCGAACCGGTCCATGACCTGGCCGCTCGCGTAGAACAGGGAGAACTCCACGGCGCCCGCGACGCCGACGATGAGCGCGGTGTTCGCGGAGTCGAGCCCGATCGAGAGGCCCCACAGCGGGAGGACGGCCTGCCGGCCCGCGCGCACCGCGGCGAGGGAGGCGGCCGCGAGCCCGAGGCGCGACAGCACGCGGCGGTGACGCCAGATCGTGCGAAACAGCCCCGTGCGCTCGTCGGCGGGGATCGAGCCGGTTACGGGCTCGCCCGTGTCCTCCGCATCGGCGTCGCGCGCGGCGCGGCGCTCTGCGGCCCGCGCCTTCTCCTCCGGATCGGGGCCGAGGGCGACGAGGAACGCGACCCCGACGGTGCACGCGGCGAAGAACCAGAGCGTCGAGCGCTCGGATCCCGTCGCCCAGATGAGCGCGGCGGCGATGAGGGGCCCCGTGAAGGTTCCCAGGCGAAAGGATCCGCCGACGAGGGCGAGCGCCCGCGCGCGCGACGCGAACGGCACGCGCGCCGTCATGAAGGCGTGCCGCGCGAGCGCGAACACCGAGGCGCAGCCGCCCACCACAAGCGCCCCGGCCGCCAGCACGGGCACGCCCGGGGCGAGGAGCATCGTGGCGATGCCGCCGAGCTCGACGAGCGCGGCCGCGATCATGGCGCGCCGCTCGCCCACGTGCGCGACGAGAGCGCCGGCGGGAATGTTGCCGACGAGCTGACCCACCACGAGCGCCGCGGCGACGAGGGCTGCGGTCGCGAGCGTGGCTCCGAGGTCTCCCGCGATCGTCGGGAGGACGGGGACGAGGGATCCCACCCCCATCGAATACAGCGCGGTCGGCGCGTAGATCATCGGCCAGTAGCGGCGGATCGCCTCGCGGGCTCCCGGCCCCTCATCGTCACCCATCGAGAGCTCACGCTAGCGCGCCGAGGCGCGGTCACAGCGGCGGCGCGATAAGCTTCGCTGGTCATGCTTGAACTTGATCTGTCCGCCGACATCCAGGCCCTGCGCACCACCTACGACACCATCTCCGAGGTGGTCGACGTCGAGACCCTGCGCGCCGAGGTCGCGCGGCTCGAGGAGCAGGCCGCCGACCCCGACCTCTGGAGCGATCAGGAGAACGCGCAGAAGGTCACGAGCGCGCTGAGCCACCGCAAGGCCGCCATCCGCAAGGTCTCGGGCGTCGGACAGCGGCTCGACGATCTCGAGGTCATGGTCGAGCTCGCGAACGAGATGGAGGACGAGGACGCCGCAGCCGAAGCGCGCGCCGAGCTCGCCTCTCTCGAGAAGGACATCGCGGATCTCGAGGTGCAGACGCTCCTCGACGGCGAGTACGACGAGCGCTCCGCGGTCGTCACGATCCGCTCGGGCGCGGGCGGCGACGACGCGACCGATTTCGCCGAGATGCTCATGCGCATGTACCTGCGCTGGGCGGAGCGCCACGGCTACCCCGTGAAGGTCATGGACACCTCGTACGCCGAGGGCGCGGGCATCAAGTCGGCGACCTTCGAGGTCGACGCTCCCTACGCCTACGGCGTGCTGTCGGTGGAGGCGGGAACGCACCGCCTCGCCCGCATCAGCCCCTTCGGATCCGCGGACAAGCGGCAGACCAGCTTCGCGGCCGTCGAGGTCATCCCGCTCATGGAGGAGGCGAAGGAGGTCGACATCCCGGAGAACGACATCCGCGTCGACGTCTTCCGCTCCTCGGGCCCGGGCGGCCAGTCGGTCAACACGACCGACTCGGCCGTGCGCATCACGCACCTCCCGACGGGCATCGTGATCTCGATGCAGAACGAGAAGTCGCAAATTCAGAACCGCGCGGCCGCCATGCGGGTGCTCCAGACGCGCCTGCTGCTGCTCCAGAAGGAGCAGGAGGCGGCCAAGAAGAAGGAGCTCGCCGGCACGATCACGGCGAGCTGGGGCGACCAGATTCGCTCCTACTTCCTCTACGGGCAGCAGCTCGTGAAGGACCTGCGGACCGGCTTCGAGATGTCGCAGCCGGACCACGTGTTCGACGGCGACCTCGACGGCCTCATCAACGCCGGAATCCGCTGGCGCAAGCGGTCCGACGACGAGTGAGCCGGGCCCGTGGCGACCTCTGACGACGACGCCTTCACCTGGGAGGGCGACGACGACCCAACGCTGACGCCGACCGGGTCCGCGCGCGAACGCGCCGCCCGGTCGGCCCCGACTGGCGCCACGCTGGGCGAGACAGCCGCGGTCGAGCCGCTTGACGCGGAGGCCGAACCGGCCGCCGGCGGGACCGGGAACCTCGCGCTCGTCTCCTACGGAGTGCTCGGCGGCGTCTACGCGCTCTGGACGCTGGGATGGATCCTTGGCAGCTCGCGCCTGCGCGACTGGATCGAGCTCGCCACCGGCGGCGTCGCGGACGTGATCTTCCAGGGCAGCATGTACCTCGCGATGCTCGCGCCGCTGCTGTGGTTCGTGGCCGCGCTCGTCGCGACGCGCTCGCGCCCCGCCTGGATCCGGTTCGCGGCGCTCGTCGCGGGCGTGGTCGTGCTCGTGCCGTGGCCGTTCGTGATGGTGGGGGTGGTCGGACAGTGACCGAGGCGACAACGCGCCCGAGCGGCACGCCCGGCTGGATCGTGGCGACAATCAGCGGCATCGCCGGGTTGTTTTTCGCCTACGCGATGTGGGCGGGCGTGTCCTACCTCGTCGTGATGGCGCAGACCGCGAGCGCGGCGGGGGGATCCCTCACGCCGTTCGCGTGGATCGCGATGGTGATGACGATCGCCCTGCCGGTCGTGCTGTTCATCGTGGCGGTCCTGCTCGGCCGCCGCGCCGGCTGGTGGCGCCTCGCCCTCTACCTCGTTGTCGGCCTGGGCGTCGTCGCGGTCTTCTGGCTGAACGCCCAGGCGTACACGACCACGCAGGTGGTCTTCCAGTAGCACCCGTCCCGCCGGGCGCCCGCGCGGCGCTAGGCTGGGGCCACGGTCGCGTGCCGCGCGCGCGTGCCGTCCCATCGCAGCGTCACCCCCGAAGGATTCACCGTGTCGAAGCCCGTCGTCCTGCTCGCAGAACAGCTCTCACCCGCAACGATCGAGGCGCTCGGCCCCGATTTCGACGTGCGATCGGTCGACGGAACCGATCGCTCCGCGCTCTTCGAGGCGCTGTCCGAGGCGCACGCCGTGCTCATTCGCTCGGCCACAAAGATGGACGCGGAGGCGATCTCGCACGCGCCGCAGCTGAAGGTCATCGCCCGCGCGGGCGTGGGCCTCGACAACGTCGACATCAAGGCGGCGACGACCGCGGGCGTCATGGTCGTCAACGCGCCGACGTCGAACATCATATCTGCCGCGGAGCTCACCTGCGGCCACATCATCAGCCTGGCCCGACGGATCCCCGCCGCCCACGCGTCGCTCTCGGCGGGCGAGTGGAAGCGCAGTTCGTTCACGGGCACCGAGCTTTACGAGAAGACGCTCGGCGTGGTCGGCCTCGGCCGAATCGGCGCTCTCGTCGCCCAGCGCATGCAGGCCTTCGGGATGCGCGTGGTCGCCTACGACCCCTACGTGACGGCGGCGCGCGCGCAGCAGCTCGGCGTCGAGCTCCTTTCGCTCGAGGAGCTCGTGCAGCAGATCGACTTCCTCACCATCCACATGCCGAAGACGCCCGAGACGACGGGCATGATCGGCACCGCCGAGCTGAAGGCGATGAAGCCCACCGCCTACGTCGTGAACGTCGCGCGCGGCGGCCTCATCGACGAGGACGCGCTGGCCGCGGCGCTCGAAGCGGGCGAGATCGCCGGCGCGGGCATCGATGTCTTCACGAGCGAGCCGCCCGCCGACCGTTCGCTGACAAGCCAGGCGCGCGCCGTCGTGACGCCGCACCTCGGCGCCTCCACCGCGGAGGCGCAGGAGAAGGCGGGCGTGTCCGTCGCGCGTTCGGTCAAGCTTGCCCTCGAGGGCGACCTCGTGCCCGACGCCGTGAACGTCGCGGGCGGCGTTATCGACCCGTTCGTGCGCCCGGGCATCGCGCTCGTCGAGAAGCTCGGACAGGTCTTCAGCGGGCTCGCCCACGGCGCGCTCACGAGCCTCGAGATCGACGTGCGCGGCGAGCTCGCCGACTACGACGTGAGCGTGTACCGCCTGGCGGCGCTGAAGGGGATCCTCACGAGCGTCGTGAGCGAGAAGGTCTCCTACGTCAACGCGCCGGTCCTCGCCGAGCAGCGCGGGATCGAGTCGCGCCTGATGGTGGAGCACGACAGTCCCGAGTTCCGCAACCTCACGACGCTCACGGGAACCCTCGCCGACGGCACGGTCTTGAGCGTCGCGGGCACGCTCGCGGGCACGCGCATGGTGCAGAAGCTCGTCGGCATCAACGGCTACGAGCTCGACGTGCCGCTCGCGGACCACCACCTCGTGATGATCTACACGGATCGGCCGGGTATCGTCGCGGTGTACGCCGAGCAGTTCGGCGATAAGGGCATCAACATCGACGGCCTCCAGGTCGCGCGGAGCGCGAACGCCGAGGCGCTGTCGGTCGTCACGGTCGACTCGCGCGTGCCGGACGAGCTTGTCGCCGAGATCGGGCGCACGATCGACGCGCGCGTGATCCGCCAGATCGAGATCGTCGAAGACTAACGACTCTGGCCTCGCACGAAACGCCCCGCTCGCGTCCGGCGAGCGGGGCGTTTTCTGGCAGGGCGAGCGGCGAACGAGAAGACCGAGGAGCACGATGATGACGATGCCGACGCCGACGGATCAGATCGCGACGGACGGGCCCCGCGCGGACTGGCGCGGCTGGGCCGCGTTGGTCGTGCTCATGCTGCCGGTGCTGCTCGTGTCGATGGACAACACGATCCTGAACTTCGCGCTCCCGGCGATCGCCCGCGACCTGGAGCCGTCGAGCATCGAGCAGCTCTGGATCATCGACGCGTACTCGCTCGTCCTCGCAGGGCTGCTCGTGACGGCGGGCAGCCTCGGCGATCGCCTCGGGCGACGACGCATCCTTCTCATCGGCGCGGTCGGCTTCACGCTGGTGTCGGGCGCGGCCGTGTTCGCGCCGACCGCGGGGTGGCTGATCGCCGCCCGCGCGGGCATGGGCGTGTTCGGCGCGGCGCTGATGCCGTCGACGATGTCCCTCCTCCGGTCGACCTTTCGGCAGCGCGACCAGCGCCGCGTCGCGATCGCGGCCTGGTCCGGCATGTTCGCCGCCGGCGGCGCGCTGGGCCCCATCGTCGGCGGGCTGCTCATCGAGCACTTCCCGTGGCAGAGCGTCTTCCTACTCGCCGTCCCGATCCTCGTGCTCATGCTGATCCTGGCCCCCGTTTTCGTGAAGGAGAGCAGGGATCCGCGGCCCGGACCGATCGACGGGTGGGGGATCCTGCTGTCCATGCTCGCGCTCGCCCCATTGGCCTACGGCATCAAGGAGGTCGCGGTCGCGGGCTGGATCGGCGCCGCGCCGCTCGCCGTCGGGCTGGTGTTCGGGTGGCTCTTCATTCGCCGGCAGCGGCGGATCCCGCATCCCATGCTCGACATGTCGCTCTTCCGCCGCCCGAAGTTCTCCGGATCCCTCGCCGTGAACCTGTGCTGCATCATGGCGTACATCGGGTTCCTCTACTTCGTCTCGCAGCACCTCCAGCTGGTCGTCGGGCTCACCCCGATGTGGGCGGGGATCGCGCTCATTCCGGGCGCCGTGATGTCGATCGCGAGCGGGTTCATCGTGACGCCCATCGCCCGTCGTTTCCCGGCCTCGCGCGTCGTGCCGGCCACCCTCGTGCTGGCGGTCGCGGGTCTCGTGCTCGTCGCGGTCGCCGGCGCCCACGACCTGACCGCGCTCGTCGTGGCGTTCGTCCTGATGGGGGCGGGGACCGGCGCGGCGCAGACGGTGTCCGGCGAGCTGATCATCTCGTCCGCCCCGCCCGAGAAGGCGGGCGCGGCGAGCGCCATTAGCGAGACGGCGTACGAGTTCGGGGCGGTTCTCGGGACGTCGATTCTCGGCGGGATCCTCACCGCGTGGTACCGGGCCGCGCTCGTCATCCCCCCGGGAGTCCCCGCCGACATCTCCGCGGAGGCCCAGGAGACGCTCGCGGGTGCCGTGAACGGCGCGGAGGAGATCGGGGGAGCCCTCGGCGACGCGCTGCGCCAGGCAGCCACCTCGGCGTTCGACGGGGGCGTCGTCGTCACCTCGCTCATCGGGGCCGCCCTGCTCGTCATCGCGAGCGGCGTCGCGGCGGCTACGCTGGGACGGAGCCGGTCGCAGGCGTCCCGGTGATGCACGCCGTCGGCTCGCCCTCACCAGAGCAAGGAGAAGCATGTCGCGCGTCGTGAAACTGGCCGTCGTCCCCGGCGATGGGATCGGTCCCGAGGTGGTCGCCGAGGCCGAGAAGGTGCTCGACTCCGTCACCGCGGGCACCGACGTGGCGTTCGAAAAGACGCGGTTCTCGCTCGGCGCCGACCGCTTCCTCGCGACGGGCGATGTCCTCACCGACGCCGACCTCGCCTCCCTCGCCGTCCACGACGCGATTCTGCTCGGCGCCGTCGGCGGCGTGCCGAACGACCCCCGCCTCGCTGGCGCGAACATCGAGCGCGGTCTGCTGCTCGGTTTGCGGTTCGCGCTCGACCACCACGTGAACCTCCGCCCGACGCGGCTGTTCCCGTCGGTGCCGGGCCCGCTGCGGGATCCGGGCGAGGTCGACTTCGTCGTGGTGCGCGAGGGCACCGAGGGCGCGTATGTCGGAAACGGCGGCACGCTGCGCGCGGGGACCCGCCACGAGGTGGCCAACGAGCTCAGCGTCAACACGGACCACGGCGTGCGGCGCGTGGTCGAGTACGCGTTCGACCTGGCCGAGAAGCGCCGCGGCCGCCTGACGCTCGTGCACAAGACGAACGTGCTCGTGAACGCGGGCGCGCTGTGGCGGCGCGTCGTGGACGAAGTCGCGGGGGCGCACCCCGAGGTCGGCGTAGACTACATGCACATCGATGCGGCGACGATCCACCTGGTCGAGAACCCTAGCCGCTTCGACGTCATCGTCACCGACAACCTCTTCGGAGACATCCTCACCGACCTCGCCGGGGCGATCACCGGCGGCATCGGTCTCGCCGCCTCGGGCAACCTCAATCCGTCCGGCGAGTTTCCGTCGATGTTCGAGCCCGTTCACGGCTCGGCCCCGGACATCGCGGGCCTCCAGAAGGCCGATCCCACCGCGGCGATCGGCTCGGTCGCCCTCCTGCTCGATCACCTCGGGCTCGCGGCCGAGGCGCAGCGCGTGACGCGCGCCATCGAGGAGGACATCGCCGCTCGCACCGGCGCGGCCCGCACGACGGCCGAGATCGGCGACGCCATCGCGGCGCGCCTCACCGCCTGATTTTTTCTTTCCCGCGCCCCGCGCAGACAGGACACGTCATGACCCTTCCCGGATCCCTCCCGCTCGCCGCCCCCGATCGCCTCGCCTTCCAGGTGACCCGCAACTCCGCCGCCCGCTCGGCGGACGAGCGCGAGGCGCTCCTGCAGGATCCGGGCTTCGGCACCGTGTTCACCGACCACATGGTCGACGTCTGCTGGTCCGAGCGCGGAGGCTGGCACCGCCCGCGCGTCCAGGCCTACGGCCCCATCTCGCTGGACCCGGCCGCGGCCGTGCTGCACTACGCGCAGGAGATCTTCGAGGGGATGAAGGCGTACCGTCACGCCGACGGCGGGGTCTACACCTTCCGCCCCGAGGAGAACGCGCGGCGGTTCAACCGGAGCGCGAAGCGCATGTCCATGCCCGAGCTGCCCGAGCGCTTCTTCCTGCAGGCACTGCACGAGCTCATCGCGGTCGACGGCGTCTGGGTTCCGTCGGGCCCCGATCAGACCCTCTACCTGCGGCCGTTCATGTTCGCGAAGGAGGCGTTCCTCGGCGTGCGGCCGGCGAAGAAGTATGGCTTCTACCTGATCGGCAGCCCCTCCGGATCGTATTTCTCGGGCGGCGTGACGCCCGTCTCGATCTGGCTGAGCGAGCGCTACGCCCGCGCGGCCGAGGGCGGCACGGGCGCGGCGAAGACCGGCGGGAACTACGCCGCCAGCCTGCTCCCGCAGGCGGAGGCCGCCGAGAAGGGCTGCGACCAGGTCGTCTTCCTCGACGCGCGCGGGAACGTCGAGGAGCTCGGCGGGATGAACATCGTGTTCGTGAAGAAGGACGGCACGCTCGTCACGCCCGACTCGGGGAGCATCCTCGACGGGATCACGCGCAACTCCATCCTCGAGCTCGCGGCGGATCGCGGGCACGCGATCGAGCGCCGCGGCGTCTCGCTCGCGGAGTGGCGCGACGGTGTCGCCTCGGGCGACATCGTCGAGACGTTCGCGTGCGGCACGGCCGCCGTCGTCACGCCGATCGGGCGCCTCATGGGGGAGGGCTTCTCGGACGAGCAGCCGCAGGGATCCCTCGGCCTGTCTCTCCGCGAGGAACTCACGGACATTCAGTACGGGCGGCGCGAGGACACGCGCGGCTGGCTGCGCCGCCTCGACGCGTAAGGCGAGACCGGGCCGGGGCGGATGCCCCGGCCCGGCTCCGTCGCTAGGCTGATCGGGTGAAGATCGCCAGGTTCAGCCACAAGGACGCCATCCGATTCGGCATCGTCGACGGGACCGAGCTCGTCGTCCTCGCGGGGGATCCGATGCTCGCCGGCTTCGACACGACGGGCGAGCGGGTCTCGCTCGGCGATGTCGCGCTGCTGGCTCCCGTCATTCCGCGCTCGAAGGTCGTGTGCGTGGGGCGCAACTACCGCGCGCACGCGGAGGAGCTGGGCAACGACGTCCCCGCCGAGCCGCTGCTGTTCTTCAAGCCCAACACGTCGGTCATCGGCCCGGGCGACTCGATCGTCCGGCCGCCGCAGACGAACGACACGCAGTGGGAGGGCGAGCTGGCCGTCGTCATCGGATCGATTGCGAAGAACGTCCCGGCGGCCGACGCGCATCAGGTGATCTTCGGCTACACCGTCGCCAACGACGTCACGGCGCGCGACCTGCAGGGGCCCGACCGGCAGTGGGCGCGCGCGAAGGGCATGGACACCTTCTGCCCGCTCGGGCCGGCGATCGAGACCGACCTCGATCTTGCCTCGGAGCAGATCATTACGCGCGTGAACGGCGAGGAGCGTCAGCGCGGATCCTTCTCCGACCTGATCTTCTCGATTCCCGAGATCATCGAGTACGTGAGCGCCGCGTTCACGCTGCTCCCGGGAGACGTGATCCTCACGGGCACGCCCGAGGGCGTGGGCCCCTTCGTCGCCGGCGACGTCGTCGAGGTCGAGGTGCCGGGCATCGGGGTGCTGCGCAACCCCGCGCGCGACGCGTGAGCCTGCCGGGCGGCGACCTCGCCGCCGTGCAGCGCCGCACGGTCCTCGTCCTGTCCGTCGGGCAGGTCCTCGGCGGCATCGCGACGGGCGTCACGGTCTCGCTCGGGGCGCTGCTGGCGGCGGACGTGTCCGGATCCGAGGCGCTGTCGGGCCTGTCGACCGCGGGCATGACCCTCGGCGCGGCGATCGTGGCCGTGCCGCTCGCGAGCCTCGCCCGCCGGGCGGGCCGGCGCCCGTCTCTCGCGACGGGGATGATCGTGGCGCTCGTCGGGATCCTCACCGTCGTCGCGGCGACCGCGATCGGCGTGTTCGCCCTCCTGCTCGCCGGTTTCGCGCTCATCGGCGCGGGGCAGGCGGCGAACCTGCAGTCGCGGTTCGCCGCCGCCGATCTCGCCACCGAGCGCACGCGCGGTCGCGATCTGTCGCTGGTCGTCTGGGCGACGACGGTCGGCTCGGTGCTGGGCCCGAACCTCACGGCGCCGGGGGAGGCGATCGGGCGCGCGCTCGGCATGCCGGAGCTGACCGGCCCGTACGTGTTCTCGATCGCGGCGCAGCTCGCGGCGCTCGCGCTGTACCTCGTGTTCCTGCGGCCGGATCCGCTGCGCCTGGCCAACCGGCTCGCGCGGGAGGCGAGCGCCAGCGCGCGGGCGCCGCGGCCCGACCGTCCCGTCGCCGCGCGCTTCGCGATCCTCGCCGTGGCTGGATCGCACGCGGTCATGGTCGCCGTCATGGCGATGACGCCCGTGCACCTGGCCGGGCATGGCGCGGCGCTCCACATCATCGGGCTGACGATCAGCCTGCACATCGCCGGGATGTACGCGCTGTCGCCCGTGTTCGGGCTGCTGGCCGACCGCGTGGGCCGCGTTGCCACGATCCTCCTGGGCCAGGGAATCCTCGCCGCATCCCTCGTGATGGCCGCGCTCGGCCAGGACAGCGCGGTCGCGGTGACCATCGCGCTCGTTCTCCTGGGCCTCGGATGGAGCGCCGCGACCGTCGCGGGGGCGTCGCTCCTCACGGAGGCGTCCGCGCCCGAGGTGCGCGTCGCGCGGCAGGGGCGCAGCGACCTCACGATGAACCTCGCGGGCGGGCTCGGCGCGGTGGCGGCGAGCGGCGTGCTCGCGCTCATCGACTACGGCGGGCTCGCGTGGGCGTGCCTCGCGATTGTGGCGGTCATCGCCGGGGCCTCTCCGCTCGGTCGCAGGTGAGGCGGCGCCGGGCGAACTAGGATCGAGTCGATGTCTTCTGCACCCGATCCCCGCACCACGACGGCCACCGGCAGCGACGTTCGCGTCCGATTCTGCCCGTCGCCGACCGGCCTGCCGCACGTCGGCCTCATCCGCACCGCGCTGTTCAACTGGGGCTTCGCCCGGCACCATGGCGGCAAGCTCGTGTTCCGCATCGAGGACACGGACGCGAACCGCGACAGCGAGGAGAGCTACCAGCAGCTCCTCGAAGCGCTGCGCTGGCTCGAGATCGACTGGGACGAGGGCGTCGAGGTGGGCGGCCCGCACGCGCCGTATCGCCAGAGCGAGCGCCACGACCTGCACCGCGAGGTGCTCGCCTCGCTCATCGAGAAGGGTCTCGTGTACGAGAGCTACTCGACCGCGGAGGAGATCGACCAGCGCAACGAGGCTGCCGGCCGCGCGAAGCAGCAGGGGTACGACAATTTCGATCGCGACCTCACCGACGAGCAGCGCGCGGCGTTCCGCGCCGAGGGCCGCCAGCCCGCGCTGCGCCTCAAGGTGCCCGACGAGGATATTACGTACGACGACCTCGTGCGCGGGGAGGTCACGTTCCCGGCGGGGTCCTTCTCCGACTTCGTCATCGTCCGCCCCAACGGCGTGCCGCTGTACACCTTCGTCAACCCCGTCGACGACGCGCTGATGGGGATCACGCACGTGCTGCGCGGCGAGGACCTCATGCCGTCGACGCCGCGCCAGATCGTGCTCTACCGGGCGCTCATCGAGGCCGGCGTGGCGACCTTCATCCCGCGCTTCGGGCATATGCCGCTCGTGCTCGGGGACGGCACGAAGAAGCTCTCGAAGCGCGATCCGCGCGCCGACCTGTTCCTGCAGCGCGACAAGGGCTTCGTGCGCGAGGGCCTGCTGAACTATCTCGCGCTCCTCGGCTGGTCCATCGCCCCGGATCGCGACGTGTTCGGGCTGGACGAGTTCGTGGCGGCGTTCGACATTACGGACGTGAACCCGAACCCCGCCCGCTTTGACCAGAAGAAGGCCGAGTCGATCAACGGCGACCACATCCGGCTCCTCGGCGAGGCCGACTTCGCCGAGCGCCTCGTGCCGTACCTGCAGCAGGGCGGCGTGCTGGGGGAGGCGCCGTCCGAGGCCGAGCTCGCGCTCGTCGCGGCCGCCGCGCCGCTCGTGCAGTCGCGCCTGCAGCTCCTCGGTGACGCCGCGGGCATGCTCGGCTTCCTCTTCGCCGACGAGGTCGACTACGACGAGCAGGCCGTCGCGAAGCTGAAGGACGATGCTCCTTCCGTGCTCGCGGCATCCGCGGACGCGCTCGCGTCGCTCGAGGATTTCACGTCCGAGCGGATCCAGGAGGCTCTCTCCGCGGCGCTGATCGACGGCATGGGGCTCAAGCCCCGCGTCGCATACGGACCGCCGCGCGTGGCCGTCTCCGGGCGCCAGGTGTCCCCGCCGCTGTTCGAGTCGATGGAGCTGCTCGGCCGCGCGCGCACCGTCGCGCGGCTGCGCGACCTCGCCTCTCGTTTGAGCGCCTGATCGGCGCGCGGATCTGGGCGCGACACGCCCCGGATCCGCGCCCGGTTTGGCCCCCTCGCGCCGGATCGGGTAAGCTGGTCACTTGTGACGGTGAGAGCCGGAACGCCCTTGGGGTATGGTGTAATTGGCAACACGGCTGATTCTGGTTCAGTTGTTCTTGGTTCGAGTCCAGGTACCCCAGCAACGAATCGCTAGAGTTCTCTAGGAAGTCCGGCTCCCTCCTTACTCCGTCGAGTGGCACGATCTGGCGTCTGGTGACCAGAAACCTTCTTGACGTGCGTCTCGCCCTCGTTTCTGCCGATGAGGTACGCACTCGTCCCCGATGGTTCGCGTGGGTACGCGCTCCGCACCTGACTGGCATGGAAGCTCATGCACGAATCGAGGTCGAGCCCGCGTTCCTGACCCAGGCCGAGATCGCCGTGCTGCTGGGCGTGCCCGAGCGCACGCTCGAAGGCTGGCGACTCACGAAGTCAGGGCCGCCGTGGCTGAAGCTCGGCCGGCACGTCAAGTACGACCGCGACGACGTGCTCGCCTGGGCGCGAAAGCAGCGTCATGGCTAGGCCGAAGATCGCCGCGGGCGAGGTCGGCCAGGTGCAGGTGACCCAGCTCGCGAACGGGAAGTGGCGGGCACGCGCCCGGATGCGCGACGACTCCGGCGGACTGGTGCAACTCCGTGCCGAAGGTGCCACCGAGTCTGACGCCCGCGAGGAGCTGTTGTCACGCGCGAAGACGCTGACCACGCACACGAAGGCCATCGTCACCGCTGTATCGACCATCGCGGAGGCGGCGGAGGCGTGGCTGCCGACGGTGAAGGTGCGCGCCGAGAACGGCACGCTGTCGTGGTCGACATACGAGAACTACGAGACCACCGTCCGTCTTACGCTCGTCCCCGTCTGTGGCGGCGTCACGCTGGAGGCACTCACGGCCGGCCGCTGCGACCGGATCATCCAGAACCTCCTCGCCGACCGGGGCGTGTCCGCAGCGCGGAAGGCCCGCTCGGTGCTCTCGCTCATCTGCGGGTTCGCCGTGCGCGACGACGCCATTCCGACGAACCCGGTGCGCGACGTCACCCGACTGCCGTCGCCGGAGAAGAAGACCGCGATGCTCACCCCGCAGCAGATCGAGGCGATCCGCGACCTCATGACCCGTTGGCGGGAGACGGAGGGCATGAGGCCGCGCCCGAACTGGCGGGCGCTCGTGGACGGCATGGACATCATGCTCGGCACATCCGCCCGCGTGGGGGAGTGCATCGGCCTGCGCCGCGGTGACGTGGATATGACCACCGCCCCACCGACGATCCTGATCGACGGCACCGTGATCCAGAACAAGGTGCAGGGCGTCCAGCGGAAGAACGCCCCGAAGCGCACCCGCCAACGTCGTCGCGTCGCGCTGCCCGCGCTCGCAGCCGACGCGGTGCGACGCCGGCTCGCACGCGCGGAGAAGGGACCGGAGGCGCTGTTGTTCCCGACGAAGACCGGCAAGCCGATGAGCGTGTCGAACTATGAGCGTCTACTGCGCTCGTTCATCGACGACAACCGCGATCAACTCGTGCGTCTCGGTGTTGACGTGGATGAGTACTCGACGCACATCTACCGGCGCACCACCGCGACTCTCGTGGAGCGCGCGGCGGGGCTCACGATCGCGTCACGGCTGCTCGGGCACGCGAACGAGATGGTCACCCGCAACAGCTACGTCATCACGGCCGAGCAAGTCGATGTCGTCACCGCCGACATTCTCGACACGATCCTTGGGACGTGAGTCATGCGGCTCGCCGGTCGCGCGGGACGCGCCGCGTACCTTCTCACCGAAGCCTTGCGCCTGTGCGAGAGGAGAGGTAGCGCACCCGCGCCACAAGTCCATGAGCGTGCGGCGGCGGTGTGGAATCTCAACCACCGTAGGTCGGCCGGAGACGGCCGGACAGCGGTGCCGGGTCGAGGCCCGGTGACGGGGGTGTCGATTCGGCACCCCCGTGAAAGACCTCCGGTTGTGTCGAATTGGGCCGACCCCGTTTCGTAGGTCCGGTGGTTCTGAGAGTCGTCCTGTTGTCCGCGGTCGCGGGCAGGGAGACTGGTCAGATCATGACGAACAGCAGGAAGCGTCACACCCCGGAGCAGGTCGTCCGTAAGCTCGGGCAGGCCGACAGGATGCTCGCCGACGGTCAGGACGTCGCGGCGGTGTGCCGGGAGCTCGGGGTGTCCGAGCAGACGTACTACCGGTGGCGGAACCAGTACGGCGGCCTCAAGGCCGACGACGCAAAGCGCCTGAAGGAGCTGGAGAAGCAGAACGCGACCCTGAAGCGTCTGCTCGCGGAAGCGGAGCTGGAGAAGGCCGCGCTCAAGGAGCTGGCTGAGGGAAACTTCTAAGCCCGGACAGGCGCCGCGCCGCCGTCGATCACCTCAAGCGCAAGCTGCGGGTGAGCGAACGGATGGCGTGCCGTCTGGTCGGGCTGAGCCG
>NZ_WMEE01000191.1:0-271 GCF_009709595.1 Microbacterium sp. ZXX196
AAAAGTTCTTGCAGAATCCCACGCCGTGTTGATAAGCTCGGTGCGAGTTAAACCTATTTGAAGGATTTTTTCTTTTAATTCTTTAACTTCCGCATCAGTAAGTGTATAATCTACTGTTGGGATTGGGTCTTGCCAAATTAAATCTTCTTGCGGTACATCTGCTCCTAAATAACGACTCTTAGGTCCTAAATCTCTGTGTGTTAATTTAAACCACGCCCTTGCAAATACTTCTGAAAAATAAGCAGGGTCTTGGTGAAATCTTTCCGAAATT
>NZ_WMEE01000192.1:0-210 GCF_009709595.1 Microbacterium sp. ZXX196
CTCGGCCTATTAGTACCAGTCAACTCCAACCGTTACCGGTCTTCCATATCTGGCCTATCAACCCAGTCGTCTACTGGGAGCCTTACCCCATCAAGTGGGAGGGAGCCCTCATCTCGAAGCAGGCTTCCCGCTTAGATGCTTTCAGCGGTTATCCTTTCCGAACGTAGCCAACCAGCCATGCCCTTGGCAGAACAACTGGCACACCAGAGG
>NZ_WMEE01000193.1:0-270 GCF_009709595.1 Microbacterium sp. ZXX196
GCTGAGTACAAGCGTTGCACGGAGAACTTCATCTGTTAGTGTTATTTCCAGTGTATCAGCTTCTTCCGATTGCTCTGTATATACGGCAGGGAGATTATCGAGTGCAGGTTTGCCCTTTAACAGCTTGTAGTCTTTGTACTGGAAATTTGTTATGGTGCTGCCAATTTTGTCGGTAATCATATGTGCTGGCTGTCTGTAATCTGTAGTTCCAAAGCTTGGGTATTCCTGCTTAATATGCTCAAGGGAAGACGTATGGTCATGCTCAAACAG
>NZ_WMEE01000194.1:0-270 GCF_009709595.1 Microbacterium sp. ZXX196
GTGGTAACTACACTCTAGGTGTTAAAGAACAATTGATCTTCCCTGAAGTTGATTACGATAAAGTAAACAAAGTTAGAGGTATGGATATTGTTATTGTTACAACAGCTAACACTGATGAAGAAGCTCGTGAATTATTAACTCAATTTGGAATGCCGTTCCAAAAGTAATCCTTAATTAGAGGGAGGCGTAAATGTGGCTAAAAAGTCAATGATTGCGAAACAAAAGCGCACGCCTAAATATAAAGTACAAGAATATACACGCTGCGAACGT
>NZ_WMEE01000195.1:0-270 GCF_009709595.1 Microbacterium sp. ZXX196
CTGAAACGAAAAGGCCCCCACCGAGGTGAGGGCCGATCCTATCGCGATGGCGACGGCTTACCAGTCCTCGCGGACCACCGTGCGCGTCTTGATCGGCAGCTTCATCGCAGCCAGCCGCAGCGCTTCGCGCGCGACCGTCTCGTTGACGCCGTCGATCTCGAACATTACCCGGCCCGGCTTGACCTTGCAGGCCCAGTAATCGACCGAGCCCTTGCCTTTGCCCATGCGGACTTCGGTCGGCTTGGACGTGACAGGCAGGTCGGGGAAGAT
>NZ_WMEE01000196.1:0-270 GCF_009709595.1 Microbacterium sp. ZXX196
CACCACCTCATCTAGAAGCTCCAGTAGAAATTGACCTTAACCGTCCAATGAACGAAATCCTAGCTGAGCTTTCTAAATATCCTATCAAAACGAGGTTAAAACTTAAAGGTACTCTCATTGTTGCTAGAGATATAGCACATGCTAAAATAAAAGAACTTTTAGATTCAGGTCAGCCAATGCCTGAGTACTTTAAAAATCATCCTATCTACTACGCTGGACCAGCTAAAACTCCAGAAGGAATGCCATCAGGAAGTTTCGGACCAACAACCG
>NZ_WMEE01000197.1:0-270 GCF_009709595.1 Microbacterium sp. ZXX196
TTTGAGGAAAATCAGATGTATCTTCTTTGACCGCTTTTTTGACTTGCGGTTTCGGCATAAAGTCCTCAACATCTTGATTTTGAGGAATGACAAACTTAATGCTCAATTCTTCCCCGGTTAATTCATATATAGTATCTGCAATCAGATGCAAGTATCTGGACTCCAGCCAGTCTCTGGCAAATTCATTGGGAGCCGTGATTGTTAATGTATCGCCTTGCAGTGAGTGGGCTTTGGTTGACTTCATCCAAGTCTCAAAACTCGGTTTGCTCA
>NZ_WMEE01000198.1:0-270 GCF_009709595.1 Microbacterium sp. ZXX196
CAAACATAATAAAGGGTGCAGGTGTCTGGCCTCTCCATAGCGAACCTATTTTACGAGGTGATTCGTGATGGATATGGGAGTCAAATTATCGTCCAAAGACGTCGCAAAACACCTCGGTATAGAGCCGGTGACTGTCCGCAAGTATGCCAGTATGCTTGAAGAACAAGGCTACTCCTTCAATAAAGATTCAAAAGGATGTCGACTCTATACCGAGGATGACGTAAAGACTTTAGAGTATCTATGTACAATGACTAAGATCAATGGACACTC
>NZ_WMEE01000199.1:0-270 GCF_009709595.1 Microbacterium sp. ZXX196
TAAACGGATGTGACATTGCTCGTGTAGTAATATTGTGCAGAAGCTCCCGCTGCCACCGTAACGACCAATCCCGCTGCGATGGAAAGTGTCTGCTTTTTATGTTCTTGGATGTACGAGCTTGTACGTTTCATTGCGCGTTTCGCCAGATCGCTGCAATCTCGAACGATACGTTCTGACCGTTCTTGCAGCTTGGCCGTCCACTCAGACCATTGCATAACTTGTCCCTCCTGAAAACAGATACAACTATCTCGTTCCATTTCCGAAAATTTT
>NZ_WMEE01000020.1:0-15005 GCF_009709595.1 Microbacterium sp. ZXX196
CGGCTCAGCCCGACCAGACGGCACGCCATCCGTTCGCTCACCTGCAGCCTGAGCTTGAGGTGCGAGACGGCGGCGCGACGTCTGCCCGGGCCTAGAAGTTTCCCTCAGCCAACTCCTTCAGCGCCGCCTTCTCCAACTCCGCCTCGGCGAGTAGCCGCTTGAGGGTGGCGTTCTGCTTCTCCAGCTCCTTCAGGCGCTTCGCGTCGTCGGCCTTGAGCCCGCCGAACTGGTTCCGCCACCGGTAGTACATCTGCTCGGACACCCCGAGCTCCCGACACACCGCGGCCACATCCTGCCCGTCGGCGAGCATCCTGTCGGCCTGCCCGAGCTTGCGGACGACCTGTTCCGGGGTGTGACGCTTCCTGCTGTTCGACATGATCTGACCAGTCTCCCTGCCCGAACCTTCGGGCGACAGGACGACTCTCAGAACCACCGGACCTACGAAACGGGGTCAGCCCACTGGGACCTACGAGTGGTGGTACTTCGACTCGCACCTGGACAACGGGGCCAAACTCGTCATCGCTTTCCACGCGAAAGACTTCGCCGCCCCCGCGCCGGGGCTGAACCCCATCGTCTCCATCGACATCGACCTGCCCGACGGTCGCCGCATCAACAAGCGCCAGCACTTCGACCCGGCCGACTTTGCCGCGTCGCGGGACATCTGCGACGTACGGGTCGCGAACAACCGCTTCCAGGGGGACCTGCACACTTACACGATCCATGCCGAAGTGGACGATGTGGTCGTCGACGTCGAGCTCACCGGAGTGACGGAGCCCTGGCGCCCCGCAACCGGCTACACCTACTACGGCGATGACGGCGCTGGCGAGTTCGCATGGCTGCCGGCGGTCCCGCACGGTACCGTCTCCGCAACGTACCGCGTCGGCGACGAGACCGCGACGTCGGCGGGGCACGGCTATCACGACCATAACTGGGGCAACGTGCCGCTGCAGATGGTCGTCAACAACTGGTACTGGGGCAGAGGTTCTGTTGGCCCGTACACGTTCATCACTGCGCAGATCATCAACGAGAAGGAGTACGGCTACGAGCCCGTCACGATCTTCATGGTCGCCAAAGACGGTCGTGTCATCGCCGACGACCACTCGAACGTCACCTTCTCGAAGAGCGGCGTCGCGACGGATGAGAAAAGCGGCAAGCCTGTCGCAGACAAGCATGCGTTCACGTATCAGGATGGCGACGCCTGCCTCGAGGTTGCGTACGAGCGCCGCTCCACCGTCCTGCATCAGTTTCTAGCCGACAGCCTCCCAGCCGACGTCAAGGCGCAGGCCGTCGCCGCCGGATACGACGGCGCGTACCTCCGGTTCGAGGGGGATGTCTATCTGACTCGCCGCGAAGCGGGGCAGCCGTCCGAAGAGCTCACAGGGGACGCGATCTGGGAACTGATGTATTTCGGAAGTCATCACCACGAGATGTTCCGCTAAACACCGGCTCGCTGGACACGTTGAGCCCGGCAGCCACACATGTGGCTGCCGGGCTCAACTGACGAGTCAGGCGTCCGGAGGCTGTGGCGTCAGCGGCTGCTGGTGGCGACGCCAGATGCATCATCCACGGCGCCTAGAAGCTGCTGAAGTGCCTCATCGATGTCGAAGGACACGCCGGCGCTCTGTTGCGCGAAGCCGAGAATCGTCCGGAGAGGCATCGACCCGAACAGGGGCAACGATTCTTCGTTCGTCAGGGCGTCAGCGGGCTGCCCCGTATTGGACATGGCTCCCTGGAGCACAGGCAGACCCACCGGGTGCGATGCCCACTCCTGCAGCGTGGAAGAGTTGTCCAGCATCGGGGTCGGCGCCTCAACGTCGAGAGTAATGACGTTCTGAAAGGGTAGGTTCTGTGAATGTGAGCCCACGTGGATGGTGAAGGCGCCCGGTTCGACTGTCCATCCCGTCGGACCCCAGAAGGCGAAGGAACGCTCGTCAAGCGTCAGCGTCACCACTCGCTGCTCTCCGGGCTCCAGCCACACCTTCTCGAACGCCTTCAGCTCCCGGATGGGCCGCGCGACCGAAGCGGTGTTGTCGGTCACGTAGACCTGGACGACGTCGGAACCGGCACGCTGCCCGGTGTTCGTGACCGTCACCTGCACGGTTGCCTGAGCGACGGTCGCGTCGGCGACAGAAACGCTGAGGTCGTCATGGGAGAAGCTCGTGTAGCCAAGGCCGTATCCGAAGGGGAAAGCGACGGGACGATCCGTGGCGTCGTACCACCGGTAGCCGACGTGAAAGCCTTCTCCATAGCGGACAACGCCGTTCTCTCCGGGCCAGTTAACGTGCGCGGGAGTGTGGGCGAGGTCGAGAGGGATGGTCTCCGCCAACCGGCCGCCGGGCTCGGAGATACCGAAGATGATGTCGGCGGCAGCACCACCCGACGCCTGACCCGCCAGCCACATCTCGAGGATGGCCGGCGCGACGCCTACGATGCTGTCGAGGGTGACGACACCCCCGTTGCTTAGCACGACCACGACATTCGCATTGACGGCCGCGATCTTCGCAAGCAGCGTGCGCTGTGTTTCGGGAATCAGCAGATGGGTACGGTCGAAGCCCTCGGACTCATCCCGGTCTGGGAGGCCGAGAAACAGCAGCACGACCTCGGACTGCGACGCGAGGTCGACCGCCTCGAGGTGCAGCAGGTCGTCGCTGTCTCCTTCGAAGCTGAATCCGGGAGCGAATTCAACGGGCCGAGAGCTTCGCTTCCCGATCTCGGTGAGTGCCTCGTCGAGACGGGTGGGATTGACATGGGAGCTGCCGGCGCCCTGGTAACGCGGGGTGCGTGCGAACTCGCCAATAACCGCAATCTGCCCACCCTCGGAGGGATCCAGCGGAAGGAGGTTTCCTTCATTGGCGAGAAGAACCGCGCCGTCTGCGGCGATGGTCCGCGCCAGGGCGTGGTGGGCATCGAAGTCGGCAGAGGCCTCCGCATCCTGCGAGCCACGAAGACGTTCGTGCACTCCGAGGACGCGGGAGACGGCCTGGTCGAGGAGAATCTCGTCCAGAGTGCCGGCGCGAACAGCTGCCACGATGGCCTCCGGACTCCGGTCGCCGGTGCTCGGCATCTCGAGGTCGAGGCCGGCTGCGACGGCGGCGACGGGGTCGACGACTGCGCCCCAGTCGGAGACGACGTAGCCCTCAAAGCCCCAGTCCCCGCGCAGCACGTCCGTGAGCAGCCAGTGATTCTGCGAGGCATAGGTGCCGTTGACCTTGTTGTACGAGCACATCACAGTGGCGGGGTTCGCTTCGCGAACGATGCGCTCGAAAGCGGGGAAGTAGATCTCTCGCAGCGAGCGCTCGTCGACCTGAGCGTCGACGCGCATCCGGTCGGTCTCCTGGTTGTTCGCCGCGAAATGCTTGACGGAGGAACCGACACCGCGGGACTGCACGCCTTGTACGAATGCCGTTCCCAGCACGCCCGCGTGGAAAGGGTCTTCGCTGAGGTACTCGAAGTTGCGGCCGCACAGCGGCGACCGCTTGATGTTCACGCCTGGGCCCAGCAGGATGTCCACATCCAGCGCACGGCTCTCATCGCCGAGAGCGGCACCCATCTGGCGGAGCAGCTCCGGATTCCAGGTCGACCCGGTCAAGCTTGCCGTAGGGAAGCACGTTGCCGGCTCGCTGGCGTTGATGCCGAGGTGGTCTTCCCCCTTTCGCTGCATCCGCACGCCGTGGGGGCCATCAGTCATGGTGATGGACGGGATGCCGACGCGGTCGACCGGTCGTGTCGTCCAAAAGGCCGCGCCGGAGACCAGGCCGGCTTTCTCATCGAGTGTCAGCTTCTCAACCAACGGATTCATAGGATTCTCCTTCTCGCAGCGTGGGCTGGGTCTTGACGGTCGCGACCGCTTCCTTCTGCGACTCAGCATCGAACTCGTCGTGCTGGTCGCGGGTACGGAAGGCGACCCAACCGATGGCGCAGCCCACCGCGAGGATGATGGCGAGGAACAGGTAGAACATCGTCGGGCTCCACGCAACCAGCAGCGGCGTGACCGTTGCGAGCGCGGCGGCGAAAAGGCGGGCAACGGCGATGATGGTTCCCTGCGCCGTGCTACGCAGCAGCGTCGGGAACTGCTCCTGCGTCCAGATCTTCATGATGCCCTCAGACGCGAAGACCGTGCCCCCGAGACCGATGAGGCCAGCGATGATGGCGGTCGTGAGGTTGATGCCGAAGAAGACGTATACGAGCTGCGCCACGACCCAGCAGACGGATCCGACAGTGAAATAGATGAATCGCTTCGGCGAGTCAGCGATCTTCATGAACCACAGCGCCCCGATGATGCCCAGCGGCAGGAACGGGAGCCCGATGAGGGTCGCGGTCTGCAGGTCCACACCGCCGGCGTTGACGAGGAGGTAGGAGCCGAACTGGCCACCCGTGTTGGCGGCCATGTTCGTCAGCGCGTAGAAACCGAGGAGAGCGAGGAACGGGGTGCGGTACGACCCGCGAAGCAGGTCCATCACGGAGGCGCGGTCGGCACGGACCGTCTTGATGCCCTGGCGGCGCTCGTCACGAGCGGTGAGCCAGACGTCTGACTCAGGGATCGCCAGTCGCGCGGCCAGGACGAGGGCGGAGATGACAGCGATGTGGAGGAACAGGATCTGAGCGCCGAGCTGACCGAGGCTGGCAACGCCTGCGCTGAGGAATGCGCAGACGATGATGCCGACTGCCCAGAGCAGCTGAGTGAAACCAATGAGTCGGCCGCGGTTTGCATCGGACGCTGCCTCCGAAATCGTCGAGATCGAGACCGGCAAATCTGCACCGGTGGCGAAGCCGAGGACGAGCGCTGCCGCCATGATGACGGGGAAGGAGCCGGCGAAAGCCAGCGCGCCAGCGGAGACGATGATGAGTGCCATGGTCACGGTAAACACGGGGCGGCGACCAAAACGATCTCCGAGTCGTCCGCCGACGAGGGCGCCGATGGCGATGCCAAGAGTGAGGCCTCCGGACGCAAGACCGATCTCGCCGGGCGTCAGGCCGATGGCGGCCTGAAGGAGGACCATCGCGGTGCCGAAGCTGACGATGGCGGCAGCGTCGATATAGGACGCCATCCCGGAAACGAGCGCAACCCACCAGGGACGAATGGGGCGACCGGTGCGAACGTGAGACACGAGGGCTTCTCCTTTGAAGTGGTGACGGGTAAACCACTGAGGTGCGCGTCAGGCTACTTCGACGAGCTACCGAGGTCACTGTACTTCCTGATTGTCCTGAAGACAATCAGGGAGTGTCGCGGGTGGTGGGGTATGTGCATACTTGTGGGTATGGCACGACCACCGCGGCAGAGCGTCGACCTCAGAGAGGTTGAGGTGAGTCCCGCTCCTCAGTTCCAGGGGCGGGGAGCGAATTTCTCGCAAGCGCTACAGGCGCTGGTCACCTCGATGAATTCCACTGCTGTCCGCGAAGCGATCCTCGAAGCGAGCGACTTTCCGCTGCCTGGTGACATGCCCGCGTTTTTGTTGCTGAACCAGCTGATCTATCGAACCACCGCGCGCCCGACGGACGTGGCAGATGCCATCGGGACGGGTCGGTCGAACGTAAGCAAGATCGTTCGTCGGTTGGAAGTCGCGGGCCTCGTTGGTCGAATGCCCGATCCGCAGAACGGCCGCCAGAGCATGATTGGCCTGACGCCAGCAGGGCGCGAGGTCGCCGAAAGGATCGTAGCGGTATCCAGTGGCGCGTACGACCTCATCTTCAATGACTGGACCGAGGATGAGTTCACGCAGCTTGAGAAGCTCGTGGTCCGCTTGGTGGCGAGTATCGACGCGCGGCTCGACCATCAGATCGAGAGGACCTCGGGTGTGCGGGTCGGCCAGCTCGCTACCCGACTTGAAGGCGAGGCCGAGGCCCCCTCTTCCGCCACGCCGGGCGGTGCATGGTTGCACCTGGAAGGTTCCGTGGCCCGCCCCTGATGCGGCGGTTCGTGTTGTCGGGGATCGCCCCGACTCTCATCGGCGCGCCTTGCGAGCCTCCGCAGACTGACGTTACCGGACCGTGATTGTCCTCACGACAATCCAGATGTACAGTGGCCTAACCGCCGTTGATTCGTTTCAATCCGGCGACATCCATGTCTGTGTTGGAACAAAGGAGTTCAGTTCATGCCTACCCGTGCCTATGTCGGCGCCGCGATTGCAGTTGTCGCTGCCGCCGCCATCGCGTTGTCGGGCTGTGCCCCCGCAGCACAGCAGACAGAGCAGACCACCACACTGAAGCTCGGCCTCGCCAACGCGCCTCAGTCTTTCGACCCGGCGCAGATGGGCGACGCTGGCAACATGCTGCAGTACGCCCAGGCTGTCTACGACTCCCTTCTTCACAAGGCCCCGGACGGGACCATCGAGCCGTGGCTGGCCACCGACTGGAAGTACAACGACGACAACACCGAGCTGACCCTCACGCTCCGCGACGACGTCACCTTCGCGAACGGGGAGAAGTTCACCCCTGAGGTTGCGGTTGCGAACCTCGAGCATTTCAAGGCGGGGGGCGGACCACAGGGTTCGATGCTCGCCGAGCTCGAGTCGGTCGCCGTCGGGGAAGGCAACACCGTTGTCCTGAAGCTCTCGGCTCCCAACCCGTCGTTGATCTCGTACTTGACCACGGTCGCAGGACTGCAGGTCAGCATGGAAGGCCTCGAGAACCCCGACCTGGCTACGGTGCCGTCGGGCTCTGGCCCCTACAAGTACGATGCCGACGGCAGCACCTCAGGCAGCGTCTACTCCTTCGAAGCACGCGAGGACTACTGGAATGAGGACATCGTCGACTTCGACACCGTCGAGATCAGGGTGCTCGAAGATCCGGCGGCAGTCGCTAACGCCTTCGCCTCTGGTCAGGTGGACGCTGTCCCGGCGTCCGTGGAGACACTCGCTCAGTTCGAGAACACGAGCGCCAAGATCGACACCGTTGAAGGTGATTGGTCTGGCTTCATGATGTTCGACCGGACTGGTCAGCTCGCCGAGCCGCTCGGCGATGTTCGCGTCCGTCAAGCATTCAACTACGCCATCGACCGCGACCAGGTCCTGGAGACGGTCGTGCGCGGGTACGGCACCGTGACGACGCAGATCTTCAGCCCGGAGGACCCCGGCTACGTGCCTGAGCTCGATGACGCATACGACTATGACCCGGAGCGCGCCAAGGAACTCCTTGCCGAGGCCGGCTATCCGGATGGTTTCGACGTCACGATGATTGTGTACTCGGCGTCCCCGGCCGACACCCTCGCCGTTTACGCCCAGCAGCTGGCCGAGGTCGGAATCCGTGTGACGTGGGAGACCCAGGACCTCAACACCTTCCTCGTCTCGATGACCACCGGTAAGACGGGCATCAACCCGATGCAGTTTGGCGCTAAGGGCGGCTGGGAGATGATCAACCAGCTCATCGCCCCGAACGCCCCGTGGAACCCGCTGCACGACCAGACGGACGAGCTGACCGCACTCATCGAGGAAGTTCGGACCGCGACCGACGACGCCGCGCAGGCTGAGGCGGTTCAGAAGGTGAACACCTACGTCGTCGAGAACGCGTGGTTCTCGCCGTGGTTCCGGGTGGCTTCCCCGTACGCAACTAACCCGGAGAAGGTCTCGGTGGAGATGCAGTACCAGCAGACCATCCCGAGCCTGTACAACTTCTCGCCCGCAGAGTGATGAGACCGGCCGGGCGGCGTGCGCCGCCCGGCCGGTTGTGTCTGAGGTAACCCATGATTACGTACTTCGCCAAGCGGGTCGGCTCCAGCATCGTGCTGCTGATCGTCGTCTCGCTTCTCACCTTCACCCTTCTCAACCTCACCGGTGGGATCTCCGTCGCTCGTGGAATCCTCGGACCGCTCGCATCCGATGAGCAGGTGCAGCAGAGAGCCGAAGATCTCGGTCTGCTGGATCCGTTCTTCATCCGCTTCGGGTCCTGGCTGTTGAGCGCCGTCCAGGGCGACCTTGGCCGTTCCTGGTTCACCAGTGAGAGTGTGACCACGGTCCTCGCCTCTCGCCTGCCCGTGACACTCACGATTGCGGTCACCACGGTCCTGGTCACCGCTGTGCTCTCCACCGTGCTCGGCGTCGCGGCCGCCGTCTACCGCGGCTGGGTCGACCGCGTCGTGCAGATCATCGCCGTCGTCGGCTTCGCCCTCCCCGGATTCTGGGTCGCCCTCGTTCTCGTATCCACTCTCGCCGTGGGACTGGGGATCTTCCCCGCCACCGGTTACATCGACTTCACGACGTCGCCGGCCGGATGGCTGTCGACCATCACATTGCCGGTGACGTCTCTTGCCATCGGATCCATCGCGGCAACCGCCCAGATCCTCCGCGGGTCTCTGATTGACGTTCTCGGTTCAGACTTCGTCCGTACCCTTCGCGCGGCCGGCGTGCCGGAGAGCCGTGTGCTCTACGTGCACGCTCTCCGTAATGCCGCACCGCCCTCGCTGACTGTGCTGTCGCTCCAGTTCATCGGCTTGCTCGGCGGCACCGTCATCATCGAGAAGGTCTTCGCCCTACCCGGTATTGGGTCTGTCGCCGAGACCGCCACAGCGACCGGAGACCTCCCGCTCGTACTCGGAGTGGTGGTGCTCTCGGTCGCCATTGTCATCATCGTGAATCTCGTCATCGACCTGGTCAACGGCTTCCTCAACCCGAAGGTGCGTATCTCGTGACCTCTCTCACCGTGGCCAACGCCGTCGTGGCCCCCAAGAAACGGCGAAATGCCTTCCAGCGCTTCCTCCGCGAGCCTCTGGGTATCAGCGCTTCTATCGTGCTGCTCCTCATCATCGCGGTCAGCCTGTTCGCGCCCGTCCTCGTCCCGTACGACCCCAATCAGACGTCTCTGGATCAGGCATTCGCGCCACCCAGTGCGGAACATCTCCTCGGCGCTGACGGCGTGGGCCGGGATGTCCTTGCCCGGCTTCTCTACGGTGGTCAGGCGAGCCTGCTTTCCGGGCTCATCGTCCTCGTCGTTTCCAGCGTCCTCGGTGTTACCACCGGCCTTCTCGCCGGCTACTTCGGTGGCTGGTTCGACACCATCGGAGAGTGGATCTCCAACCTTCTGATGTCGCTGCCCGGCATCATCATCCTGATGGCATCCGCCGCAGCTCTCGGCAGGTCGATCTGGATCTCGATGACCATATTCGGCATCCTCGTCTCACCCGGGTTCTTCCGGATGACGAGAGCCAACGTTCGCGCCGTCCGCAACGATGCTTACGTCGACGCTGCCCGCGTGTTCGGACTCGGAACCGGACGCATCCTTTTCCGCCACATCCTCATCGTCGTGCGCGGGCCCCTTCTCATTCAGATCACGGGTGCCGTCGGTCTCGCCGTCGTCATCCAGGCGGGCCTGGACTTCCTTGGCCTGGGCGATTCGTCCATCCCCAGCTGGGGGGTGATGCTCGCGGACGCCTTCCGCACCATCTACACCGCACCCTTGCTCGTCCTTTGGCCAGGCCTGATGATTGGCCTCACCGCCGGAGCTTCGTCGCTCATCGGCAATGCGCTCCGCGACGCGCTCGAAGAAGGCAACACCACCCGGGTCTCGCCCGCGGCAGCCGCGAAGAGTCGGCGCGCGCGCGCCGCAGCGACTGCCCACGTCGCAGCCGACACCGGCGCGGAGCGCGGGATCCTCGATGTCCGAGACCTTCGGGTCGGGTACCAGACCACCCGGATGCACTCCGTCGAGGTCGTGCATGGGGTGTCGCTCAGCATTCGCGAAGGCGAAGTCCTTGGACTCGTGGGTGAGTCCGGCAGCGGCAAGACGCAAACGTCGCTTGCCATCCTCGGCCTCCTCAGCCCCGGCGGGATCGTCACCGATGGCAGCATCGTGTTCGACGGCCAGCGGCTCGACACCAACTCCCCGGCGGACATGCGGAAACTCCTCGGTCGTCGAATCGCGTACATTCCGCAGGAGCCGATGACCAACCTCGACCCGATGTTCACGATTGGAAGTCAGCTCGTCGAGCGTCTGCGCGCCAACACGCGCATGTCGAAGAACGAGGCACGCGACACAGTGCGCACCATGCTCGACCGCGTCGGAATCGTCGACTCGAAGAAGGTCATGGTGTCCTACCCCCACCAGATCTCGGGCGGCATGGCGCAGCGTGCACTCATCGCCGGCGCCTTGTCGGCGAAGCCGGATCTCCTGATCGCCGACGAACCGTCCACCGCGCTCGATGTCACGGTTCAGGCGGAGGTCCTGGACCTGCTGCGCGAATTGCAGAGGGAGACCGGAACGGCGATGCTTCTCGTCACCCACAATTTCGGTGTCGTCGCGGACATCTGCGACCGGGTTGCGGTCATGCAGCAAGGCGAGATCGTCGAAGAAGCATCCGTCTCTGACGTGTTCGCCAACCCGCAGCACCCCTATACACGGGCACTGCTCGCAGCCAACCTGGAAGATCGTCCATCACGCCCGGAACGGGAGGTGACCGCATGAGCACCCCCGCTCTGCTCACAGTGAAAGACCTCGTCGTCCAGTACGCCGGACGTGGATGGCGCGCAAAGCCAACGCAGGTCCTACATGGCGTCTCTGCAGACCTGTACGCCGGAAAGACTCTCGGGCTCGTCGGGGAGTCAGGGTCGGGGAAGACCACCCTCGGCCGGGCGATCGTGGGACTCGTCGCACCGACGTCAGGAATCATAGAGTTCGACGGCGCACCGATCTCCCGGAGAACCCGCGCTGACCAGAAGCGACTGTCGAGCGAGATCCAAGTCGTTTTCCAGGACCCGTACTCATCGCTGAACCCGTCCATGACGGTCGCCGACATCCTTTCCGAACCGCTCATCGCCAACGGGCAAGACAAGGCATCCGCCCGACGGAAAGTACGGGAGCTCCTCGACCACGTGGGTCTCCCCGCGGACGCATCCGACCGGCTCCCGCGAGAGTTCTCCGGCGGACAGCGCCAGCGCGTAGCTATTGCGCGAGCACTGGCCGTAGACCCGAAGGTCATCGTCTGCGACGAACCGGTCTCGGCACTGGATCTCTCGACCCAGCTGCGCATCCTCGACCTCCTCATCGACATTCAGCGTGAGACGGATGTGTCCTACCTATTCATCACGCACGACATCGGCGCCGTCCGCTACATCAGTCACGACGTCTCCGTGATGTATCGAGGAGAGATCCTCGAGTCCGGCCCCGTGGACCAGGTCATCGAGGATCCCTCGCACGACTACACGAAGAAGCTCATGCTCGCCGCCCCCGTCGCAGACCCGGTCCAGCAGTCGCAGCGTCGCCGTCTCCGTCGCGAGATCGCGGCGACCAGCGGCCTTCCCGCCTCCCCGTGACTACACCGACTTGCTGGGCGCTCTCCGCTCAGTAAGTCAATCGAAAGGAACATCCGTCCATGACCACCGAACCACACTTCATCAGTGCCCCCGGACCCGTCGACACCACCGACCCCGCCCCCTATTTCCGTCGCGAGTTCGTCGTACAGGAAGGCCTCGTCCGGGCCACACTGTCGGTGACGGCACTCGGTGTCGTCACGTCCTACCTGAATGCACAGCAGGTCGGCCAAGATGAAGTGCTCGTGCCCGGATGGACGTCGTATCAGCACCGTCTCAACGTCTCCACCTACGACGTCTCGCACCTCCTGAGCGAAGGTGAAAACGCCTTCGGTGCCATCGTCGGCGAAGGATGGGCAGTCGGACGACTCGGGTGGGAGGGCGCCCGCCAGGTCTACTCCGAGCGTCCCGCCCTGTACGCGAAGCTCGAGCTCGACTACGGCAACCGCGTTGAGACCATCGCCTCCGACGAGTCGTTCACCGTCGGCTCCGGAGCAGTTCTCGTGCACAGCCTGTACGACGGCGAGCATTTCGACGCCCGTCTTGATCCCACCGGATGGAACGCCCCGGGATTTGATGACACGGCTTGGTCGGCAGCGCAGCCTTTCGAATGGAACCTGGACACTCTCGTCGAACCCGTCGGCCCGCCCATCCGACGCATTGAAGACCTCGCGCCCGTCGTCATCACCCAGTCCGCCTCGGGCGCATACATTGTCGACTTCGGCCAGAACATCGCCGGCTGGCTCCGGATCACCGTCGATGGCACTCCCGGCTCCACCATCGAGATCCGCCACGCGGAACTGCTGAATCCCGCCGGAGAGCTCGACGTCGAGTCCAACCGGACCGCCGCCGCCACCGACCGCTACACGCTGCGCGGCGACGGCCCCGAGAGTTGGGAGCCCAGCTTCACCTTCCACGGCTTCCGGTATGCGGAGATCACCGGCTGGCCAGGCGAGCTGACTGCAGACGACATCCGCGCAGTCGTTGTGCACAGCGACATGCAGCGGACCGGTTGGTTCGAGACATCGAACCCTCTCGTGACCAAACTCCACGAGAACGTCGTGTGGTCGATGCGTGGGAACTTCGTGGGCCTTCCCACGGACTGCCCGCAACGTGATGAGCGTCTCGGATGGACGGGCGACATCAACGCCTTCGGCCCCACCGCGGCCTACCTCTACGACGTTCGCGGCGTACTCGGATCGTGGCTGAAAGACCTTGCCGCCGAGCAGTTCGCCACCGGCGAGGTGCCCTGGGTCGTCCCCGGCGCCCTGCCGCAGTGGGCGGGCGCGGTAGCCCTGTGGAGCGACGTCGCGGTAAGCCTCCCGTGGACGCTTTACCAGGAGTACGGCGACCTCGACATCCTCCGCGACGCCTACACGTCGATGACCACCTACACGCGGCAGGTAGCCGGACTCCTTGACGAGCGCCACCTGTGGAGCAGCGGTTTCCAGTTCGGCGACTGGCTCGATCCCGATGCACCCGCCAACAACCCCATGGCAGCAAAGACCAGCCGCTACTTCGTGGCAACCGCGTTCCTGTGCCGAGTCACCCGGGAGATGGCGCACACTGCCGAGCTCCTCGGACGCTTGGACGACGCCGCCGAGTTCGCGGCCCTCGACGACCGGGTCCGCTCCGCTTTCCGGCGGGAGTACGTCGCCGAATCCGGCCGCCTCGTGGGAGAGTCTGTTACCGGGTACGCGCTGGCCATCGCTTTCGACCTCCTCGACGACGCACAGCGTCTGCGAGCGGGCGAGCGCCTCGCAGAGCTCGTGGCAGAGCGCGGATACCGCATCTCCACCGGATTCGCAGGGACACCGCTGGTCACCGACGCGCTCAGTGGAACCGGGCAGCTCGACGCGGCCTACAAGCTGCTGCTCGAGACGGAGTGCCCGTCGTTCCTCTACCCCGTCACCATGGGAGCCACCACCGTGTGGGAGCGGTGGGACGCAGTGCTGCCGGACGGCACCTTCAACTCCACCGGCATGACCTCCCTGAACCACTACGCGCTCGGCGCCGTGTGTGACTGGCTGCACCGCGTCGTCGGTGGCATCCAGCGCGTCGAGCCCGGCTATGCCAGCGTCCGGATCGCGCCGCAGCCCGGAGGCGGGCTCACCTCGGCCCGCACCGTGCACGACACGGTCCGCGGTCAGATCTCGGTTGACTGGTCGATTGAGGATGGACGGGCGCGTGTGCAGGTCACGATTCCAGAAGGCGTTCGGGCTTCCGTGGTTCTGCCTGGCCATCCCGAAGCCGAAGCCATCGAAGTCTCTCCCGGCGAGCACGAGTGGGAGTACGAGGTCCCTCAGGGCTACGGCATGCCGGAGCCACTGTCCTTCCAGTCTTCGATTCTGGACATCTCTCGCGTTCCTGAGGTCTGGGAAGACGTCGCACAGTCGTTCACACAGCATTTCCCGGGGCTGCCTCTGGACACGGGGTCGCCGCTCGCCACGATGCCATTGAACTCACTGCTCGAAGCGATCCCCGGCGTCTCGGACGAGTTCCGCTCCGACCTGAAGAAAGCAATCGCGCACTGACGTACCGAAGAAAAGTGGACTCGCCGGGGAGGGAGCGCTTTCGCACCTCCTCGGCGAGTGACGCGTCGCACGGATCATCGACTCACGGCGTCCCGAATCGCTGCGCTTCGTTGGCGCGTTCGTCGATGCGACCGCAGACTACGCGTCACTCAGCCCGCAGCGTAGGCGACCGGGGCGGATGAGCCCTTCGAGCGTCGTGGTCATCCGCGTTTCATGGATATCGACTCGCAGGAAGGCTCGCCGAGCCGCTGCCAGCGTGGAGGCCCGAGCTACGAGCTCAGGCTTGAAGCGCACTGCCAACTCTTGAGCTTCGGCGCCGACCAAGAGGTTCCTGTTTCCCGGCCCATCCGCTCTGCCGGTTGACGGCCGGACGAGAGCGTCCAGGTTCGAACAGCGACTGACCGCGATGGGGATAACGTCGATCGCAGATCTTGCTGCAGCCGACCCGACGCGGATCCGCAAAGCCTTCAATGTTGTCGTGATGAGGATCGCGCTCGAGCTCCGCGGCATCCCGGCGATCAGCGCTGAAGAGGACCGAACAGGGCGGAAGGACCAGTTGATCGTCTCTCGGTCGTTTTTGGAGAAGATCACTACTCGCGACGGCATCCGGCAGGTTCTCTCGATCTACGCGCAACAGGCAGCCTCACGGCTCGTCAAACATCGCCAGGTAACCATGCTGCTCAGCGCATTCGCGGGCCCATCGCACTACTCCGAGCAGCGCTATTTCCCCTCGGTGATGGTCAAGCTGCCGACGCCGACAGCTCACCCCGTCGAGCTCACGAGGGTAGCCCACCAGTTGCTCCCGAAGATCGAGGATGGCATCCGCTATGCGCGCGCCGGCCTCATGCTGATCGACCTGCGGCCGGCCGGTGCACACCAGATGCTCGAGCCCTTCCGACACACGCACGAAGAGGCAGGCATCGCCGACCTCGTCGACCAGGTCAAACGCAAGACCGGCCGCGAGTTACTGGGGCTCGGGTACGGCGGTATTCGTCCGGGCCTCTCCTGGCAGATGAAGCGCAACATGCTCACTGCCCGTGAGCCGCCCCCTTCATTCGGTCCGGACGTTCTGTGAGTCGTCGGTTTCGATGTGATGGTTGCACTGTCGAGCGTACTCGGCTGGGGGTAGGTAGCCGAGCGAGGAGTGCCGGCGGTGATGGTTGTACTCGTCCTTCCAGTCGCCGATGATGACCTGCGCGTGCAGCAGCGAGTAGAAGCTGTTGATGTTGAGGCA
>NZ_WMEE01000200.1:0-270 GCF_009709595.1 Microbacterium sp. ZXX196
AGATTGATAAAGACGTTGTATGTCATAAAAGCTGTAATCACAACACTCATGGTGAGCGCTGGATTAAATGACTGCAAAAAGCCTAATGCCAATAGAGCAAAAAAAGAAAAAACAAAGCCCAAACGCTGCAAACGCAGTGGCGACATTTTATCAATCACGAAGATAGACAGAAAAGCGCCCAAGGCCACAAAGCTATTCACCAACAAAGTGCTTTTCACTAGACTCAAAGTATCTTGAACAAAGTCGACCGCTACTGTGAGATGAAAAGCT
>NZ_WMEE01000201.1:0-270 GCF_009709595.1 Microbacterium sp. ZXX196
AAGCACCCATTCCTTGAGGATTTTAAATTTCTTCAAGCTGCAGCTGGTGACCATACAGCAAAATTGACGATTCCAAGTCCAAGTATGCTTCATTTCCGCGGTGAAGTTGACAAGGCTGTGTATCCGGACCAAGATGAATTTTTCGCAGATCTTGCGCAAACTTACAAAAAGGGCCTTAAAGCGTTTTATGATGCAGGCTGCCGTTATGTGCAACTTGATGATACATCATGGGCATACCTTTGTTCAGAAGAACAGAAGGAGCAGCTGCGC
>NZ_WMEE01000202.1:0-270 GCF_009709595.1 Microbacterium sp. ZXX196
GCTCAAGGACAATCTTTGTATCATCAGTAAAGTCCTCTTCGTTTTCTGCTATCTTTCGTTGCTGGTCCTTCACACGAAAATCAACTGTTGTTAAATGAAACTTCCAATCATTTACGGTTTGCGGATTTTTCAAGTAAACAGGTGGCATGAATTCTGCAAGATGGCGATCTCCAGCGGCAGCGATTAACCGATATTTTCGAAACAAATCAAATTTGACCCGATTGCTTGAGTGGAAGACACTTTACTCCCATTTCCCTTGTTCCTTTTCAA
>NZ_WMEE01000203.1:0-270 GCF_009709595.1 Microbacterium sp. ZXX196
TTCCATCCCAGCTGCATACTGGTTGGAAAAAAAAGCGAAGCAAGGTGAACAAGAGCGGGTCAATTCCACGGCAAGTTAATGGTTGAACAAAAGATCAAGGGAAGACGCCTTGGTCTTTTTTTAATCGGAGGACCACTTTAGCACAACAGCAGGAAGTAAGGGAGTAAACATGGAAGAACGTCTAAGTAAATGCCGCGCGACGATCGAACTTCATTTTTGGAGTAGTTCAGTGACTATGTAAGCATAGGAGGTTGAAAAAGGTGAACACAA
>NZ_WMEE01000204.1:0-270 GCF_009709595.1 Microbacterium sp. ZXX196
AATTAAATGTAAAATGCTTTCAGTCTGGTCCATTAGGAGGCTTTCAGGAAATTGGTGCATTAGTAGGTAGGAATGAAATAGATATGATAATATTTTTCCGTGATCCATTAACCGCCAAACCACATGAACCAGACGTAAATGAGCTTCAAAGACTTTCAGATGTGTATAAAATTCCAATGGCAACAAATATGGGAACTGCTGAGATTCTTGTAAAGTCTTTAGAAAATGGAAATATGGAATGGCGTAACATTGTTAATGAGGATCGTAATA
>NZ_WMEE01000205.1:0-270 GCF_009709595.1 Microbacterium sp. ZXX196
AAGAAGAGATTGCTTACAAGCTTCGAGAAATTCTTGATTTAGATGATCAAGATACCGACAGATTTATTCAGGAGATGGCGCACTCCAAAAGTCGCTCACGTAAGATGCAAATGTGGCTTACACCTGAGCAGCGCAATGAAATCCTGCAGTGGTGGCACCCCTATGCTCGAAAAAATAAAATTGCGTCCAATGCTCTCTTTTTCATAGCCGATTACAAGCGCTCATATCCCTTTGGTTCTCTTTTGGGGCAGGTCTTGCACACAATTCAAG
>NZ_WMEE01000206.1:0-269 GCF_009709595.1 Microbacterium sp. ZXX196
TTGACGAATACCGCTCATCTGGCGGGCGAATCCTCGACTTTTTACGTGCAAATGGCATTCAGGTGACACCACGGGAAGAAATCAATCAGGAAGAGTGGAAAAAAAGCACGCCGGAAGAAGAAAAACAGCGGCGAATGGACGAGCTGCGCTGGCAGTATGAACCGCGCATCGAGGTTCACTTCATTAACGGCGGACTGTTTTACTTGTACTCGAACCCGCCTGTTCAAAAGCTTTCTGGCGCAAAAACGGTGCGCCATCTTCCCGCAAAC
>NZ_WMEE01000207.1:0-269 GCF_009709595.1 Microbacterium sp. ZXX196
TGTAAATAATGTCTATGCAATCACGCCTGAGCATTTGAAAAACTTAGGTATTAAAGGAATTATTACCGATTTAGATAACACATTAGTTGAATGGGATCGTCCTTTAGCTACACCGGAGTTAACAAATTGGTTTAGAAGCATGAAAGATGCAGGGATTAAAATAACTGTTGTTTCAAACAACAATGAAACACGAGTAGGAAAGTTTTGTGAGCCACTTGGCATTCCATTTATACATCGTGCTCGAAAACCTTTATCAGTATCATATAAGA
>NZ_WMEE01000208.1:0-269 GCF_009709595.1 Microbacterium sp. ZXX196
TCAATTTCAAACCGAGTGGCAGTTTGTATTTACCAAAGAAGGTGGATACAAAGATAGGTCAGGGCCCCTCGTTCAACCTTGTGGAGTTTTTGACATATGATGACCGCGGAAATCTGTTAACTTTTAAAGAAAAGGGAGGTGCTACTACCAAACTAGAATATTATGGATTAACTGATGTAGGTAAGACCGATTTGCTGAAAGCGAAGACAGAGGCTGACGGGACAACGGTTACTGCAACGACTACCTACAACTATAAATCGCTCGTTGGT